>NZ_CP028414.1:854053-1192329 GCF_000148585.2 Streptococcus mitis NCTC 12261
ACAAATCCAATCACATATCCAAACGATCCTAAAGATCCAACTAAACCAGGAACAGATAAACCTAAAGTACCTTATGTACCAGGATTTATCCCTGTAGACCCAGAAGGTCAACCATTGAAACCAGTTGATCCAAAGGATCCAACGAAAGGATACGAAGTACCAGAGGTACCTGGTGATCCAACGCAAGATACACCAATCAACTACATTCCTAAGGATCCTACACCAAATCCAACTCCATACCCAGGTCCAACTCCAGCTCCAACTCCTAAACCAGAGCCTAAGCCGGAACCAAAACCTGAGCCAAAACCAGAACCAGAAACTCCACAACCTGTAACACCTGCAGATAATGGAGATAACAATGGAAATAATAATGGAACTCCAACAACTCCAGCTCAACCAGTAGCGCCTTCTACACCTCAATACATGGATGGTCAACGTGAACTTCCAAATACAGGTACAGAAGATCATGCTAGCCTTGCAGCACTTGGACTTCTAGGAGCCCTAAGTGGATTTGGATTGATTGCTCGTAAGAAAAGAGAAGATGAAGAATAATCATTTTGATTTTCATTAAATGCTAACTTGCAAAAAGATAAAGAAAGAACTTGAGATTTACTATCTCAGGTTCTTTTCTTTCTCTTTTTGAAAATGGTATAATATAGTGAGAACGATAGAGGAGAAGTGTAAATTGATCGCACAACTAGATACAAAAACAGTCTATAGTTTTATGGAGAGTGTCATTTCAATCGACAAGTATGTGAGAGCAGCTAAAGAATTCGGCTACACTCATCTGGCTATGATGGATATTGACAATCTTTATGGGGCTTTCGACTTTCTAGAGGTTACAAAAAAATACGGCATTCATCCTTTGTTAGGGCTTGAAATGAATGTGATTGTAGATGATAAGGATGTGAATCTGCGCTTTTTAGCTTTATCTAGTGTGGGCTATCAGCAGTTGATGAAACTTTCAACAGCCAAGATGCAGGGGGAGAAAAGTTGGTCAGTTCTATCTCAGTATCTAGAGGATATTGTGGTAATTGTGCCTTATTTTGAAGAGCTTGAGTTGTTAAATCTAGGCTGTGATTACTATATAGGGGTTTACCCAGAAACACTGGCCAGCGAATTTCACCATCCTATTTTACCATTGTATCGGGTCAATACATTTGAAAGTAAGGATAGAGAAGTTCTTCAAGTATTAACAGCGATTAAAGAAAATCTACCGCTCAGAGAAGTCCCTTTGCGTTCGAAACAAGATGTTTTTATATCAGCAAGTTCTTTAGAGAAACTATTCCAAGAACGTTTTCCGCAAGCCTTGGACAATTTAGAAAAGCTTATTTCAGGCATCTCTTATGACTTGGATACTAGTCTGAAATTGCCTCGCTTTAATCCAGCTAGACCAGCAGTAGAAGAGTTGAGAGAACGTGCTGAATTGGGGCTTGCTCAGAAGGGGTTAACTGGTAAAGAATATCAAGACCGTCTAGACCAAGAATTGGCTGTTATTCATGATATGGGCTTTGATGATTATTTCTTGGTTGTCTGGGATTTGTTGCGTTTTGGACGTTCGAATGGCTATTATATGGGAATGGGACGAGGTTCCGCAGTTGGTAGCTTGGTTTCCTATGCTTTAGACATTACAGGGATTGACCCAGTAGAGAAAAATCTGATTTTTGAACGTTTCCTCAATCGTGAACGCTATACTATGCCTGATATTGATATTGATATCCCAGATATTTATCGTCCAGATTTTATCAGATATGTTGGTAATAAATACGGCAGTAAACATGCGGCTCAAATCGTTACTTTTTCAACCTTTGGTGCTAAACAAGCTTTGCGAGATGTCTTGAAGCGCTTTGGTGTTCCAGAGTATGAATTATCTGCAATTACCAAGAAAATCAGTTTTCGTGATAATCTCAAGTCGGCCTATGAGGGTAACCTCCAGTTTCGTCAGCAAATCAATAGTAAGTTAGAATACCAAAAAGCTTTTGAAATTGCCTGCAAGATTGAGGGATATCCAAGACAAACCTCTGTCCATGCGGCTGGTGTTGTGATCAGTGACCAAGATTTGACTAACTACATCCCTCTAAAGCATGGTGACGAAATTCCACTGACTCAGTATGATGCTCATGGAGTTGAAGCAAGTGGACTTTTGAAAATGGATTTTCTGGGGCTACGAAATTTGACCTTTGTCCAGAAGATGCAAGAATTGCTTGCTGAAACAGAAGATATTCACTTGAAAATTGAAGAAATCGATTTGGAAGATAAAGAAACGCTAGCTCTTTTTGCTTCTGGCAATACAAAAGGTATCTTTCAATTTGAGCAACCTGGTGCCATTCGGCTACTTAAGCGTGTTCAACCAGTCTGTTTTGAAGATGTAGTAGCAACTACTTCCCTAAATCGACCAGGTGCTAGTGATTATATCAATAATTTTGTAGCTAGAAAGCATGGGCAGGAAGAAGTGACGGTTCTGGATCCAGTGCTGGAGGATATTTTGGCTCCAACTTATGGCATTATGCTCTATCAGGAACAGGTTATGCAGGTTGCTCAGCGATTTGCTGGATTTAGTCTTGGGAAGGCTGATATTTTGCGTCGAGCTATGGGTAAAAAGGATGCCACTGCCATGCATGAGATGAGGGCTTCCTTTATTCAAGGCTCCATAGAAGCTGGTCATACTGCGGAAAAAGCAGAGCAGGTTTTTGATGTTATGGAGAAGTTTGCAGGTTATGGATTTAATAGATCTCACGCCTATGCCTACTCAGCCTTGGCCTTCCAGTTGGCTTATTTTAAAACACATTATCCAGCTATCTTTTATCAGATTATGTTGAATTCTGCCAACAGTGATTATGTAACAGATGCCTTGGAAGCAGGTTTTGAAGTAGCCCCATTGTCCATTAATACTATTCCCTATCACGATAAAATTGCGAACAAGTCTATCTATCTAGGTTTGAAATCGATTAAGGGGCTCAGCAAGGATTTGGCTATTTGGATTATTGAACATAGACCTTATTCTAATATTGAAGATTTTTTAGCTAAACTACCTGAGAATTATTTGAAACTTCCCTTGCTGGAACCTTTGGTAAAAGTTGGTCTTTTCGATTCATTTGAAAAAAATCGTAAAAAAGTATTCAATAATTTAGTTAATCTATTTGAATTTGTGAAAGTATTAGGAAGCTTATTTGGAGAGACTATCTATAGTTGGCAAGATTCGGAGGACTGGACGGAGCAAGAAAAATTCTACATGGAACAAGAGCTCCTAGGAGTAGGCGTCAGCAAACATCCTCTACAAGCTATTGCAAGTAAGGCTATTTATCCGATTACTCCTATTAGTAATTTGTCAGAAAATAGCTATGCTATTATCTTGGTTGAAGTTCAGAAGATAAAAGTAATTCGTACCAAAAAAGGTGAAAATATGGCTTTCTTACAGGTGGATGACAGTAAGAAAAAATTGGATGTTACCCTCTTTTCAGATTTATATCGACAGGTTGCTCAGGAAGTAAGAGAAGGAGCCTTCTACTATATTAAAGGGAAAGTCCAGTCACGTGACGGTCGTCTGCAAATGATTGCACAAGAAATAAGAGAAGCAGTGGCTGAGCGCTTTTGGATTCAGGTGAAAAATCATGACTCGGATCAAGAAATGTCACGTATTTTAGACCAGTATAAAGGCCCAATCCCAGTCATTATCAGGTATGAAGAGGAACAGAGAACAATTGTTTCTCCCCATCATTTTGTAGCTAAATCTGATGAATTAGAAGCGAAATTGAATGGAATAGTTATGAAAACGATTTATCGCTAAAATTACGGAAAATAGAAGAATTTTCAACGTAAATGTGGTATAATCAGTAAGAATGTTAAAAGAAAAAGGAGCATAACCAATATGAAACGTATTGCTGTTTTGACTAGTGGTGGAGACGCCCCTGGTATGAACGCTGCCATCCGCGCAGTTGTTCGTCAAGCAATTTCAGAAGGAATGGAAGTGTTTGGTATCTATGATGGATATGCTGGTATGGTTGCCGGTGAAATTCATCCCCTAGATGCAGCTTCAGTAGGGGACATCATTTCTCGTGGTGGTACTTTCCTTCACTCAGCTCGCTACCCAGAGTTCGCTCAACTTGAAGGGCAACTTAAAGGGATTGAGCAATTGAAAAAACACGGGATTGAAGGTGTAGTTGTTATTGGTGGTGACGGATCTTACCACGGTGCTATGCGTTTGACTGAACATGGCTTCCCAGCTATCGGTCTTCCAGGTACAATCGATAACGATATCGTTGGTACTGACTTTACAATCGGTTTTGACACAGCGGTTACGACTGCTATGGACGCTATCGATAAGATTCGTGATACGTCATCAAGTCACCGTCGTACTTTTGTTATCGAAGTTATGGGACGTAACGCAGGTGATATCGCTCTTTGGGCAGGTATCGCAACTGGTGCTGATGAAATCATCATTCCTGAAGAAGGCTTCAAGATTGAAGATATCGTAGAAAGCATTAAATGTGGTTATGAGTGTGGTAAAAAACACAACATCATCGTCTTGGCAGAAGGTGTTATGTCAGCAGCTGAATTTGGTCAAAAACTAAAAGAAGCTGGGGATACAAGCGACCTTCGTGTGACAGAACTTGGACATATTCAACGTGGTGGTTCTCCAACTGCGCGTGACCGTGTTTTGGCATCACGTATGGGTGCACATGCTGTTAAACTTCTTAAAGAAGGTATCGGTGGTGTTGCGGTTGGTATCCGTAACGAGAAAATGGTTGAAAACCCTATTCTTGGAACTGCAGAAGAAGGAGCATTGTTTAGCCTTACTGCAGATGGTAAGATTGTGGTTAACAACCCACACAAGGCTGACCTTGAGCTATCTAGCTTGAATAAGAGCTTGTCATAATTTATAATTTAGTTAATAAGACCAAAAAGGTCATATATAAAGGAGTCACAAAAATCATGAATAAACGTGTAAAAATCGTTGCAACTTTGGGACCTGCGGTAGAAATCCGTGGTGGTAAAAAATTTGGTGATGACGGATACTGGGGTGAAAAACTTGATGTTGAAGCTTCAGCTAAAAACATTGCCAAATTGATTGAAGCTGGTGCTAACACATTCCGTTTCAACTTCTCACACGGTGACCACCAAGAACAAGGTGAGCGTATGGCAACTGTTAAACTTGCAGAAAAACTTGCAGGTAAAAAAGTTGGTTTCCTTCTTGACACAAAAGGACCAGAAATCCGTACAGAATTGTTCGAAGGTGAAGCTAAAGAGTATTCATACAAAACTGGTGAGAAAATCCGTGTTGCGACTAAACAAGGAATCAAATCAACTCGTGATGTGATTGCATTGAACGTTGCTGGTGCTCTTGATATCTATGATGATGTTGAAGTTGGTCGTCAAGTTTTGGTTGACGATGGTAAACTTGGTCTTCGTGTGGTTGCTAAAGATGATGCAACTCGTGAATTTGAAGTTGAAGTTGAAAACGATGGCGTAATTGCTAAACAAAAAGGTGTTAACATCCCTAACACTAAAATTCCTTTCCCAGCTCTTGCTGATCGTGATAACGATGATATCCGCTTCGGTCTTGAACAAGGTATCAACTTCATCGCGATTTCATTCGTACGTACTGCTAAAGACGTTAACGAAGTTCGTGCAATCTGTGAAGAAACTGGAAATGGACATGTTCAATTGTTCGCTAAAATCGAAAACCAACAAGGTATCGATAACTTGGATGAAATCATCGAAGCTGCTGATGGTATCATGATCGCTCGTGGTGACATGGGTATCGAAGTACCATTCGAAATGGTTCCAGTTTACCAAAAAATGATTATCACTAAAGTCAATGCTGCAGGTAAAGTTGTTATCACTGCAACAAACATGCTTGAAACAATGACTGAAAAACCACGTGCAACTCGTTCAGAAGTATCAGACGTATTTAACGCTGTTATCGATGGAACTGACGCAACAATGCTTTCAGGTGAGTCTGCAAATGGTAAATACCCACTTGAGTCAGTAACTACAATGGCTACAATCGACAAGAACGCTCAAACTCTTCTTAACGAATACGGACGTTTGAACTCAGATTCATTTGAACGTAACTCTAAGACAGAAGTAATGGCTTCAGCTGTTAAAGATGCTACTAACTCAATGGACATTAAATTGGTTGTAACTCTTACTAAGACAGGTCACACTGCACGTTTGATCTCTAAATACCGTCCAAATGCTGATATCTTGGCATTGACATTCGACGAATTGACAGAACGTGGGTTGATGTTGAACTGGGGTGTTATCCCAATGTTGACAGACGCTCCATCTTCAACTGACGATATGTTCGAAATCGCTGAACGTAAAGCAGTTGAAGCAGGACTTGTACAATCTGGTGACGATATCGTTATCGTAGCTGGTGTACCAGTTGGAGAAGCTGTTCGTACAAACACAATGCGTATCCGTACAGTACGTTAATCAAAATTAAAAAAAGCCTATCATATCAAGCTTTCTAGCCTGTATGATGGGCTCTTTTTTTGTCTAGGTGGCAAAAAGGGGGCAAAACTTTTTACTTTCGATTTAATGCGACGGTATCAAGTTCGTCAAATACTGCTTGCTACAGACTTTTTGTAACGTGAGGATAGATCTAATTGGTAGTTTTCGGATTTATGCTCAAACTGTGATATGATAGCTTTTAAAGTTATGTTGTTTTTTACGTAAACTTCATAAAATGTTTAGTTAAGATAGAGATAAAAAATAACTCCCTGATGACTCAAGGAGTTATTTCTATCTAAATTAGTTTTTAGAAGCTGCTTGGAATTCTGGATTTTTCCATGCTTCGTCAATGATAGCTTGCAATTCTTTAGCAGATGCTTGCATTTTTTGAGTTTCTGCGTCGTTCAATGGAATGTTTACTGGACGAACGATACCATGTGCACCAACAACAGCTGGTTGACCGATAAAGACATTCTTAACTCCGTATTGACCTTCTTGGAATACTGAAAGTGGAAGTACTGCGTTTTCGTCGTCAAGGATTGCTTTAGTGATACGAGCAAGGGCTACTGCGATACCGTAGTATGTTGCACCTTTTTTGTTGATGATTGTGTAGGCTGCATCACGAACACCTTCGAACAATTCAATCAATTCAGCTTCTTGAACATTTTGAGTGTCTTTAAGGAATTCTTCAAGGTTTACACCAGCGATGTTAGCGTGTGACCAAACAGCGAACTCAGAGTCACCGTGTTCACCCATAATGTAGGCGTGCACTGAACGAGCATCAACATCCAATTTTTCAGCAAGTGCTTGACGGAAACGAGCTGAGTCAAGTGAAGTACCTGAACCGATAACGCGTTCTTTAGGGAATCCAGAGAATTTCCAAGTTGAGTAAGTCAAGACGTCAACTGGGTTAGCAGCAACAAGGAAGATACCTTTGAAACCTGATTCAACAACTTGAGTTACGATTGATTTGTTGATAGCAAGGTTTTTACCTACAAGGTCAAGACGAGTTTCACCTGGTTTTTGAGGCGCACCTGCAGTGATTACAACAAGGTCAGCGTCTGCACAGTCAGAGTATTGAGCTGCATAGATTTTTTTAGGTGAAGTGAAGGCAAGGGCGTGACTAAGGTCAAGAGCGTCACCAACAGCTTTTTCATGCAATTGTGGAATTTCGATAATTCCAAGCTCTTGTGCAATTCCTTGGTTAACAAGTGCAAAAGCGTAAGAAGAACCTACAGCACCATCACCGACAAGGATAACTTTTTTGTGTTGTTTAGTTGAAGTCATTATTCTAAACATCTCCTTAATTTTATTCAGGGATTTCCCCAGTTATTTCAATTTTATCACTTTTGAAAAGCTTTGTCACGGATATACATTTCAGTTCTTGATGTAAACGTTTTAGTGGTTTTAGATGTCTGAAATATAGCGGACATTATGGTATAATATAGTTAATTACTAATAGTGAAATGAGGCATTTATTAATGCAGGATAGAAATTTAGTGAATGTCAATCTGACAAAGGAGATGAAGACGAGCTTTATCGACTACGCCATGAGTGTTATCGTAGCGCGGGCCCTTCCTGATGTTCGAGATGGCTTGAAACCTGTTCACCGTCGGATTCTCTACGGAATGAATGAATTGGGAGTTACTCCAGACAAACCTCATAAAAAATCTGCTCGTATTACAGGGGATGTCATGGGTAAATATCACCCACACGGGGATTCCTCTATCTATGAAGCCATGGTCCGTATGGCTCAATGGTGGAGTTACCGTTACATGCTTGTAGATGGTCATGGGAACTTTGGTTCCATGGATGGTGATGGTGCTGCCGCCCAGCGTTACACTGAGGCACGTATGAGCAAGATTGCTCTGGAGATGCTTCGTGATATTAACAAAAATACAGTTGACTTCGTTGATAACTATGATGCCAATGAACGTGAACCCTTGGTCTTGCCAGCGCGTTTTCCTAATCTTTTGGTTAATGGAGCAACTGGTATTGCGGTTGGGATGGCAACCAATATTCCACCTCATAACCTTGGTGAAACCATTGATGCAGTGAAGTTGGTCATGGACAATCCTGAAGTGACCACTAAGGACTTGATGGAAGTCTTGCCTGGGCCAGATTTTCCAACTGGTGCTCTTGTTATGGGGAAATCCGGTATTCATAAGGCTTATGAAACAGGTAAAGGATCGATTGTCCTCCGTTCACGTACTGAAATTGAAGAAACTAAGACTGGACGTGAGCGTATTGTTGTAACAGAATTTCCTTATATGGTCAATAAAACAAAGGTGCATGAGCATATTGTTCGTTTGGTTCAGGAAAAACGTATTGAGGGGATTACAGCAGTCCGTGATGAGTCAAACCGTGAAGGTGTTCGATTTGTTATTGAAGTCAAGCGTGATGCCTCAGCCAATGTTATCCTCAACAACCTCTTCAAGATGACCCAGATGCAAACCAACTTTGGTTTTAATATGCTTGCAATCCAAAATGGGGTACCAAAGATTTTGTCCCTTCGTCAGATTTTGGATGCTTATATCGAGCACCAAAAAGAAGTGGTTGTTCGTCGTACTCGTTTTGATAAGGAAAAAGCAGAAGCGCGTGCTCATATCTTAGAAGGTCTCTTGATTTCGCTAGACCATATTGATGAAGTGATTCGTATCATCCGCGCTAGTGAAACGGATGCTGAAGCACAAGCTGAGTTGATGAGTAAGTTTAAGCTTTCTGAACGTCAAAGTCAAGCCATTCTTGATATGCGTCTTCGTCGTTTGACAGGTTTGGAACGCGATAAGATTCAGTCTGAGTATGATGACCTCTTGGCTCTGATTGCAGATTTAGCAGATATTCTTGCTAAGCCCGAACGTGTTTCTCAAATCATCAAGGATGAATTAGATGAAGTCAAGCGTAAGTTTGGTGATCAACGTCGTACGGAATTGATGGTCGGTGAAGTCTTGAGTCTTGAAGATGAGGATCTAATTGAAGAAGCTGATGTCTTGATCACTCTTTCTAATAAAGGATACATCAAACGTCTGGACCAAGCTGAGTTTACTGCTCAAAAACGTGGGGGTCGTGGTGTTCAAGGAACTGGTGTTAAGGATGACGATTTTGTTCGTGAATTAGTGTCAACTAGCACCCATGATCATCTGCTCTTCTTCACAAATAAAGGACGTGTCTATCGCCTGAAAGGCTATGAAATTCCTGAGTATGGCCGTATTGCCAAGGGATTGCCAATTGTCAATCTTTTGAAATTGGATGAAGGTGAAAGTATTCAGACCATCATCAATGTTGAGTCTGAACGTAGTGATGATGCTTACCTCTTCTTCACAACCCGTCATGGTATTGTGAAGAGAACCAGCGTTAAGGAATTTGCTAATATTCGTCAGAATGGACTCAAGGCTTTGAACCTCAAGGATGAAGATGAGTTGATTAATGTCTTACTGACAGAAGAGGACACGGATATTATCATTGGTACCAAGTTTGGTTATTCAATTCGCTTTAATCAATCAGCCGTTCGTGGTATGAGTCGTATCGCCACTGGTGTGAAAGGTGTTAACCTTCGTGACGGAGACACAGTTGTTGGTGCTAGTGTGATTACAGACCAGGACGAGGTTCTTATCATCACAGAAAAGGGGTATGGTAAGCGCACAGTTGCGACCGAATATCCAACTAAAGGTCGTGGTGGTAAAGGGATGCAAACCGCTAAGATTACAGAAAAGAACGGTTCTCTTGCTGGTCTTATGACCGTTAAAGGCGATGAAGATTTGATGATTATCACTGATACAGGTGTCATGATTCGAACCAACGTTGCCAATATTTCACAAACAGGTCGCTCAACTATGGGAGTTAAAGTGATGCGCCTGGACCAAGATGCTAAAATTGTAACCTTTACTACGGTTGCAGCTGCAGAAAAAGAAGAAGTTGGGACAGAAAACGAAACAGAAGGTGAAGCATAATGTCTCATAAAAAGAATAAAAAGAAAACAAATCGTAAAAATTTACTAATCAATATCTTGGCAGGATTCTTAATCATCTTGTCAATAGCTTTGATTTTCAATTCAAAAATTCGTGATATGTTCATGGTTTGGAATACCAATAAATACCAAGTCAGCCAGGTATCAAAAGAAAAATTGGAAGAAAATCAAGATACAGAAGGGAATTTTGACTTTGATTCCGTAAAAGCCATCTCGTCAGAAGCTGTCTTATCCTCACAATGGGATTCGCAAAAATTGCCAGTTATCGGTGGAATTGCTGTCCCTGAGGTAGAAATTAACTTGCCTATTTTTAAGGGGCTTGATAATGTCAATCTCTTCTATGGAGCTGGTACAATGAAGCGTGATCAAGTGATGGGGAAAGGAAACTATACCCTTGCGAGCCTTCACATCTTCACGGCGGAAAACGCCAGCCAAATGCTCTTTTCTCCATTATCACGCGCTAAAAATGGGATGAAAATTTATCTTACTGATAAGGATAAAGTTTATACCTATGAAATCCGTGAAGTGAAGCATGTGACTCCAGATCGCGTTGATGAGATTGATGACCGTACTGGAGTTGATGAAATCACACTTGTAACTTGTGTTGACTATGATGCGACAGAACGTATTATCGTAAAAGGTGACTTGAAAGATACAAAAGATTATTCACAAACACCTGAAGAAATTCTAACAGCTTTCAATCAACCATATAAACAACGTTATTAAAGATAAATCAGTAAAATCTTAGGTTTTACTGATTTTTTATAGATTGAATTTCAAAATAAACTCTTATGAAATACAGAAAACGTTTCCTTAATTCTAAAGTTTGTGATATAATTATCAGGTAAAAAAATTTTAGGAGTTTATTATGGTTTCTTCAGAATTTATCTCAAAGATTGAATTTGCTTGCAAGAAGAAGGAAAGTCTTTATAGTCAAAGCAAATTTAAGTATGCGATTCGTTCTATGTTCGCAGGTGCATTTTTAACCTTCAGTACTGCTGCTGGTGCAGTTGGGGCTGACTTGATTAATAAAATTGCACCAGGTAGTGGACGCTTCCTCTTCCCATTTGTCTTTGCTTGGGGCTTGGCCTACATTGTTTTCTTGAATGCTGAGTTGGTAACATCAAACATGATGTTCTTGACTGCTGGTAGTTTCTTGAAAAAAATTTCTTGGAGAAAAACGGCTGAGATTTTACTTTACTGTACCTTATTCAACCTTATCGGAGCTTTAATAGCAGGTTGGGGCTTTGCTCATTCGGCAGCCTATGCAAATCTGACTCACGATAGTTTCATCTCAGGGGTTGTTGAGATGAAGTTAGGCCGTTCAAATGAATTAATCTTGCTTGAGGCGATTTTGGCAAATATTTTCGTAAATATTGCGATTCTTTCATTTGTTTTGGTCAAAGATGGTGGTGCTAAACTATGGCTCGTTTTATCAGCGATTTACATGTTTGTATTCTTAACAAACGAGCACATTGCTGCGAACTTTGCTTCTTTCGCGATTGTAAAATTCAGTGTTGCTGCTGACTCAATTGCCAACTTCGGTATTGGAAATATGCTTCGCCACTGGGGTGTAACCTTCATCGGAAACTTTATCGGAGGAGGCCTCTTGATGGGTCTTCCATATGCCTTCCTCAATAAAAATGAAGATACTTATGTAGATTAAGAAAATGAGCACGATTGAGTCGTGCTTTTTTCATTTTTAAAATAAGGTAATAGTTATTTACTATATCAAAATATAGAAAACTAATATTTGTAAACTATACCTTAAGGTGCTACAATATCTTTAATCAAACTATTTGGAGGTCGCCTTATGACTCGTGATTTTAAATTTGAAACTTTGCAACTGCATGCTGGTCAAGTTGTGGATCCAGCTACCAAGTCTCGTGCAGTGCCGATTTATCAAACAACATCTTTTGTTTTTGATGACACGCAGGAAGGTGCAGATCTTTTTGCCTTGAGAAAACCAGGGAACATTTATACTCGTATCACCAACCCTACAACAGCTGCTTTTGAAGAAAGAATTGCTGCTCTTGAAGGTGGTGTTGGAGCTCTTGCAACAGCATCAGGTATGGCCGCAGTGACTTATACGATTTTGGCACTTGCCCACGCTGGTGACCATGTAGTAGCAGCCTCAACTATTTACGGTGGAACTTTCAATCTCTTGAAAGAAACCCTTCCTCGTTATGGGATCACAACAACCTTTGTCGATGTTGATAATTTGGAGGAAGTAGAAGCAGCGATCAAAGACAATACCAAGCTAGTTTTGATTGAAACCTTGGGGAATCCCTTGATAAACATTCCTGACTTGGAAAAATTGGCTGAGATTGCTCATAAGTACCAAATTCCACTTGTTTCGGATAATACCTTTGCCACACCTTACTTGATTAATGTCTTTTCTCACGGTGTAGATATTGCCATTCACTCTGCGACTAAGTTTATCGGTGGCCATGGTACGACTATTGGTGGAGTGATCGTTGATAGTGGTCGTTTTGACTGGGCGGCTTCAGGGAAATTCCCTCAATTTGTTGACGAGGATCCAAGCTATCACAACTTGAGCTATACTCGTGATGTGGGTGCAGCAGCCTTTATTATCGCTGTCCGTGTCCAATTGCTTCGTGATACAGGTGCAGCCTTGTCACCATTTAATGCCTTCCTCTTGCTTCAAGGACTGGAAACACTTTCTCTTCGTGTCGAACGTCATGTGCAAAATGCAGAGAAAATTGTTGATTTCCTTGTCAACCATCCTAAGGTAGAAAAAGTCAATTATCCAAAACTTGCAGATAGTCCTTACCATGCCTTGGCTGAGAAATACTTGCCTAAAGGTGTGGGCTCAATCTTTACCTTCCATGTCAAAGGTGGGGAGGCAGAAGCTCGCAAGGTAATTGATAGTTTGGAAATCTTCTCTGACCTTGCAAACGTAGCAGATGCTAAATCTCTTGTTGTCCATCCAGCAACAACCACTCACGGTCAATTGTCAGAAAAAGACCTAGAAGCAGCAGGTGTCACACCAAACCAAATCCGCTTGTCTGTTGGACTTGAAAATGTAGATGATTTGATCGAAGATTTGCGCTTGGCCTTGGAAAAAATTTAAAGTAAAAAAAGATAAACAGTGGGTTTCGACTCACTGTTTTTGATTTTCCTTCAGGCATGATATAATGGTTACAGAAGTCTAGAAAGAGGAACGATATGAACGAAATCAAATGCCCCAACTGTGGGGAAGTCTTTACAGTAAATGAAAGTCAGTATGTTGAACTTTTGTCCCAAGTGAGAACAGCAGAGTTTGATAAGGAACTACACGATCGCATGAAGCAGGAACTGGCCTTGGCTGAGCAAAAGGCCATGAATGAGCAACAGTCTAAACTAGCTCAAAAAGACCAAGAAATTGCGCAATTACAGAGTCAAATCCAAAACTTTGATACAGAAAAAGAATTGGCCAAGAAAGAGGTTGAACAGACAAGCAATCAGGCCTTATTGGCTAAGGATAAGGAAGTACAGGCCTTGGAAAACCAATTGGCCACCTTGCGTTTGGAACATGAAAATCAACTGCAAAAGACCCTTTCTGACCTAGAAAAAGAACGAGATCAGGTTAAAAATCAGCTACTTTTGCAAGAAAAGGAAAATGAGTTATCTTTGGCTTCTGTTAAGCAAAACTACGAAGCCCAGCTCAAGGCAGCCAGTGAACAAGTCGAATTTTATAAGAATTTCAAAGCTCAACAATCTACAAAAGCTATCGGGGAAAGTTTGGAACACTATGCGGAGAGTGAGTTTAACAAGGTCCGCAGTTTTGCCTTTCCAAATGCTTACTTTGAGAAGGATAATAAGGTCTCTGCGCGTGGTTCCAAAGGCGACTTTATCTTCCGCGAGAGTGATGAAAATGGTGTTGAAATCATTTCCATCATGTTTGAGATGAAAAATGAAGCTGACGGAACAGAGAAGAAGCACAAGAATGCAGATTTTTACAAGGAATTGGACAAGGACCGTCGGGAGAAGAACTGTGAATATGCGGTTTTGGTGACTATGCTTGAGGCCGATAATGACTACTTTAACACGGGGATTGTTGACGTCAGCCACGAGTATGAAAAGATGTATGTGGTTCGTCCTCAATTCTTTATCCAGTTGATTGGACTCTTGCGTAATGCTGCTCTTAATTCCTTAAAATACAAGCAGGAGTTGGCCTTAGTTCGCGAGCAAAATATAGACATTACGCATTTTGAGGAAGATTTGGATGCCTTTAAACAGGCATTTGCTAAGAACTATAATTCAGCTTCTACCAACTTTGGTAAGGCAATCGATGAAATCGACAAGGCCATAAAACGGATGGAAGAGGTTAAAAAGTTCCTAACAACATCTGAAAACCAACTCCGTCTGGCTAATAATAAGCTGGAAGATGTCTCTGTCAAGAAATTGACACGTAAAAATCCAACCATGAAAGCGAAGTTTGAAGCACTGAAGGGGGAGTGAGATTATCTTAAAAACAGGAGTGTTATATGAAAAGAACTATAGAAATTATTAGAACATGGTCAGCTGATAAAATTGAATTAATTTTTCTTAAAAGCTGGAGCTACTTTGCTAGCTCATTTAGCTAGTTTGTTTATATAAATTAGTTTGTAATTTTTTATAGGAGTTTTTTATGTTAGATAATATTTCTAAGAATATCTCGAATTGGTCATCAGTTCGAATCTGCAGCATACTGGAGGTTTTTATTTTATTTTATCTACGTTGGATAATTATAGCAACAGCAATTAGTTTATTATTCGTAAAATCAACCGTCGTTACTACATTATTGCTCATATTTCTAACATTACTGACTATTATCGTTGTAATAACTCATTTTTTAGTAAATCACGTTGCAGAAGTTATTTTATACGAGCAAGTGAATTTTATAAAATATATTTCTCTTTTAACTGAAACTTATGAAAGGCGGCCTGATAATAAAACAGGGAATTTAAATGCCTTAAATCTGGGTTTAGCTAGGTGTGCTTTCTATCAAGGGAATTTTAGTGAGGCAATCCAATATGCTGAACGAATAAGAGTTAAAAGTTCTAAATTGAATTTGAAACGTATTTATGAACTAAACATCGTATTTATAGAATCATTATCATACCTTCATTTAAGGGAGACGGATGAAATTTCTAAACTTTTAGTTTCTTATGATTGGGAAAAAATTAAAAGAATTGATAAAAATAGAATGTTGGATTTAATTGAACCAGTATCAAAAATACTCAATGGAGAAGTTACAGGCTACTTCGACACCACCGAACCAGAAAATAAATTAGCTCGAATCATGTTCTCTTATTACGGAGCTCTCAATGCTCAGCTAAAAGGAGATGAGGCTCGTGCCCGAAGTTTGTTTGAAAGCATTGCCCATGAAAATCCAGAACTCTTTTATGTTCAGGAAGCGAAAAAATATTTAGAATCAGTGAAATGAGAGTAATATATGAAATTAGTAAAAAAAATAGTAAGTAGGGCGACAGAAAACACTCTTTTACAACTTGATAGGGTTATTCTAATTTGCTTATTTTTAGTCTTGGATATTTATGTGATGGCAGTATTTTTAATATTTCAAAGCAATTTGGAAATATTGGGACTCATATTATTAGTTATTGACTTTTTAGTTCTCGTCTTTGTATTTTATTTAAGATTTGTATCTAGAAAAGTTATTGTTCTAGTGTTACACGATTCTATTGATCTTAAGCTATATGAAGACATGTTAAGAGTTCAATCAGAAAAATCTATTAAGCCCTTTAGGGCAACATATCGTGAGAATTACCAAATTATCCAAGGTCGAGTGGCTTATTTAAAAGGAGATTTTCAAGCTGCCAAGGAAAATATGTCCAAATATGATTTGAAAAAAATTTGGAAGAGATTCAGAACCCCTGCGTTTTTAATATCAAGCTTTGAACTATTAACAGTTTCCATTCATCTCCAAGATGTGCAAGATATTGCTTTCTTTGAGGAACAATTGTCCAAGGCGCCAGATTTTAAAGGAGGCAAAGCTACACTTGTTGCTCAAGCCCAAGCCATAAAAGATATTGTGTTCAATAAAGAAGTGAACGACTACTTTAACATTACTGAGCCAGAAAGTAAGCTAGCTCGAATCATGTTTTCTTATTACGGCGCTCTCAATGCCCAATTAAAAGGAGATGAAGCTCGTGCCCGTAGTTTGTTTGAAAGTATCGTCCATGAAAATCCAGAGCTCTTTTATGTTCAGGAAGCTAGGAAGTATTTAGAAAAATAAGCTGATATAGTTTTAAAATCTGTCTAAGATAGAATATGTTGATGTAAAGTGAAAAGGGAATTAGAAAGCAAAAATGAACGGTATTATCAACTTAAAAAAAGAAGCGGGCATGACCTCGCATGATGCGGTTTTTAAACTGCGTAAGATTTTGGGAACCAAGAAGATTGGTCATGGTGGAACCTTGGATCCGGATGTGGTGGGTGTTTTGCCCATTGCGGTTGGCAAGGCAACACGCATGGTCGAGTTTATGCAGGATGAGGGCAAGGTCTATGAGGGGAAAATCACTCTGGGCTATTCCACGACGACAGAGGATGCTAGTGGGGAAGTGGTCGCAGAGACACCTGTTTTATCGCCCTTGGATGAAAAGCTTGTTGATGAAGCAATCGCCAGTCTGACTGGGCCTATTACCCAGATTCCACCTATGTATTCGGCTGTAAAGGTCAATGGTCGCAAGCTTTATGAGTATGCGCGTGCTGGCCAAGAAGTGGAGCGTCCAGAACGTCAGGTGACCATTTATCAATTTGAGCGGACAAGTCCGATTTCTTATGAGGGGAATCTAGCACGTTTTACTTTTCGTGTGAAATGCAGCAAGGGGACTTACATCCGTACCTTGTCTGTTGATTTGGGAGAAAAATTGGGTTATGCGGCCCATATGTCTCACTTAACACGTACTAGTGCAGCTGGTTTGCAACTAGAAGATGCTCTTACCTTGGAAGAAATTGCTGAAAAAGTGGAGGCTGGTCAATTGGACTTTCTTCATCCTCTAGAGATTGGGACAGGCGACCTTGTCAAAGTTTTCCTAACTCAAGAAGAGGCTGCAGAAGTGCGCTTTGGTCGTTTTATCGAACTCGAACAAACAGAACAAGAATTAGCTGCCTTTGAAGATGATAAATTACTAGCTATTCTAGAAAAGCGAGACAATTTATACAAGCCAAGGAAGGTTTTTAGCTGATCTAACTGGGGTGTAGGGAGTGTTGTTTCCCCTAGACTATTCAAACCAGACTATAAATTTTGCAAAAATTATGATAGAATAGACGACGGATAAAAAAACGGAGGATAGCATGCAAAATAGACCAATCATTATCGGAGTGACAGGTGGTTCTGGTGGTGGTAAGACCAGTGTTTCAAGAGCCATTTTATCGCATTTTCCTGATGAAAAGATTTCCATGATTGAGCATGATTCATACTACAAGGATCAGTCTCATTTGACCTTTGAAGAGCGTGTCAAAACCAACTACGACCATCCTTTTGCCTTTGATACAGACTTGATGATCGAGCAGATTAAGGAATTGTTGGCAGGGCGTCCGGTGGACATTCCGACTTACGACTATACAGAGCATACACGAAGTAGCAAGACCTATCGTCAAGAACCTCAAGATGTCTTTATCGTTGAGGGGATTTTGGTCTTGGAGGATAAGCGCCTGCGCGATTTGATGGATATTAAGATTTTTGTGGATACAGATGATGATGTGCGCATTATTCGTCGGATCAAGCGTGATATGGAAGAGCGTGGCCGTAGCCTTGATAGCGTCATTGACCAGTACTTAGGTGTGGTTAAACCTATGTATCATCAGTTTATCGAACCAACCAAGCGTTATGCTGATATCGTCATTCCTGAAGGGGTCAGCAATACCGTGGCTATTGACCTGTTGACAACCAAGATTGAAAAGATTTTGGAAGAAGCTCGAAACAGCAAATAATCAGATGTGGAGGCTTTGCCTCCTTTTTTATTTTTCCCTCATAATGGTACATAAATGGAGATTTTTAGGCATATTTTTGGTATAATAATACCCATGAAAGAGCAAGAAAATGAATAGTAGGTGGAGATGGAAAAGTATTTATCGGTAACAACTTTGACCAAGTATCTGAAAATGAAATTCGATAAAGACCCTTACTTGGAACGGGTCTATTTAACTGGTCAAGTTTCCAATTTTCGTAAACGACCTACTCACCAATATTTCTCCCTAAAAGATGACCATGCAGTTATTCAAGCGACCATCTGGTCTGGAATTTATCAGAAATTAGGTTTCGACCTGGAAGAAGGGATGAAGATCAATGTGATTGGGCGTGTGCAGGTCTATGAGCCAAGTGGAAGCTACTCCATTATCATTGAAAAGGCAGAGCCTGATGGGGTTGGGGCGCTTGCGATTAAGTTTGAACAACTCAAGAAAAAATTGGCAGAAGAAGGCCTGTTTCAAGAGAGGTTCAAGCAACCTCTGCCCCAATTTTCTAAGAGAATTGGTGTAGTAACCAGTCGCAGTGGAGCCGTTATTCGAGATATTATCACGACCGTTAGCAGGCGATTTCCAGGTGTCGATATCCTCCTCTATCCGACTAAGGTTCAAGGTGAGGGTTCTGCGGAGGAAATTGCTAGAAATATTGCGCGTGCTAATCAACGGGACAATTTGGATTTGCTCATTATTGGTCGTGGTGGTGGTTCCATCGAGGATCTCTGGGCCTTTAACGAAGAAATTGTGGTACGAGCTATTTTTGAGTCTCGTTTGCCAGTTATCTCTAGTGTGGGACATGAGACAGATGTGACCTTGGCGGATTTTGTGGCAGATAGACGAGCTGCGACGCCAACAGCTGCAGCTGAACTAGCAACACCTGTGACCAAGTTGGATCTATTAGCTCATTTGCAAAATCAGGAAAAACGAATGGCAACAGCAGTCCGAAATGTCCTATCGAAGAAACAAGAAGCTTTGAAAAAATGCAGTCATTCTGTTATCTTTAGACAGCCAGAGCGCTTGTATGATGGCTATTTGCAACGCTTGGATCAACTGCAATTGCGTTTGAAACAAAGTTTGCGAACACGGATTTCTGATAACAAACAAGTCGTCCAAGCAAGGATACATCGACTGGTACAATTATCACCTGTTACCAAAATCCAACGCTATCAAGACCGTTTAGGCCAGTTGGATAAGCTCCTCCGTAGCCAAATGGCTCTGGTTTATGATGCCAAGGTTGCTGAAGTGAAGCGACTTTCAGAAGCCTTGTTGATGTTGGATACCAGTCGAATTGTGGCGCGTGGTTATGCTATTGTCAAAAAAGAAGAGTCCGTTGTAGATTCGGTTGAGAGTTTGAAGAAAAAAGACCAAGTGACGCTTTTGATGCGAGATGGTCGAGTAGAATTAGAGGTTAAAGATGTCAAAACAAAAGAAATTTGAGGAAAATCTAGCAGAACTGGAGACCATTGTTCAAAGTTTGGAAAATGGTGAAATTGCTCTGGAAGATGCGATTGCTGCCTTTCAAAAGGGTATGGTCTTGTCAAAAGAACTCCAAGCGACGCTGGACAAGGCTGAAAAGACCTTAGTTAAGGTCATGCAAGAAGATGGAACAGAAAGTGATTTTGAATGAAAAAGCAAGAAAAATTAGCTCTTGTCGAGTCGGCCTTGGAAGACTTTTATGGAGACCAGCAGTTTGCCTCTAGTTTGCGAGAGTCTGTTCTCTATTCCATTCATGCTGGTGGCAAGCGTATTCGGCCTTTTCTCTTGTTAGAAGTTCTGGAAGCCTTGCAGGTTGCTATCAAACCTGCTCACGCGCAGGTGGCTGCTGCTTTGGAAATGATCCATACAGGGAGCTTGATTCATGATGATCTTCCTGCTATGGATGATGATGATTACCGTCGGGGACGATTGACCAATCACAAGAAATTCGGTGAAGCTATGGCGATTTTGGCTGGTGATGCCTTGTTCCTAGATCCGTATGCTTTGATAGCGCAGGCAGATTTGCCAAGTCAGATCAAGGTGGACTTGATTGCCAACTTATCGCTTGCTTCAGGTAGTCTGGGAATGGTGGCAGGGCAAGTTTTGGACATGGAGGGTGAACACCAGCACTTGTCTTTGGAAGAACTTCAGACCATTCATGCTAATAAGACTGGGAAGTTACTAGCCTATCCCTTCCAAGCAGCTGCTATTATAGCCGAATTGTCACCTGAAATGCAGGCAAAGCTGAAAACTGTTGGTGAATTGATTGGGCTTGCTTTTCAAGTTCGAGACGATGTACTGGATGTGACAGCTAGTTTTGAGGAAATCGGCAAGACACCTCAAAAGGATCTGCAGGCAGAAAAGTCAACCTATCCAGCCTTGTTGGGCTTGAAAGAGGCTATTGCCTTTTGTAACCAAACTCTGGATCAAGCTAATGCCAAATTAGAAGAAATTGCTCAGCAGGTTCCCTTTGAAACAGAATCGATTGTAAAAGTAGTAGAAAGTTTGAGAATCAATGGCTAAGGAAAGAGTGGATGTACTAGCTTATAAACAGGGCTTGTTTGAAACGCGAGAACAGGCCAAGCGTGGAGTAATGGCTGGTCTAGTCGTAGCAGTCCTTAATGGAGAACGGTTTGACAAGCCAGGAGAGAAAATTCCAGATGACACCGAGCTAAAACTCAAGGGCGAGAAACTCAAGTATGTCAGTCGTGGTGGCTTGAAACTGGAAAAGGCATTGCAGGTCTTTGAATTGTCAGTGGAAGGGGCAACAACGATTGATATCGGGGCCTCTACTGGAGGTTTTACCGACGTCATGTTACAGAATGGTGCTGAGTTAGTCTTTGCAGTCGATGTCGGCACCAATCAGTTGGCTTGGAAATTACGCCAAGACCCGCGGGTTGTCAGCATGGAGCAGTTTAATTTCCGCTATGCTGAAAAGACTGATTTCGAAAAGGAACCGAGCTTTGCCAGTATTGATGTGAGTTTCATTTCTCTCAGTCTGATCCTTCCGGCCTTGCATCGAGTCTTGGCAGCTCAAGGTCAGGTTGTGGCTCTAGTTAAGCCTCAGTTTGAAGCAGGACGTGAGCAGATTGGGAAAAATGGAATTATTCGCGATGCCAAGGTCCATCAGAAAGTCCTTGAATCTGTAACAGCTATGGCAGTAGAGGAAGGTTTTTCAGTCCTTGGTTTGGACTTTTCTCCCATCCAAGGTGGGCATGGAAATATTGAATTTTTAGCGTATTTGAAAAAAGAAGAGTCAGCAAGTAATCAGGTTCTTGCTGAAATTGAAGAAATAGTAGAGAGGGCGCATAGTCAATTTAAAAATGAATAAAAAAGAGAGACTTGAAAAAATTAGACGATTTGTGACAGATTATCAAATCGGTACACAAGAAGAAATCGTAGAACATTTGAAAGAAGCAGGCATCACTGCCACTCAAGCGACGGTATCACGAGATATCAAAGAACTAGGTATTGTCAAAATTCCTTTGAGAGACAACACTTATGTCTATGAATTGCCAAAATCAATCGTAAAAAGTTTGCAACTGGCTGAAGACAATATCGAATCGGCAGAATTGATGGACAAGATGATCAATCTCCAAGTCATCCCAGGAAATACAGCCTTTGTGAAAGCTCAGTTAATCGAGACTTTTGCGGACAAAATTTTTAGCTGTTTAGCTGATGATAGCTCGATTTTAGTCATTGCCAGAAGTGAAAGTCTAGCAGGGGAAATCTTTGAACAAGTAAAAAATTGGTAGGTCTATATGTTACTTGAAATTTCGATAAAAAACTTTGCCATTATTGAGGCTATTTCCCTCAATTTTGAAAAGGGGATGACTGTCCTGACTGGTGAAACGGGTGCAGGGAAGTCGATTATCATTGATGCTATGAATATGATGTTGGGGGCTCGTGCGACGACAGATGTTATTCGTCATGGTGCGCCAAAGGCAGAGATTGAGGGGCTTTTCTCAGTTGAGAATAGTCGCCTTTTACAGGAAATTTTTGATGAGCAAGGTTTGGAAATGGGTGATGAAATTATCATCCGTCGAGAAATCTTGCAAAATGGTCGTAGTATTAGTCGTGTCAATGGCCAGATGGTTAATCTGTCTGTTTTGCGTGCTATTGGGCAACATCTGGTAGATATTCATGGTCAGCATGACCAAGAAGAGTTAATGCGCCCTCAACTGCATATCCAGATGTTGGATGAATTCGGTGACGTAGCTTTTTGGGACCTAAAAGAAACCTATCAAACGAGTTTTGATGCCTATCGAAAAATGCGTAAGCAGGTTTTGGAAGTCAAGAAAAACCAACAGGAACACAAGGCTCGTATTGAAATGTTGGAATTTCAAATGGCAGAGATTGAGGCAGCAAACTTGCAAGCCGGAGAAGATCTGGCTCTCAATCAGGAGCGTGATAAACTTCTCAATCATAAAAATATTGCGGATACGCTGACCAATGCCTACAGTATGTTGGACAATGAAGATTTTTCAAGTCTGGCCAATGTTCGTTCAGCCATGAATGACATGGAAAGTGTCGAAGAGTATGACCCTGAATACCGTGAAATTTCAAGCTCTTTGTCTGAGACCTACTATGTCTTAGAAGATATTAGCAAACGTCTGGAAGCTATCATTGAGGACCTTGATTTTGACGGCAATCGTCTTATGCAGGTTGAGAATCGTTTGGACCTCCTTCATACCATTACGCGTAAATATGGTGGGACTGTAGACGATGTCTTGCTTTATTTCGCCAAGATTACGGAAGAATACAATCTCTTGACAGGAAATAACCTTTCATCTGAGGATATGGAAACCGAACTCAAGAAATTGGAAGTTAATCTTGTCGACTTGGCAGGCCAGCTTGCATCTGCTCGTCATGACTTAGCTCAGCAGCTAGAAGCAGAGATTAAACAAGAGCTTCAAGATCTTTATATGGAAAAAGCCCAGTTTCAGGTTCGTTTTAGCAAGGGCAAATTCAGTCGTGAGGGCAATGAAATGGTCGAGTTTTACATTTCAACCAACCCTGGCGAAGACTTTAAACCCTTGGTTAAGGTTGCATCTGGTGGGGAATTATCTCGTCTCATGCTAGCTATTAAGTCTGCCTTTTCTCGTAAAGAAGGCAAGACCAGCATTGTCTTTGATGAGGTGGATACAGGAGTTTCAGGTCGTGTAGCTCAAGCCATCGCACAGAAGATTCACAAGATTGGCCAACATGGTCAGGTTCTAGCTATCTCCCACTTGCCACAAGTGATTGCGATTGCAGATTATCAATTCTTTATTGAGAAGATTAGTAATGAGCATTCAACGGTTTCGACTGTTCGTCTTTTGACGGTTGAAGAGCGAGTGGAGGAAGTTGCCAAGATGTTGGCAGGTGATGATGTGACGGAAGCAGCCCTGACGCAAGCCAGAGAATTGTTGAGAAACAGGGAGAAATAAGATGACAGACTATTATGTAATTGGAGATGTTCACGGAAAAGCTGGGATGCTGGAAGACCTTCTCAAAACATGGGATGGTCAGACCCAGTTGCTCTTTCTAGGGGATTTGATTGACCGTGGTGAAGATAGTCGCCGTGTTCTAGTGATGGTTAAGGACTTAGTGGACAATCAAGGGGCTATCTGTTTATCAGGAAACCACGAGTATATGTTTTTGACATGGCTCGATGATCCAGAAGAAAGCTATGATCACTATCGCCGTAATGGTGGAGATACAACCATTAACTCTATCCTAGGTCGTCCCTTGGATGCACCAGTTGATGGAGTTGAGGATGCCAAGCGAGTTGCTACCGAAGCAGCAGACTTGGTCGAATTCATTCGTCAAATGCCTTTTGTGGTAGAGACAGACAAGTATATTTTTGTGCACGCAGGTATTGATTTGACCTTAGACGACTGGCATGAAACCACAGATTATAAAAAAGTCTGGCTCAGAAAACCATTCCACGAAGCAGAAAATCATACTGGGAAAAGCATTGTCTTTGGTCACACACCAGTCTATGGTTTGTTAAAGCAAGAGCGTGGTACTGCTGAGCTTTGGACTACAGAAGATGGCAAGATTGGAATGGACGGAGGAGCTGTCTATGGTGGTGTCCTTCATGGGATTGTCTTTACAGACCAAGGAATGACAGAACACCACTTTATCGAAAATGAGGGCTTTGTTGCTGAAGATTAGTACTCCTAGCAGGGTATGGTCTTGTCAAAATGTCAAAAACAATTTATAATAAATAGATACCCTGAAAGGAAGAGAATCATGAACTTAGAAGAATTGAAAAAACGACAGGAGAAGATCCGTAACTTCTCTATTATCGCCCATATTGACCACGGAAAGTCGACTCTAGCAGACCGCATTTTGGAAAAAACAGAGACGGTTTCAAGCCGTGAAATGCAAGCTCAACTTTTGGACAGCATGGATCTAGAGCGAGAACGTGGGATTACCATTAAGTTAAATGCCATTGAGCTGAATTATACTGCAAAAGATGGCGAAACTTATATTTTCCACTTGATTGACACGCCGGGGCACGTAGACTTCACTTATGAAGTTTCACGTTCGCTCGCTGCCTGTGAGGGTGCTATTTTGGTGGTCGATGCCGCTCAAGGTATTGAGGCTCAAACCCTTGCCAACGTTTATCTAGCCTTGGACAATGATTTGGAAATCATGCCAGTCATTAACAAAATTGACCTACCTGCTGCAGATCCTGAGCGCGTGCGTACAGAGATTGAAGATGTCATTGGTTTGGATGCCAGTGAAGCAGTTTTGGCTTCTGCCAAGGCTGGTATTGGGATTGAAGAAATCCTCGAGCAAATCGTAGAAAAAGTACCAGCACCAACAGGTGATGTGACGGCACCACTTAAGGCCTTGATTTTCGATTCTGTTTACGATGCTTACCGTGGGGTTATCCTCCAAGTTCGTGTCATGGATGGGGTTGTCAAACCTGGTGATAAGATTCAGCTTATGAGCAATGGTAAGACCTTTGATGTGACAGAAGTTGGTATTTTTACTCCCAAAGCAGTTGGTCGTGATTTCCTTGCGACTGGTGACGTTGGTTATATTGCGGCTTCTATCAAGACGGTTCAAGACACTCGTGTGGGTGATACCGTTACCTTGGCAACCAATCCTGCGGCAGAGCCATTACATGGTTACAAACAGATGAATCCTATGGTCTTTGCGGGTCTCTATCCTATCGAGTCAAACAAGTACAATGACCTGCGTGAAGCCCTTGAAAAATTACAACTGAATGATGCTAGTCTTCAGTTTGAACCAGAAACATCTCAGGCACTTGGATTTGGTTTCCGTTGTGGTTTCCTTGGACTTCTCCATATGGATGTTATCCAAGAACGTTTGGAACGTGAGTTTAATATCGACCTCATCATGACAGCTCCGTCTGTTATTTACAAAGTTAATTTGACCGACGGTGAGTCTATGGATGTGTCTAACCCATCTGAGTTCCCAGATCCTACCAAGATTGCGACCATTGAAGAGCCTTATGTTAAGGCGCAAATCATGGTACCACAGGAGTTCGTAGGAGCTGTAATGGAGCTAGCTCAGCGCAAGCGTGGTGACTTTGTGACTATGGACTATATTGATGATAACCGTGTCAATGTTATCTATCAAATTCCACTGGCTGAAATCGTCTTTGATTTCTTTGATAAGCTTAAGTCTTCAACACGTGGTTATGCAAGCTTTGACTACGAATTGTCAGAGTATCGCCCCTCTAAGCTGGTCAAAATGGACATCCTTCTCAATGGAGACAAGGTGGATGCCCTTAGCTTTATCGTTCACAAGGACTTTGCCTACGAACGCGGAAAACTCATCGTTGATAAGCTTAAGAAAATCATCCCTCGCCAACAATTTGAGGTGCCAATTCAAGCAGCTATTGGACAGAAGATTGTCGCTCGTACTGATATCAAGGCCCTTCGTAAGAACGTACTTGCTAAATGTTATGGTGGTGACGTTTCTCGTAAGCGTAAACTGCTTGAAAAACAAAAAGCTGGTAAGAAACGCATGAAAGCTATCGGATCAGTAGAAGTTCCACAAGAAGCCTTCCTTAGCGTCTTGAGCATGGATGAAGAATAAGTTATCATAATTGTTTTTCTTGTTCACAGGAAACTTACATAAGAATCAATAGTAAAACAGGCTTAAATAGGCCTGTTTTTTTGCATTTATAATAGGATTAAATCGTTTAAAGTGTTTGTTTTAAATGTTTGTTTTTGGTTGTAAATATAAAAATAAACAAAATAATTGAAAAAAGGACAAAAAACAACAAAAAATTATTGACAACGATTTCATATAGTGTTATACTTATAGCATAAAGTTAATGGAAAGAAGGGAAAACCTTATGGGATTAGATCATTTCTTTGACAAAAACCTTGTGTTTTGCTTAGAAGCGGATAATCAAGAACATCTCTTTGATCAGGTTGCTACTTTATTGGAAGAACGAGAAATCGTAACTCCAACTTATCGTGAAGCCTTGATCACGCGTGAAAAGTCATTTCCAACTGGCCTAGATATGGAATTTTTGGGTAAGGATTTGCCGAATGTGGCTATTCCTCACACAGATATTGTTCATAATCTAGCCGAAAAAGTTGTGGTCGTTCGATTAGAAAAACCAGTGACTTTCCACAATATGATTGCGCCAGATAAGGAAGTAGAAGTATCCTTGCTCTTCTTTATCATTAATAACTCAAGTTCAAGTCAAACGAACATTCTTGCTCAGTTGATGGACTTCTTTACTGGAAATAGTCATCTTGAAGACCTATCAAAAATTTCTGAACCAGAAGCCCTCTATGCTTATATTGCTGAAGCAATTGCTTAATTTTGTCTATTAAAAATATTAAATCGGAGGAAATCCATATGATTAAAATTCTTGCTGCCTGCGGTGCAGGTGTTAACTCAAGCCACCAAATTAAAAGTGCTCTTGAAGAAGAACTTTCAAACCGCGGTTTTGATGTTCACTGTGATGCAGTTATGGTAAAAGACGTTAATGAAGACCTTATCAAAGGTTATGACATTTTTACACCAATTGCTGCAACAGATCTTGGTTTTGACCCAGGTATTCCAGTTATCGAAGCTGGACCAATCTTATTCCGTATCCCAGCAATGAGTGCTCCAGTATTTGATAATATTGAAGCAGCTATCAAAGAACACGGGTTAAGCTAATTTTAATTTGTTAACATTCATATAACTATAAAAAGGGAGGAACTATTATGGATGTCATTATCGAACTAGCCAATAAGCTGTTCAAACCTATCTTGGATATGGGTGGGCCAATCATCATGCTGATCATTTTGACAGTATTGGCTCTACTTTTTGGAGTGAAATTCTCCAAAGCGCTTGAAGGTGGTATCAAACTTGCCATCGCTCTTACTGGTATCGGTGCCATCATCGGTATGCTAAATGGTGCTTTCTCAGCATCACTTGCAAAATTCGTTGAGAATACTGGTATTCAATTGAACATCACCGACGTTGGTTGGGCACCACTCGCTACAATCACTTGGGGCTCTGCTTGGACACTTTACTTCTTGCTCATCATGTTGATTGTCAACGTAGTGATGCTTGCTATGAAGAAAACTGATACACTTGACGTTGATATCTTCGATATCTGGCACTTGTCTATCACAGGTCTTTTGATTAAATGGTATGCAGACAACAATGGCGTTAGCCAAGGAGTTTCACTCTTTATCGCGACTGCAGCAGTTGTTCTTGTTGGGGTTCTTAAAATCATCAACTCTGACTTGATGAAACCTACATTTGATGACCTTCTTAATGCACCAAGTTCATCACCAATGACTTCAACTCACATGAACTACATGATGAACCCAGTTATCATGGTTTTGGATAAGATTTTTGAAAAACTTTTCCCAGGTCTTGATAAATACGACTTTGACGCTGCTAAATTGAACAAGAAAATCGGTTTCTGGGGTTCTAAATTCTTCATCGGTTTCATCCTTGGTATCGTTATCGGTTTGATGGGTACTCCACATCCAGTTGCAGGTGTTGAAGGCGCTGATAAATGGGAACTTGTTATCAAAGGTTGGTTGTCTCTTGGTTTGACAGCCGGTGTATCTTTGGAACTCTTCTCACTAATCGGTTCTTGGTTCATCGCCGCCGTAGAACCACTTTCACAAGGTATTACAAACGTTGCTACTAAACGTCTTCAAGGACGTAAATTCAACATCGGTCTTGACTGGCCATTCATCGCTGGTCGTGCTGAAATCTGGGCTTGTGCCAACGTACTTGCACCAATCATGTTGGTTGAAGCAGTGCTTCTTTCAAACGTCGGAAATGGTATCTTGCCACTTGCAGGTATTATCGCTATGGGTGTTACTCCAGCTCTCTTGGTTGTAACACGTGGTAAATTGCTCCGTATGATTATCTTCGGAACACTCTTGTTGCCACTCTTCCTTCTTTCAGGTACGCTTATCGCACCATTTGCAACAGAACTTGCTAAAGGTGTAGGTGCCTTCCCAGAAGGTGTGAGCCAAACTCAATTGATCACTCACTCAACTCTTGAAGGACCAATCGAAAAACTTCTTGGTTGGTCAATTGGTAACACTACAACTGGTGATATCAAAGCAATCCTTGGTGCAGTAGTCTTCCTTGTATTCTATATCGGTATCTTTGCATGGTACAGAAAACAAATGATTAAACGTAACGAAGAGTACGCAGCAAAAGCAAAATAATGCGCTCCTATAAAATGTAAATTGTTGAAACTAGGTTGTCATACCATTAGGAGTGACAACCTAGTTTTTTATAAACTATCAAGAAATCGGAGAAAATCATGGTAATTGAATTAAAATCAGAACAATTAAGAGTTGAATTTAACAGTTTTGGTGGGGCTCTTTCTTCTATAAAAGATGCCGAGGGAGTTGAGTATTTGTGGCAAGGAGATGCTACTTATTGGAGTGGACAAGCTCCTGTTCTCTTCCCCATTTGTGGTTCATTGAGAGAGGATACAGCACTTTATATAGATGATAATGGACAAGAAATCAAAGGAAAGATTCCTCGTCATGGTTTGGTTCGTAAGAAAGAATTTGAATTAGTTGAACAGACAGATAATAGTGTAACTTTTGCAATTGAAGACGATGAGAATAGCTATCAGAACTACCCTTATCATTTCCGCTTAGAAATCACTTATATCCTTACTGGAAAGACAGTGCGGACTCAATACAAAATATTTAATAAAGAAATTAGCAAGGTCATGCCTTACTTTATTGGTGGACATCCAGGATTTAATTGTCCTCTGCTTGATGATGAAGTCTATGAAGATTATTATCTAGAGTTTGAAAAAGAAGAGACTTGCTCTGTTCCACGTCCTTTCCCAGAAACAGGTATGCTTGATTTTCAAGATAGAAGTCCATGGCTAGAAGGTCAAAAAGAATTAGACCTCAGCTATGATCTTTTCAGCACTGATGCAGTCACCTTAGATGAATTGCAATCTAGAACAATTGCCCTTCGTTCTCGTAAACATGATAAGGGATTGAAAGTGAACTTTGCAGAGTTTCCAAATCTCATTATCTGGTCAACTTTGAATAAAGGTCCTTTCATTGCTTTTGAACCCTGGTCTGGCTTGTCAACATCCCTTGAAGAAGGAGATCATCTAGAAGATAAGAAGAATGTTCGTCTCCTAGAACCTGGTCAAGTGGATCAAATTGGTTTTGATATCGAAATTTTTTAATTAAAAAAACACAAAAACAAACATTAATTGTTGACTTTTTTAAGAAATAGGAGTATATTATGTTTGTAAGCAACAAATGATGTTTGTCACAAACAAACAATCACTTGTTATATTCTCTTTCGTAGAGAAAGATTATTTCTAGGAAACTGATTTCCTAAACTTGAATAAGGTGTCATTCATCTCATTCAATCCAATTTGTCAATAAACTGCTAGAAAACTTTTTGTAGGTAAACTGCTAACCATAAAAGTTTTTACTAGCCTAGAAAAATAAAAGGAGTATACAATATGTCTATTGTTATCGGTGCAGATGCTGCAGGTTTGAGATTGAAAGAAGTTGTGAAAGACTTCTTGGAAAAAGAAAACTTCCACGTTGTGGATGTTACAGCTGAAGGTCAAGACTTTGTTGATGTGACTCTTGCTGTTGCTGCAGAAGTAAACAAAGAAGAACAAAACCTTGGTATCGTGATTGATGCTTATGGAGCTGGTCCATTTATGGTCGCAACTAAGATCAAAGGAATGGTTGCTGCAGAAGTATCTGACGAACGTTCAGCTTATATGACTCGTGGTCACAACAACTCACGTATGATCACTATGGGTGCACAACTTGTTGGTGATGAATTGGCTAAAAACATCGCTAAAGGATTTGTTAACGGTAAATACGATGGTGGACGTCACCAAATCAGGGTCGATATGTTGAACAAAATGTGCTAATACGCTTCAAAAATCAAGATAATCTGTCGTCAGCTCACTTTAGCTAACCTCAGTTATGCTCGCAGCTCGCTTCCTAAGCTAATCTTGATTTTTCTTGAGTAAGGATAAATGATATTAGATTTATATAATTAATCGGAGGGAATAACTAATGAGAATTGCAATTGGATGTGACCACATCGTAACAGATGAAAAAATGGCGGTTTCAGAATTTTTGAAATCAAAAGGATATGAAGTCATTGACTTTGGTACATATGACCATACACGTACTCACTACCCAATCTTTGGTAAAAAAGTAGGGGAAGCTGTAACTAGCGGTCAAGCTGATCTTGGGGTATGTATCTGTGGTACTGGTGTTGGTATCAACAATGCTGTAAATAAAGTTCCAGGTGTCCGTTCTGCCTTGGTTCGTGATATGACAACAGCTCTTTATGCTAAAGAGCAATTGAACGCTAACGTTATCGGTTTTGGTGGTAAGATTACTGGTGAATTGCTCATGTGTGATATCATCGAAGCTTTCATCCATGCTGAATACAAACCATCTGAAGAAAACAAAAAATTGATTGCGAAAATTGAACACCTTGAAAGTCACAATGCTCAACAAACAGACGCAAACTTCTTCACTGAATTCCTTGAAAAATGGGATCGCGGAGAATACCACGACTAAGAGGTGACCTATGATTTTAACAGTCACAATGAACCCATCCATCGATATTTCCTATCCTTTGGATGAGTTGAAGATTGATACTGTCAATCGTGTGGTGGATGTAACCAAAACGGCTGGTGGTAAGGGACTCAATGTTACCCGAGTACTTTCAGAATTTGGGGATTCTGTTCTTGCTACTGGTTTAGTGGGTGGCAAACTTGGTGAGTTTTTGGTTGAAAATATCGATGATCAAGTAAAGAAAGATTTCTTCTCAATTCAGGGAGAAACTCGTAACTGTATTGCTATTCTCCACGGTGACAACCAAACAGAAGTTCTTGAAAAAGGACCTGAAGTTCTTGAACAAGAAGGTCAAGACTTTTTGGAACATTTCAAAAAACTCTTGAAGTCAGTTGAAGTAGTAGCTATCTCAGGTAGTCTGCCAGCTGGCCTTCCAGTTGATTACTATGCGAGCTTGGTAGAACTTGCTAATCAAGCTGGCAAGCCCGTTGTCTTGGACTGCTCTGGTGTAGCACTTCAGGCGGTTCTTGAATCACCACATAAACCAACAGTCATCAAACCAAATAATGAGGAATTATCTCAGCTTCTTGGAAGAGAAGTTTCTGAGGATTTGCATGAATTAAAAGAAGTCCTTCAAGAACCTTTGTTTGCAGGGATTGAATGGATTATTGTTTCGCTTGGTGCCAACGGTGCCTTTGCCAAACATGGTGACACTTTCTACAAGGTAGATATTCCTAGAATTCAGGTAGTCAACCCTGTTGGATCTGGAGATTCTACAGTTGCTGGAATTTCTTCAGGTTTACTTCATAAAGAATCGGATGCAGAATTACTCATCAAGGCAAATGTCCTTGGTATGCTCAATGCTCAAGAAAAAATGACTGGTCATGTCAACATGGCCAACTATCAAGCTCTATATGATCAATTAATAGTAAAAGAGGTATAAAATGGCTTTAACAGAACAAAAACGTGCACGCTTAGAAAAACTTTCTGATGAAAATGGAATCATCTCAGCTCTTGCATTTGACCAACGTGGTGCTTTGAAACGCCTAATGGCTCAACACCAAACAGAAGAACCAACAGTGGCTCAAATGGAAGAACTTAAAGTCTTGGTAGCAGATGAATTGACTAAATACGCTTCATCAATGCTTCTTGACCCTGAATATGGACTTCCAGCTACAAAAGCTCTTGATCCAAAAGCTGGTCTTCTCCTTGCTTATGAAAAAACAGGTTATGATACAACAAGCACAAAACGTTTGCCAGACTGCTTGGATGTTTGGTCTGCAAAACGTATTAAAGAAGAAGGTGCAGATGCAGTTAAATTCTTGCTTTACTATGATGTAGATAGCTCAGACGAACTTAACCAAGAAAAACAAGCTTACATCGAACGTATCGGTTCTGAATGTGTGGCTGAAGATATCCCATTCTTCCTTGAAATCCTTGCTTATGATGAAAAAATTGCAGACGCTGGTTCTGTAGAATACGCGAAAGTAAAACCACACAAAGTTATCGGTGCTATGAAAGTCTTCTCAGACCCACGCTTTAACATTGATGTCTTGAAAGTAGAAGTTCCTGTTAACATTAAATATGTTGAAGGCTTCGCTGAAGGTGAAGTAGTTTATACACGTGAAGAAGCAGCAGCCTTCTTCAAAGCTCAAGATGAAGCAACTAACTTGCCTTACATCTACTTGAGTGCTGGTGTATCAGCTAAACTTTTCCAAGATACTCTTGTATTTGCTCATGAATCAGGTGCAAACTTTAACGGAGTTCTTTGTGGCCGTGCTACATGGGCTGGATCAGTTGAAGCATACATCAAAGATGGTGAAGCAGCAGCTCGCGAATGGCTTCGCACAACTGGTTTTGAAAACATTGATGAGCTCAATAAAGTTCTTCAAACAACAGCGACTTCATGGAAAGAACGCGTGTAAGCAAGTCCTCCTAGGTTAGGAACATGAATCTAAAAAAATTTTAAAAAAAGTTTTATGTAAAGGTTTACAAAATAACTTACTTGTGCTATACTTAAATCACAAGTTAATACAAGGTGAGTGTTACTAAGTAATATTAGGCATGATCACAGGTGAATTAGAAATCGGCTGATTTTCTAGTTCATTTGTGGTCATTTTTTGTACTCATATACCTTTAAGATATAAAAGGAGGTTGACATGTATCGAATTCTAAATCCAATGAATCACAATGTCTCGCTTGTCAGAAATGATAAAGGAGAAGAAGTGATTGTGATTGGTAAGGGGATTACATTTGGAAAGAGGAAGGGAGATTTGATTACTGAACAGCATATTGAGAAAATCTTTCGGATGAAGACAGAAGAGTCAAGAGAAAACTTTATGGCTCTCCTCAAAGATGTTCCGCTTGATTTTATCACAGTGACCTATGAAATCATTGATAAGCTATCAAAGAAATATCATTATCCAATTCAAGAGTATCTCTACGTAACCTTGACAGATCATATTTACTGTTCTTACCAAGCTCTAGCACAAGGAAGGTACAAGGATAGTAATCTACCAGATATTTCCACTAAGTATCCTGTCGCTTTTCAAATCGCAAATGAAGCTTTTGAAATTTATCGTCAGAAGCTAGCAGATCATTTTCCTGAGGACGAAATTATTCGGATTGCTTATCATTTCATTAATGCCGAAGGTGAAAATGAAGTGGAACTTGTGGAGTCGATTGATAAGAGGAAAGAAATTCTCAGGAATGTTGAAGAAGTTTTAACGGACTATGCAATTCAACGAACCAAAGAGAATAATCATTTCTATGATCGTTTTATGATACATTTGAATTATTTCTTGGATTATTTAGACAGATCTAGAGATGATAACCAATCACTTCTGGATATGGAAGATCATATTAAACAATCCTATCCAAAAGCGTTCGAGATTGGTTCCAAGATCTATGATGTGATTACGCAACATACGGGTCTTGATTTGTATAAAAGTGAACGAGTTTATCTAGTTCTACATATCCAACGTTTATTGTCATAAAAATTTAATTAAAAATACCTAAGGAGAATTCTATCATGAATAGAGAAGAAGTAACATTGTTAGGTTTTGAAATCGTAGCCTATGCTGGCGATGCTCGTTCAAAACTATTGGAAGCCTTGAAAGCTGCTGAAGCTGGCGATTTTGCGAAAGCAGATAGCTTAGTCGAGGAAGCTGGTTCTTGCATTGCAGAGGCTCACCACGCGCAAACAAGTCTATTGGCTAAGGAAGCTTCAGGTGAGGACTTAGCCTATAGTGTAACCATGATGCATGGCCAAGACCACTTGATGACAACTATCTTATTAAAAGATTTGATGCACCATTTAATTGAACTCTACAAGAGAGGAGTTAAGTAATGAATAAATTAATTGCATTTATTGAGAAAGGAAAGCCTTTCTTTGAGAAACTATCTCGTAATATCTACCTTCGTGCCATTCGTGATGGTTTCATTGCAGGTATGCCTGTTATTCTCTTCTCAAGTATTTTTATCTTGATTGCCTTTGTACCAAACTCATGGGGCTTTAAATGGTCTGATGAAGTTGTAGCCTTTCTGATGAAACCTTATAGCTATTCTATGGGTATTCTGGCTCTCTTGGTAGCTGGTACAACAGCTAAGTCATTGACTGACTCAGTAAACCGTAGCATGGAGAAAACCAATCAAATCAACTATATGTCAACACTGTTAGCAGCGATTGTTGGTTTGTTGATGTTGGCAGCTGATCCTATCGAAAATGGCCTAGCTACTGGATTCTTGGGGACAAAAGGTTTGCTTTCAGCCTTCCTTGCTGCCTTTGTTACTGTAGCCATCTATAAGGTTTGTGTTAAGAACAACGTCACTATTCGTATGCCTGACGAAGTTCCACCTAATATCTCACAAGTTTTTAAAGATGTGATTCCATTCACTCTATCAGTTGTTTCTCTTTATGCTCTTGATTTACTAGCTCGTCATTTTGTTGGTGCAAGCGTAGCTGAATCAATCGGTAAATTCTTTGCACCATTATTCTCTGCTGCTGATGGTTATCTAGGTATTACGATTATCTTTGGTGCCTTTGCTTTCTTCTGGTTTGTTGGTATCCATGGTCCATCTATCGTTGAACCAGCTATCGCAGCTATTACCTATGCCAATGCCGAAGTCAACTTGAACCTTCTCCAACAAGGTATGCACGCTGACAAGATTCTTACTTCTGGTACACAAATGTTTATCGTTACCATGGGTGGTACTGGTGCGACACTGGTTGTTCCATTCATGTTCATGTGGTTAACAAAATCTAAACGTAACCGTGCAATCGGTCGTGCTTCAGTAGTCCCAACATTCTTTGGTGTAAATGAACCAATCTTGTTTGGTGCACCACTTGTATTAAACCCAATCTTCTTCATTCCATTTATCTTTGCTCCAATCGCAAACGTTTGGATCTTCAAATTCTTTATTGAAACACTTGGAATGAACTCATTTACTGCTAATCTACCATGGACAACTCCAGCTCCACTAGGTCTAGTTCTTGGTACGAACTTCCAAGTTCTATCATTCATTCTTGCTGCCCTTCTAATCGTGGTTGACGTAGTCATTTACTATCCATTCCTTAAAGTATATGATGAACAAATTCTTGAAGAAGAGCGTTCAGGTAAATCTAATGATGAATTGAAAGAAAAAGTTGCCGCAAACTTCAACACTGCAAAAGCAGATGCTATTCTTGAAAAAGCTGGTGTAGAAGCAGCACAAAATACAATCACTGAAGAAACAAATGTCCTCGTTCTCTGTGCAGGTGGAGGGACAAGTGGACTTCTTGCGAATGCTTTGAATAAGGCAGCTGCAGAATACAATGTTCCTGTGAAAGCAGCAGCAGGTGGCTATGGTGCTCACCGTGAAATGTTGCCAGAGTTTGATCTTGTTATCCTTGCCCCTCAAGTTGCTTCAAACTTTGAAGACATGAAAGCAGAAACAGATAAGCTCGGTATTAAACTAGCGAAAACAGAAGGCGCTCAATACATCAAATTAACTCGTGATGGAAAAGGTGCTCTTGCATTCGTACAAGCTCAATTCGATTAACGATAGGGACTGTGAAACAGTCTCCTATCGTTACGGCAATCGCTATGGCGAATTTCCTAATCGCCTTATTAATTCGTCGGTAAAAGCTATCGTTTTTACCTCCTCATGTTACAATTCGGTGACTTGGTACAAGAAGTGAGATGGAGAAGGATGGCTCACTGACTCCTCTCCTCTCACTTTTACTTTATTTAAATCAAGAAATAGGTGAAAAAAATGACAAAAACATTACCAAAAGACTTTATTTTCGGTGGCGCAACAGCTGCCTATCAAGCAGAAGGTGCTACACATACTGATGGTAAAGGACCAGTTGCGTGGGATAAGTATCTTGAAGATAACTACTGGTACACTGCCGAACCAGCCAGTGATTTTTACAATCGATACCCAGTTGACCTCAAGCTAGCAGAAGAGTATGGTGTCAATGGTATTCGAATTTCTATTGCCTGGTCACGTATTTTCCCGACTGGTTACGGTCAAGTAAATGCTAAAGGTGTTGAATTTTATCATAATCTATTTGCAGAGTGTCACAAACGTCATGTTGAGCCTTTTGTAACTCTTCATCACTTTGATACGCCAGAAGCTCTCCACTCAAATGGAGACTTCTTAAACCGTGAAAATATTGAACACTTTGTAGACTACGCTGCCTTCTGTTTTGAAGAATTCCCAGAAGTAAACTATTGGACAACCTTTAATGAAATTGGGCCAATTGGTGATGGTCAATACTTGGTTGGAAAATTCCCTCCAGGTATTCAGTACGACCTTGCCAAAGTTTTCCAATCGCACCACAATATGATGGTTTCTCATGCGCGTGCAGTTAAGCTATATAAAGATAAAGGTTATAAAGGTGAAATTGGTGTTGTTCACGCACTGCCAACCAAGTATCCTTTAGATCCTAAAAATCCAGCAGATGTTCGTGCAGCTGAGTTGGAAGATATCATCCACAATAAATTTATCTTGGATGCAACTTATCTAGGTCACTATTCAGCTGAAACGATGGAAGGCGTCAACCATATCTTATCAGTCAATGGTGGTAGCTTGGATCTTCGTGAAGAAGATTTCACAGCATTAGAAGCTGCGAAAGACTTGAATGATTTTCTAGGCATCAACTATTATATGAGTGACTGGATGGAAGCCTTTGATGGAGAAACTGAAATTATCCATAATGGTAAGGGTGAGAAAGGAAGCTCTAAATACCAAATCAAAGGTGTTGGTCGTCGTGTAGCTCCTGACTATGTACCACGTACGGATTGGGATTGGATTATCTACCCTCAAGGTTTGTATGACCAAATCATGCGCGTGAAGAAAGATTATCCGAACTATAAGAAGATTTACATCACTGAAAATGGACTTGGTTATAAAGATGAGTTTGTAGACAATACTGTTTATGATGATGGCCGTATTGATTATGTCAAACAACACTTAGAGGTCTTATCTGATGCGATTGCTGATGGTGCAAACGTCAAAGGATACTTCATCTGGTCATTGATGGACGTCTTCTCATGGTCAAACGGTTATGAAAAACGTTACGGTCTCTTCTATGTAGACTTTGAAACTCAAGAACGTTATCCTAAGAAATCAGCTCACTGGTACAAGAAAGTAGCAGAAAGTCAGATTATAGACTAGTAGAATGAGTAATTAGATATAGAATTCTAGTGAGGCAAAAGATGTTCAAAGATTTTATCCAATCTATTTATGAAAAAGTTTATATTATCAATTTTGATAAATGTTTTCAAATACCTTGTTTGACTAATGAGGAGCTGAAAAATTTTGGGAAATGGTATGTCTCTACCGGTAAAGAATGGATTTGCCATTCAGACTATGAGCTGGAAGAATTTAAAAATATCTTTTTAAATTTTATCAGTCCTGAAGAACGGGATAATATCTCCTTTGATTCAGATTTTATGCCGTTTCAACAATCATAAATAATCTAGGAAACTCCTTGTAAAAATCTTCATCCAAAAATGCGTCATATCAAGATTCTTATTTTCTTGATATGACGCATTTTATTTTTTATCAATCCTCAGTTTTATGGTTTAGAAAGAATAATTTTTGTTTGTTTTGAAAGTTGTTCAAACGTTTCTTTGCTCAGTTTAGAATCTGAAACGATGATATCAATATCAGAGATATTGTAGAAGGTATAGAAATCAAATTTATTGAACTTACTATGGTCAGCTAGTAAGTATTTTTTATTGGAATTATTGAGGGCGATGCGTTGAGATTCACCTTCCTCTTCACTAAAGGTCGCAATCGCATTGTCCTGAATACCATTACAGCTAACGAAAGCTTTAGAAAATTGAAGATTGGCTAAGTTTTGCAAGGTTAGTGTTCCCACAAAGGCTCCAGTGATAGAGCGGTAGTTTCCACCGATTAAAATCAAATCTGTTAGTTTTCGTTCGTTTAAGATGAGAAAGACTGGTAAACTGTTTGTTACAACACGAATATTATCAATTGGAAGTTCACGGGCAAAAGATTCTAAGGTCGTACCAGGGCCGATAAAAATAGTTTCACCCTCATCAATTAAATGGCCTGCAAAACGGCTAATTTCTTGTTTTTCTGCGATTTGTAAGCTTTGTTTTTCAATATTGGAACGTTCATTATTTAAAATAGAACCTGTGCGAATTTTCTCAGCTCCCCCGTGTACTCGAACAAGTAGATCCTTGTCTGCCAACTCTTGCAAGTAGCGTCTAGCAGTCATATCTGACACATCCAAGCGAGTCATGATTTCTTTTACAGTAATAGTTCCCTTTGTATTTACCGTTTCTAGAATATTATCTAGTTTTTCTTGCTTTAACATCGTTATCACCTCTATTTCTATTACTATTTTATCATAAAGTATTCAATCAATCAATTTAAAAAACAAAAGAAAACAAAAACAAAAATATCATGGTTGTTTTAAACAAGCCATGATATTTGTTATCAGTTCTGGGATAATTGAATTAGTCCAAACCGTAGTTGTAGTCATCGTCTTGCATAGCTTCAACTTCACCAAGAAGGTAACCATTTCCGACTTGAGAGAAGAAGTCGTGGTTAGAAGTTCCTGTTGAAATACCGTTCATAACGATTGGGTTGACATCATCAGCTGAATCTGGGAAGAGTGGATCTTGTCCCAGGTTCATGAGTGCCTTGTTAGCATTGTAGCGAAGGAAGGTTTTGACTTCTTCAGTCCAACCAACACCGTCATAGAGGCTCTCTGTATAACCTTCTTCATTCTCGTAGAGAGTGTATAGCAGATCGTACATCCATTCTTTGAGTTTTTCTTGCTCTTCTTCAGGTAATTCATTGAAACCAAGTTGGAATTTATAACCAATGTAGGTTCCGTGAACAGATTCATCACGAATAATCAATTTAATGATTTCAGCGACGTTGGCCAGTTTGTTGTTACCGAGATAGTAGAGGGGAGTGAAGAAACCTGAGTAGAAGAGGAAGGTTTCAAGGAAGACACTAGCAACTTTCTTTTCAAGTGGGCTACCGTTTAGGTAGATTTCGTTGACAATCTCAGCCTTCTTTTGTAGGTAAGGATTGGTATTGGTCCATTCGAAAATTTCTTCAATCTCAGCCTTAGTATTCAAGGTAGAAAAGATTGATGAGTAAGATTTTGCGTGGACAGATTCCATAAATTGGATGTTATTGAAAACAGCTTCCTCATGTGGTGTACGGATGTCTGCGCGAAGGGCTTGAACCCCAGTTTCAGATTGCATAGTGTCGAGAAGGGTTAAACCACCAAAGACTTTTCCAACCAAGTCTTTTTCTACATTTGATAGCTTTCTCCAGTCATCCAAGTCATTTGACAAAGGAATACGTGTATCAAGCCAGAATTGCTCCGTCAGTTTTTCCCAAGTTGATTTGTCGATGACATCTTCGATGGCATTCCAGTTAATGGCTTTGTAGTAAGTTTCCATTTTGAAATCTCTTTCTGTGTTTAGTATTGCGAACTCACAATTACTTCTATTTTATCATAATTCTAGAGGAGTATCGCACAAAAAGTCGGAAGCCCGACTTTTTGTTATTTCATAGTATAGATGCTTATTCTAGTTTAGCAGGGTGAATGAATCACTTATCTGAGAAAAAGTAGTTTTCTCAAGGAAAGATTAAATCACACAGCTTTCACATTGGTTGGCACCGACTTCTCCACCATCATCTGTAAAGGTACGGACGTAGTAGATAGACTTGATACCCTTGTTAAAGGCATAGTTACGAAGGATTGACAAGTCACGTGTCGTTTGTTTGTTTTCTTTCTTCCATTCGTAAAGACCTTTTGGAATGTCACTACGCATGAAGAGGGTGAGTGATAGTCCTTGGTCCACGTGCTCAGTTGCAGCAGCATAGACATCAATCACCTTACGCATATCCATGTCGTAGGCAGAAGTGTAGTAAGGAATGGTTTCTGTTGACAAGCCAGCAGCAGGATAGTAGATTTTACCGATTTTCTTTTCTTGACGTTCTTCGATACGTTGCGTAATCGGGTGGATAGAAGCAGAAACGTCGTTGATGTAACTGATAGAACCATTTGGCGCTACAGCAAGGCGGTTTTGGTGGTAAAGACCATCTGCTTGAACCTGTTCGCGAAGTTCAGCCCAGTCAGCAGCACTTGGGATAAAGACATCTTTGAAGAGTTCTTTAACACGGTCTGATTTTGGAACAAACTCGCCAGTCACATATTTGTCAAAGTAGCTTCCGTTAGCATAGTCTGATTTTTCAAAGTTGTGGAAGGTGATACCACGTTCACGCGCGATATTGTTTGATTCTACCAAGGTCCAGTAGTTCATGAGCATGAAGTAGATGCTTGTAAATTCAACAGACTCAGGCGATCCATATTCAATCAATTGTTGGGCAAGGTAGCTGTGAAGTCCCATGGCACCGAGACCAAAGGTGTGGGCTTGGCTATTTCCATGGTCGATAGTAGGAACAGCTACGATGTGCGAACTATCTGTAACGAAAGTAAGGGCACGAACCATAGCACGGATAGAACGACCAAAATCAGGTGAGGTCATCATGTTGACCACGTTGGTTGAACCAAGGTTACATGAAACATCTGTTCCCATTTGAAGGAATTCTTGAGCATCGTTGATCAAGCTTGGTTCTTGAACTTGAAGAATCTCAGAACACAAGTTACTCATGATAATCTTACCATCAACAGGATTTGCACGGTTAGCCGTATCAATGTTGACGACATAAGGGTAACCAGACTCTTGTTGCAATTTAGAGATTTCAGTTTCCAAATCACGCGCTTTGATTTTTGTTTTGCGGATGTTTGGATTTGCGACCAATTCATCGTATTTTTCAGTGATGTCGATGTAGTTAAATGGCACACCGTATTCAAGTTCTACAGAGTATGGGCTGAAGAGGTACATTTCTTCATTTTTACGTGCTAATTCGTAGAATTTATCGGGTACTACAACACCAAGTGAAAGGGTCTTTACACGAACTTTTTCATCGGCGTTTTCTTTCTTAGTTGAAAGGAAGGCGATAATATCTGGGTGGAAGACGTTGAGGTAGACAACACCGGCACCTTGACGTTGACCCAATTGGTTTGAGTAAGAGAAGCTATCTTCGAAAAGTTTCATAACTGGAACGACCCCAGAAGCTGCTCCTTCATAGCCTTTGATAGGTGCACCAGCTTCACGAAGGTTGCTGAGGGTAATTCCCACACCACCACCGATACGTGAAAGTTGAAGAGCTGAGTTGATAGAACGTCCGATAGAGTTCATATCATCAGTTACTTGGATCAGGAAACATGATACTAATTCTCCACGACGAGCACGTCCAGCATTCAAGAAGGAAGGAGTAGCTGGTTGGTAGCGTTGGTGGATGATTTCATTGGCAATATCGATGGCAATAGCTTCATTCCCATCAGCGAAATAAAGGGCGTTAAAGAAGACGCGGTCTTCCATGCTTTCAAGATAATATTCACCGTCGTTAGTTTTCAAAGCATATTGATTGTAAAATTTATAAGCTGCCATGAAAGACTTGAATTGGAAGTTTTGGTCTTTGATAAATTGAGACAATTCTTCCAAAAACTCTGGACGGTATTTCTTGATAAAGGCTGTTTCGATGTAGTTGTGTTCAATGAGGTAGTTGATTTTATCTTTGATTGAATCAAAAACCATAGTGTTTGGAACTACATTTTCTTTAAAGAAGGCATCCAAGGCTTCCTTATCTTTATGAAGCATGATTTGTCCATTGACAGGACGGTTGATTTCGTTATTGAGACGGAAGTAAGTCACGTCTTCAAGATGTTTTAATCCCATAAAATTTCCCTTATCTAATTACAAAAGAAAGGCTTCTAAGTTAGCCCTAGAAGCAGTTTCTTCTGGATGATGTACTAAGATTATGCTAATTGTTTCAGTTTTCCTGGTTGGAAACCTGAAAAGACTTCAGTTGGTGTTTGGATAACAGGAGCTGCGCTGAAACCGAGCTCTTTAACTTGATCGATGTACTCAGGTTGCTCATCAAGATTGATTTCACGATAAGCGACATTATTACTGTCCAAGAAACGTTTAGTCATCTTACATTGGACACAGTTGTTTTTAGAATAAACGGTTACCATTGTGTAACTCCTCTTTCAAAATAGATTACTTTCTTAGTATATCAGAAAATAAATTTTTGTCAATGATTTGAAACTAAATATAGTGGTCTATTTTTCTACTAAAGGTTGCAAAACACAATATGTAGTGTTTGTTTTATGAAATAGTGATAATTATCCTAGAAGTAGTTTTTTGGAAAACTATATCCTGTGTTTTGTTATCTAGAATAGAAGATTTTCAGCAAGTTATCTGAAAGGAAATCGAATAAATCCCATAAAATGCTTGAAAAAAATCCTAGAAGATGATATAATACCAAATTGTAAGGGTTATCACATATAACTCAAAAAAGAAAGAACAAAAGGAGAGTCAAACTATGGCTTCTAAAGATTTCCACGTAGTGGCAGAAACAGGTATTCACGCACGTCCAGCAACATTGTTGGTACAAACTGCAAGCAAATTTGCTTCAGATATCACTCTTGAGTACAAAGGTAAATCAGTTAACCTTAAATCAATCATGGGTGTTATGAGTCTTGGTGTTGGCCAAGGTGCTGATGTAACTATCTCAGCTGAAGGTGCAGATGCAGATGACGCTATCGCTGCAATCTCAGAAACAATGGAAAAAGAAGGATTGGCATAAGGAAAATGACAGAAATGCTTAAAGGAATCGCAGCATCTGACGGTGTTGCAGTTGCAAAAGCATATCTACTCGTTCAACCGGATTTGTCATTCGAGACTGTTTCAGTCGAAGATACAAACGCAGAAGAGGCTCGTTTGGATGTAGCTCTTGAAGCTTCTCAAAACGAGCTTTCTCTTATCCGTGAGAAAGCTGTAGGTACGCTTGGTGAAGAAGCGGCTCAAGTTTTTGACGCTCATTTGATGGTTCTTGCTGACCCAGAATTGATTGGTCAGATTAAAGAAACAATCCGTGCTAAGAAAGTCAATGCAGAAGCAGGTCTTAAAGAAGTGACTGACATGTTCATCACTATCTTTGAAGGCATGGAAGACAACCCATATATGCAAGAACGTGCAGCGGATATCCGCGACGTGACAAAACGTGTATTGGCAAACCTTCTTGGTAAGAAATTGCCAAACCCAGCTTCTATCAATGAAGAAGTAATTGTGATTGCGCATGACTTGACACCATCTGATACAGCTCAATTGGACAAAAACTTTGTAAAAGCTTTTGTAACAAATATCGGTGGACGTACAAGCCACTCAGCTATCATGGCACGTACACTTGAAATTGCAGCTGTATTGGGAACAAATAACATCACTGAAGTAGTGAAAGACGGTGATATCCTTGCCGTTAACGGAATTACTGGTGAAGTGATTATCAACCCAACAGATGAACAAGCGGCAGAATTTAAAGCAGCTGGTGAAGCTTATGCTAAACAAAAAGCTGAATGGGCCCTTTTGAAAGATGCTCAAACAGTGACTGCTGACGGTAAACACTTCGAGTTGGCTGCTAACATCGGTACTCCAAAAGACGTTGAAGGTGTTAACAACAACGGTGCAGAAGCGGTTGGACTTTACCGTACAGAGTTCTTGTACATGGATTCTCAAGACTTCCCAACTGAAGATGAGCAGTATGAAGCATACAAGGCTGTTCTTGAGGGAATGAATGGTAAACCAGTGGTTGTTCGTACAATGGATATTGGTGGAGATAAGGAACTTCCTTACTTCGATATGCCACATGAAATGAACCCATTCCTTGGATTCCGTGCCCTTCGTATCTCTATTTCTGAAACTGGAGATGCAATGTTCCGTACACAAATCCGTGCTCTTCTTCGTGCTTCTGTTCATGGTCAATTGCGTATCATGTTCCCAATGGTTGCTCTTTTGAAAGAATTCCGTGCAGCCAAAGCAGTTTATGAAGAAGAAAAGGCAAACCTTCTTGCTGAAGGTGTTGCAGTTGCGGATGATATCCAAGTTGGTATCATGATTGAAATCCCTGCAGCAGCGATGCTTGCAGACCAATTTGCAAAAGAAGTAGACTTCATGTCAATTGGAACAAACGACTTGATCCAATACTCAATGGCAGCAGACCGTATGAACGAGCAAGTTTCATACCTTTACCAACCATATAACCCATCAATCCTTCGCTTGATCAACAACGTTATCAAGGCAGCTCACGCTGAAGGTAAATGGGCTGGTATGTGTGGTGAGATGGCTGGTGACCAAAAAGCTGTTCCACTTCTTGTCGGAATGGGCTTGGATGAGTTCTCTATGTCAGCAACATCAGTCCTTCGTACACGTAGCTTGATGAAGAAATTGGACACTGCTAAGATGGAAGAGTACGCTAACCGTGCCCTTACAGAGTGTTCAACAATGGAAGAAGTCCTTGAACTTCAAAAAGAATACGTTAACTTCGATTAATGTCATTAACCTTGTAACCTAGTTGCAAGGTTTTTTGATACATTTGGGAATAGTATAGTCTTGTGAAGTCCACTTTTCAATGATGAAGAGGCATGATATAATAGGAGAAACAAATAGAATAAGAGAGAAATCATGTCTAAAGAAATTGATATTGAGTATTACCACCAGCTAGCCTTGCAAAAGCAGAAGGAACACCGTAAAGTTTTAGCCAATCTAAAGAAAAAACCTCCTAAAAACCTAGACAAGATAGCCCAGCAGATACACCAAGAAGTTTTTGAGGAGATTGATTGCACTGCCTGTGCCAACTGTTGTAAGACATTGGGACCGGACTTTAAAGAAGCGGATATTACACGAATCGCCAAGTATTTTAAGATGAAATTACCAGCTTTTGAAGCGGAGTTCCTTCAGGTAGATGCAGATGGCGATAAGGTTTTTAAATCCATGCCTTGTCCCTTTCTAGGAGGAGATAATCTCTGTTCCATCTATGATGTTCGTCCCAAGGCCTGCCGAGAGTTCCCCCATACAGATCGCAAAAAGATCCATCAAATCAACCATTTGACGATTAAGAATACTTTGACCTGTCCAGCAGCCTATCTCTTTGTTGAGAAATTAAAGGATAAGTTATAGAGATTTAAAGGATAAAAAATTTCTAATAATAACTAACAATATGAAGGGAGAACTCTGTGCCTAGACCGAAAACAAAAGAGGAGCTAGTACTGGCCTCTAAGGAAAACTATGAAAAGCTCAATCGTTTCATCTCCCAACTAAGTGAAGATGAGCTACAGACTCCATTTGATTTTTCAAGAGACCCAAAGAAAAAAGAAGCTCACTGGAAAAGGGATAAAAATCTAAGAGATGTTCTGATCCATCTTTATGAATGGCATCAGTTACTTTTGACTTGGGTACATTCTAATCAAGAAGGTCACGAAAGGCCTTTTCTACCTGAACCTTATAATTGGAAAACTTATGGAGAAATGAATATCGCTTTTTGGAAGAAGCACCAGAAAACCTCCTTAGAAGAAGCGACTAGACTCCTAGAACAATCACATAGGGAGGTTTTAGAGTTGATAGAAGTTTTTAGCAATGATGAACTCTTTACCAAAGGTATCTATAAGTGGACGGGAGGGACAAGTCTAGGTTCCTACTTTGTCAGTAGTACGTCAAGCCACTATGATTGGGCTCTGAAAAAACTCAAAGCTCATCGGAAGAATTGTAAGGGATAGATGGCCTATTTGAAATGTCAAGAATGAGTTCTTTTAAACGTAAGATAAAAACAAAGGGCCATCAAGTGATGTAGCCCTTTTGAGTTATACAAGCAAATTACCATGCAAAAGCTGTCGTTGGAGCATTGAGCGCTTCTAACCACTGTTTATTTTTTACGGGGCAAAGAGTTACGGATATACCTGCCATATCTAGACTGGTCATAAATGTTCCTGATTTTATAAAGGTAATAGTGACTCCTTCAATTTCTAAGAGTTGAAGGATATCATTGATAAATATGCCCATTTCTAAGTTGCTGGTAGTGCCTAGATTATTTACAAGCAATATAAATTGATCACCCTTTTTCCAATGATAGTGCAATCTTAATTTACTTATAATTTCATTTGCAAGGATTTCCGATGATTGGAATGGGACGATACGATAGCCTTCTTCGCCATGTATCCCAATACCATAGGAAATATTTCCTTCTTCCAAGTTAAATAGTGGAAGGGTGGCTTGGGGGAGACTAGCAGCTTTCGTTGCAAAGCCAATTGTTGCGATTTCGGGAGCAAGCTGATGACCTAAATCAGTTAGTTGCTCGATGTTGGCACCATTTTGAGCTGCAAATCCTAGGATTTTATGAAGTAAGATTGTCCCTGCAAGCCCTCTTCCTCTAATTTGAAATCTATTGTGAGGTTCAATTGAAATATCGTCGTGTGCTAGACTATAGCCGACCTTAATTCCTTCTTTTCTAGCAGTGTTAATGGCCCAGCTAAATTCTTTGGTGTCTGCTTCGAAATTTTTTACAATGATGAAGACACCGTGACCATTGTTTAAAAAACGAATGGACTCTAAGATTTCAGTTCTTGTAGGAGGAGTAAATAATTGGCCATAGATAGCAGCAGTAAGCATTCCTTCTCCCACATATCCAATATGCGCAGGTTCGTGACCGGAACCTCCACCCGACAATATTGGAACCTGATGAGGATTGCGATTTTTTTGATAGACTAGTGGTAAAGTAGGGTGTTTTTCTAATTCAGGATGACTGCTGACAGTTGCCGAAATGTAACTTGAAATAATTTTTTGTTTATGATTTGAAATAAATGTCATTGTGGTCTCTTTCCAATAATTGTCATGATTAGAAAGTCTGGTTGTGGAACTGGACTTTTTTTATTGACGTAAGCTTTCACGATTTCTGCTAGAGCGTGTGAATGATAGTCTAACAAAAAACAAGTATAAGCAGATGAATCGATATCAATCTGACCATATTCTCTTAAAATTTTTGATACAAGCAAGCGACAGTAGCTGATAAAGTGGTCATAGAAGTTATTTTGCCCTTGAATATCAAAAAGTTGAATATAAAAATCACGCTCTTGTTCGAAATAAAAAAATAATTCTTGTAATAGTTTTTGGCCCTGAATGAAGTCCAAGTTATTGGTGATATACTCGGTTAAGTCATTTTCAAATATCCAGTCTAGCAGTTCATATTTGTCAAGAAAGTGATTATAAAAGGTCTGTCTACGAATGCCAGCTGATTCCATGATATCTACAATGGAGATTTTGTCAAATTCTCTAGTAGCTAAAAGGTCTCTAAATGCCTTGGTAATCCGTTTTTTTGTAATAAGTGATGATGCCATAGGAAGCCTTTCTTTTACTTACTTCATTTTACCAAAAAAATGTTTTAAACGGGTTTAAAAGGGGACAAATAATAGAATCTGTCCCTTATCATCTAGCAATAAAAAATATATAATGAAAGCGAAAACAAAGATACATGCCGAAAGGAGTTTCTCATGAAAAAAATTATAAATGAACCGACACAAGTTGTTGATGAAATGTTGCAGGGATTGTCATTCATGCATGATGACTTGGTAGAACGCTTAGATGGTTTTGATGTCATCGTTAGAAAGGCAGAAAAGACAGGAAAAGTTGGACTCATTTCAGGTGGAGGTTCAGGACATGAACCAAGTCATGCTGGATTTGTAGGAGATGGAATGTTGTCTGCTGCCATTTGTGGAGCAGTCTTCACTTCACCTACTCCGGACCAAATTTTAGAAGCCATCAAGGCGGCTGATGAAGGTGCTGGAGTTTTCATGGTCATCAAGAACTATTCTGGGGACATCATGAATTTTGAAATTGCACAAGAACTTGCTGAAATGGAAGGTATTGATGTAGCAAGTGTTGTAGTCGATGATGATATTGCGGTTGAAAATAGTCTCTATACCCAAGGTCGTCGAGGTGTCGCAGGTACTATATTAGTCCATAAAATTTTGGGTGATGCGGCTCGTTCTGGTAAAACATTATCTGAAATGAAGGACTTGGCCGACAAACTTGTCTTAGAAATTAAAACAATTGGCTTAGCTCTATCTGGCGCTACTGTTCCAGAAGTTGGCAAACCAGGTTTTGTTCTAGAAGATGATGAATTTGAATACGGAGTTGGTATCCACGGTGAACCGGGATATAAGAAAGAGAAGATGCAACCCTCAGCACAATTGGCCTCAGAATTGGTTGAAAAGTTATCTGAAGGTTTCCAACTTAAAGCTGGAGAACGCTATGGCCTTCTCATCAATGGTTTAGGAAGCACTCCTCTTATGGAGCAATACGTATTTGCAAATGATGTGGCTAAATTACTCCATGAAAAAGGTGTTGAGTTGGCATTTAAGAAAATTGGAAACTATATGACATCAATCGATATGGCTGGATTATCATTAACATTGATTCGATTGGCAGATGATGAGTGGTTGGATGCTCTAAATACACCTGTTACTACCCCAGCTTGGTAAAACTCAAGGAGGATATGTCGCATGAATGTTGAACAAGCTCTTGAATGGATGAAGCTTTTTAATGAAAAGATTCAAGAACAGAAAGATTACCTTAGTGAGCTAGACACCCCTATAGGAGATGGAGACCACGGTGGAAATATGGCGCGTGGAATGGCTGCAGTTATGGAAAACTTAGAAGGAAAGCAATTTGAAACAAGCAGTGATGTGTTTAAACTTGTCTCAATGCAATTACTGAGCAAGGTAGGCGGTGCTTCTGGTCCCTTGTATGGCTCTGCTTTTATGGGCATGGCCAAGGCTGATTCAAATTCGAAAATAGAGGAAATCTTACAAAGCGGTTTGGATATGATTGTCAAACGTGGGAAAGCAGAAGTTGGAGAAAAGACAATGGTTGACGTTTGGACTCCTGTTATTGCTGCTTTGTCTGCAGGCCAATTGACTCAAGAGGTTATTGATAAGCTAGTGAATGCTACCAAAGATTTACTTGCAACTAAAGGAAGGGCATCTTATGTAGGAGAACGTTCTCTTGGACATATTGATCCTGGATCATTTTCATCAGGATTACTCTTTACTGCTCTTTTAGAAACTGGGGTGGTTTAATGGGAAGTATTGGTCTTGTTATCGTTTCACATTCTAAACACATTGCACAAGGTGTCGTTGAACTGATTAGTGAAGTAGCTAAAGATATTCCGATTACTTATGTAGGAGGAACCGAAGATGGAGGAATTGGAACGAGTTTTGATCAAGTAGATAGGGTTGTTTCCGAAAATCCAGCAGATACTTTATTAGCTTTTTTTGACCTAGGTTCTGCTAAAATGAACTTAGAAATGGTGGCTGATTTCAGTGATAAAAGTATCATGATCAATAGGGTTCCAATTGTAGAAGGTGCCTATACTGCAGCTGCTCTTCTTCAGGCTGGTGCAGAACTGTCAGTTATTCAAACACAGTTGTCGGAGCTTGAAATCAATAAATAAGGAATCATCCTATCATTTCTTTTATAGGTGAGTTATTGATTATCTCAACTATCAAATTTTAAGTAAATAATTTCAAAATCAGAAAGGGATTGCTTTATGCAGTTCCTTTTTAATGTAAAAGGAGTGGAATCATAGCGTTTCTAAATTGTTAATACTCTTCGAAAATCAAATTCAAACCACGTCAACGTCGCCTTGCCGTACTCAAGTACAGCCTGCGGCTAGTTTCCTAGTTTGCTCTTTGATTTTCATTGAGTATAATAATTCAAAACTGATTGTGATGGGACTATTCTAGCTTTAGAATCCTTCAAAAATTAAAATTTAAGGCAATCAATGTTTTAGAAGAGTGCGAAAACATTTAGTTTATAGGAATTCTAGATCTAGAATTGCATAGATATTTATGAAGTTAGAGTATTCGATAGTTAGGATTGTTCTATTCTGAAAGATTTGAGCTGTCAATTGTATAGGATAGTATTATTCTATGTTAGATTCCAGTAAAAATGATTGGATAAATAATATTAAAGAAAAATCAAAATCATAATTTTGTTTAATATGGTATAATATTTCTAATAATTTAAACATAATGAGGTAGTAATTTATGGATGAAGTTTTATTTTTTGGAGAAGATGACTTCGATATTCTTGATATTGATGGCTATGAACTAAAACCCTCAGCATTTTTTAATAAGTTACCAGAAATAGCCAAACCTTTAGTCAAAAATGCTAATAAAATCTTATCTGAAGTAGAAAAAATGTTATATTCTGCTCCAGCCTTTATCAATGTTGTCCAATCTAGTATACCTGAAGAGGTTTTTCAGGCAATTCTTTCTCCAGAACAACGGGAAGCAATTGCTCAAGGAGTGTTAAAATTAATGACCAAGAAAGATGGCTCTCTCTTGGCGGTATTAGTAGATACTAATACTAATAAAGTCATTGGAAATGTACCATTGAAATCTGTTAAATTGACACCAGAATTAAATAAAGCGTTAGCTGATTATTCGTCACAAATTCAAATGGCTCAGATTGCAGAGGAGATTCAAAATGTACAATATGCTATTGAGGACGTCAGAAAAGGACAGGAGTCAGATAGACTTGCAATAGCCTATAGTTGTCAACAGAAACTCTTGCAAGCTAGAGAGATATCAGATCCAAATATTAGAACAATGATGTTACTGCAAGTTATTTCAGATGCAGAAGATAGTAGAAATCTCTTAATGCTTAGTCAAAAATCAAATGTAAATTTTATCAAAGAACAACCAGATTCTACTTGGGGTAAGTTATTAAAAGGGGATAAACCAGATAAAATTGAAGCTCGTATGAATGAGATTCGAGATGGATTAGCAGCTGTAAATATCGTTTCACTATCAGCAGCAATAGCTTATAATGAGTTGGGCGAGAAAAAAGCTGCTCAAAAAAGTTTGGATTACTTTGGGAAATTTATTAACGAAACTTATCTCAGTTCTCAGGAATTAGTAGAGAGACTTGATTTACTTGATCCTTCGCCTACAAATTACTGGACAAAAGAATTGCCAAAAATTGAAACTTCTATAATGAAATTGCCAAATAAAACAGATTCTATTGAGACAGAGGTGCTAGAATGAAAGAAATAAAAAAATGCAAGACATGTACTAGGGATTTACCATCAAGTTATAAGCACAATAAGTGCGAATCGTGTAGAAACAAAAAAATAGATGAAGCAAAAAAGATACTTAAAGTTGTTGGACAAGTTGGCAGTGTGGTTACTCCAGTTGTAGTTGGTATGTTGATGAATAAAACTAAGAAAAAGAAGAAATAAACTAATCTATTAAGTACCTAGAAAGGAAAACTCTCAAATTGTCCTACAAATTTCTACTTTTCGACCTTGACCACACTCTTCTTGATTTTGATGCTGCTGAGGATGTGGCTTTGACGCAACTTCTAAAAGAAGAAGGGGTTGCAGATATTCAGGCCTACAAAGACTTTTACGTTCCCATGAACAAGGCTCTCTGGAAGGATTTGGAGCAAAAGAAAATTAGTAAACAAGAGCTGGTTAACACGCGCTTTTCTCGTTTATTTGCTCATTTTGGACAGGAAAAAGACGGTAGTTTTCTAGCCCAACGTTACCAGTTTTACCTATCCCAGCAAGGGCAAGCTTTTTCAGGTGCTCATGAACTTTTAGATAGCCTCATCGAGCGTGATTATGACTTATATGCTGCGACAAATGGGATTACTGCTATTCAGACGGGACGTTTGGCTCAATCTGGTCTGGCACCTTATTTCAATCAAGTCTTTATCTCAGAACAATTGCAAACACAAAAGCCTGATGCTCTCTTTTATGAAAAGATTGGTCAACAGATTGCAGGTTTTAGTAAAGAAAAGACGTTGATGTTTGGAGATTCCCTAACCGCCGATATTCAAGGTGGCAATAATGCGGGGATTGACACTATCTGGTACAATCCTCATCACCTCGAAAATCCCACACAAGCCCAGCCGACTTACGAAATCCATTCTTACCAAGACTTGCTGGATTGCTTAGATAAACTGTAAAAAGTGGTTTAGAAAGCCACTTTTTGCTATAATAGAGGCAGTAAAAACGAAGGAGTCGGCTATGGAACATTCGTCTTGGCATGCTTTGATTAAGGAGCAATTACCTGAGGGTTATTTCGGGAAAATCAATCAGTTTATGAATCAGGTCTATGCTCAGGGGACTATTTATCCACCCAAGGAAAAGGTTTTTCAGGCTCTCTTGACAACACCGCTTGAAGAAGTTAAGGTGGTGATTCTAGGGCAAGATCCCTATCACGGGCCAGGTCAAGCGCAGGGCTTGAGTTTTTCTGTACCGGACTCTATCCCAGCTCCACCATCCTTGCAAAATATCTTGAAAGAATTGTCAGATGATATCGGGGTTAAGAAATCTCATGATTTGACAGCTTGGGCTGAGCAAGGAGTCTTACTTCTTAATGCTTGTTTGACAGTTCCGGCTGGACGGGCTAATGGTCATGCTGGGCAGATATGGGAGCCTTTTACGGATGCTGTGATTCAGGTGGTCAATCATCTAGATAGACAAGTCGTTTTTGTACTCTGGGGAGCTTATGCACGCAAGAAGAAGGCCTTAGTTACCAATCCTCATCACTTGATTATCGAATCAGCCCATCCCAGTCCTTTGTCAGTTTATAGAGGATTTTGGGGTTCCAAGCCTTTTTCCAAGGCCAATGCATTCTTAAAAGAAACAGGACAAGAGCCAATCGATTGGCTTAGATAAGGAGAAAATATGCCTCAGTTAGCGACGATTTGCTACATTGATAACGGGAAAGAACTGCTTATGCTCCACCGTAATAAGAAGCCAAATGATGTTCATGAAGGAAAATGGATTGGTGTGGGTGGTAAGCTAGAGCGAGGAGAGACACCTCAGGAATGCGCGGCGCGTGAAATCCTTGAGGAAACAGGGCTCAAAGCCAAGCCAGTTCTAAAAGGTGTCATCACTTTTCCTGAATTTACACCAGATTTAGACTGGTACACCTATGTTTTTAAGGTGACGGAGTTCGAGGGGGATTTGATTGACTGCAATGAGGGGACGCTGGAATGGGTTCCTTATGATGAGGTTTTGAGCAAGCCGACTTGGGAAGGTGACCATACCTTTGTTGAGTGGCTTTTAGAGGACAAACCCTTCTTTTCAGCTAAGTTTGTTTATGATGGGGATAAATTGTTGGATACCCAAGTTGATTTTTATGAATAAAGGAGAAAGCAGATGCTACTAATCAAAAATGGTCGTGTAATGGATCCCAAGTCTGGTTTGGATCAAGTGTGTGATGTCTTGGTTGAAGATGGAAAGATTATCAAAATTGCGCCTGAAATTAAAGAAGAAGGCGCAGAAATCCTGGATGCCACAGGTCTTGTAGTTGCTCCTGGCTTGGTTGATATCCATGTTCATTTTCGTGAACCTGGTCAGACCCACAAGGAAGACATCCATACTGGTGCCCTAGCAGCCGCTGCAGGTGGTTTTACCACGGTTGTCATGATGGCTAATACTAGTCCAACCATTTCAGACGTGGAGACTTTGCAAGAAGTTCTCCAGTCAGCTGCCAAAGAGAAGATTAATGTTAAGACGGTTGCGACCATTACTAAGAATTTTAATGGGCAAGATTTGACTGACTTTAAAGCACTCTTAGAAGCTGGAGCTGTTGGTTTTTCTGATGACGGTATTCCGCTTGAGAGCAGTAAAGTTGTCAAGGAAGCCATGGAGGAAGCTAAAAAGCTTAATACCTTTATTAGTCTTCATGAGGAAGATCCAGGTTTGAACGGTGTTCTTGGCTTTAATGAAAATATCGCTAAAGAACATTTCCATATCTGCGGTGCGACTGGGGTGGCTGAGTACGCTATGATGGCGCGTGATGTCATGATTGCCTATGCAACTAAGGCTCATGTCCATATTCAGCATTTGTCTAAGGAAGAAAGTGTCAAAGTAGTTGAGTTTGCTCAAGGGCTAGGCGCGCAAGTCACAGCAGAAGTAGCGCCACAGCATTTCTCTAAGACAGAAGCACTTCTTTTGACACAAGGTAGCAATGCTAAGATGAATCCACCGCTTCGCTTGGAATCAGACCGTCGTGCGGTGATTGAAGGTCTCAAGTCAGGCGTCATCACAGTTATCGCGACTGACCATGCGCCTCACCATGCGGATGAAAAAAATGTCGAAGATATTACCAAAGCGCCATCTGGTATGACTGGTTTGGAAACATCTCTTTCTCTAGGTTTAACTTATTTGGTGGAAGCTGGGGAGTTGAGTTTGATGGAATTACTCGAAAAAATGACATACAATCCAGCAAAACTATATAACTTTGAAGCAGGCTACCTAGCTGAAAATGGTCCTGCTGATATTACTATTTTTGATGCCAAGGCTGACCGTCTTGTTGATTCACATTTTGCTTCTAAAGCAGCCAATTCACCATTTATCGGTGAAACCTTAAAAGGGCAGGTCAAATATACCATCTGTAAAGGACAAATTGTCTATGAAAACTAGTTGGAATCCTGCTCTATAATGTTAAAGAATAGAGACTTTTTATGTATCCAACTCATCGTTTTAAAGACAAGTTTATCTTATTTCTTAAGATATTCTTCCCGATTATGATCTACCAATTTGCCAATTATTCCGCTTCATTTGTAGATACCACTATGACTGGTCAATACAATACCATGGATTTGGCTGGTGTCTCTACAGCAACTAGTTTATGGAACCCTTTTTTCACATTTTTGACAGGTATCGTCTATGCTATGATTCCCATTATTGGACACAATTTAGGTAGAGGAAAAAAGGAAGAAGTTGCTTCAGATTTTTATCAGTTTATTTATATAGCTTTAGGACTTTCTATCTTCTTATTTGGATTGGTAATTTTCCTAGCCCCACCGATTTTGAATCATATTGGCTTAGAACCAAAGGTAGCAGCAGTAGCTGTACACTACTTACAGTTTTTAGCGATCGGAATTATCCCTCTCCTACTTTTTAGTGTTATCCGTTCCTTGTTAGATTCCTTGGGCTTGACAAAACTTTCCATGTATCTGATGCTTTTGTTGCTTCCTTTAAATAGTGGCTTTAACTATCTCTTGATTTATGGAGTTTTTGGCTTGCCTGAGTTAGGAGGAGCAGGAGCTGGTTTAGGAACATCTCTAGCTTATTGGTGCCTTCTAGCCATTTCAATTTTCATTTTGATAAAGAATAAGAAGCTAAAAGAATATCAGTTTTCCAAAATCACCCCTCTTGATTTTGAAAGAATAAAGGAAGGTGTCCGACTTGGTTTGCCAATAGGAGGAACAGTTTTTGCTGAAGTAGCTGTTTTCTCTGTAGTTGGTTTGTTAATGGCTAAATTTTCATCGCTCATTATAGCCAGTCATCAATCTGCTATGAATTTTTCAACACTCATGTACGCCTTTCCTATGAGTATTTCTTCCGCTATGGCGATTGTTGTATCTTATGAACTTGGAGCTAAACGGTTCCAAGATGCCAAAAAATTTATTCATATTGGAAGAAGTGTAGCTCTCGTTTTTGCGGCCTTCACCTTAACCTTCCTTTACATTTTTAGGGGAAATGTGGCTAGTCTTTATGGTAACGACCCAGAATTTATCGATTTGACAGCGCGCTTTTTGACTTATAGTCTTTTCTTCCAGTTAGCAGATACCTTTGCAGCACCGCTCCAGGGAATTTTACGGGGGTATAAGGATACCGTTATTCCTTTTTGCCTTGGTTTGGTTGGTTACTGGGGGGTGACACTCCCAGTAGCTATGGTATTTGATTCCCTAACAGATTTTGGAGCCTATTCTTACTGGATCGGCTTGATTATTAGTTTGGTTGTGAGTGGGGTTCTCTACCGTTGGCGTTTAACTGTGATTATGAAGAGATTTGAATCTTTAGAAAAATCTAAACGCTAAAAAGTTTGTGAAAAAATATTCTTGATAAGAAAATCCCTTATTTCTATGGGGTTTTCTTTTTTAATTTGTGAAATTTTCTTTAGAAAAACTTTGACAGTATTTGCCAAAAACGGTAAAATAGTAAGGTAAGAAGAAAGTTAGAAAGGCAAGAAGATGTCAATTTTAGATAAAAATCTTTTGCTAGAGATGTTCCGTAAGATGGAAGAAATCCGTCGTATGGACTTAAAAATTGCGCAATTAGTAAAGAAAGGGAAAGTGCCAGGAATGACGCACTTTTCTGTTGGAGAGGAAGCCGCTAACGTGGGTGCTATGTTGGCTCTCAATCCAGATGATCTAATCACATCAAACCACCGTGGTCACGGACAAGCAATTGCCAAAGGGATTGACCTCAACGGAATGATGGCTGAAATCCTTGGCAAATACACTGGAACCTGTAAAGGTAAAGGTGGATCTATGCATATTGCCGATCTTGATGCTGGTAACCTTGGTGCCAATGGTATCGTAGGTGGTGGTATGGGAATCGCTGTTGGTGCAGCCCTCAGTCAGCAAATGCAACATACTGGAAAAATCGTTGTCTGCTTCTTTGGAGATGGTGCGACCAACGAAGGTGTTTTCCACGAAGCAGTAAATATGGCTTCTATCTGGAACCTGCCAGTCATTTTCTATTGCATCAACAACGGTTACGGTATCTCTGCGGATATCAAGAAAATGACTAATGTGAAGCATATCCATCAACGTAGCGCTGCTTATGGAATTCCTGGAATGTTCATCGAAGACGGTAACAATGTCATAGATGTCTATGAAGGATTTAAGAAAGCTGTAGATCATGTTCGTGGTGGCAATGGTCCAGTCTTGATTGAAAGTGTAACTTATCGCTGGCTTGGTCATTCATCATCTGACCCTGGTAAATATCGTACCCGCGAAGAAGTGGAATTGTGGAAACAAAAAGACCCAATCGAAAACCTTCGCAAGTACCTCATTGAAAACACTATTGCAAGTGCCGAAGAATTGGAAGAAATCCAAACGCAAGTCAAGGAAGCAGTAGAAGCTTCTGTTAAATTTGCAGAAGAAAGTCCATTCCCACCGCTTGAATCAGCCTTTGAAGATATTTACGCAGACTAAGGAGAAAGAGATAAAATGGAAACAAAAACAATGTCCTTCCGTGACACCATTATCCTTGCTATGTCTGAGGAAATGCGTCGCGATGAAAATGTGTTCTTGATGGGAGAAGACGTCGGTGTCTTCGGAGGAGACTTCGGAACTTCTGTTGGAATGCTTGAAGAATTTGGTCCAGAACGTGTTCGTGACTGTCCTATTTCTGAAGCTGCCATCTCTGGAGCAGCAGCAGGAGCAGCCATGACAGGACTTCGTCCAATCGTTGATATGACCTTCATGGACTTCTCGGTTATTGCCATGGACAATATCGTCAACCAAGCTGCTAAAACACGTTACATGTTTGGTGGTAAAGGTCAGGTTCCAATGACTGTTCGTTGTGCAGCTGGTAACGGAGTTGGTTCTGCAGCCCAGCATTCACAATCTCTAGAGTCTTGGTTCACTCATATCCCAGGACTTAAGGTTGTAGCACCAGGTACGCCTGCGGACATGAAAGGACTGCTTAAGTCTTCTATCCGTGATAACAACCCTGTTATTATCCTTGAGTACAAGTCAGAATTTAACCAAAAAGGGGAAGTACCAGTTGATCCAGACTATACGATTCCACTTGGAGTTGGGGAAATCAAACGTGAAGGTACGGATGTAACAGTTGTTACTTATGGAAAAATGCTTCGCCGTGTGGTTCAAGCAGCTGAAGAATTAGCAGAAGAAGGAATTTCTGTTGAGATTGTTGACCCACGCACCCTTGTTCCGCTTGATAAGGAGATTATCATTAACTCAGTTAAGAAGACTGGTAAAGTTGTTCTGGTTAACGATGCCCATAAAACAAGCGGCTATATCGGTGAAATTTCAGCTATTATTTCAGAATCAGAAGCATTTGACTATCTAGATGCACCAATCCGTCGTTGCGCAGGAGAAGATGTGCCAATGCCTTATGCACAAAACCTAGAAAATGCAATGATTCCAACCGTTGAAAGCATCAAAGATGCCATTCGTAAAACATATAACAAAGAATAGAATTACATAAGATAAGTTATGTAAACAAAATAAAGCTGACGAGAAACTTTGTATCTTTTAGGTACGGAGCTCTTCGTCCTTAATATCTTAGTATAGAATTGGAGAGGTCATGGCTGATGACAAGCTAAGAGCGACTCCTGCGGCTAGAAAGTTAGCGGATGATTTAGGGATCAACCTCTACGACGTTTCTGGCTCAGGTGCAAACGGTCGTGTCCACAAAGAAGACGTGGAAACTTATAAAGACACAAATGTGGTTCGCATTTCGCCACTTGCAAAACGAATTGCCCTCGAACATAACATTGCTTGGCAGGAAATCCAAGGAACTGGTCATCGTGGTAAAATCATGAAGAAGGATGTTTTGGCCTTGCTTCCTGAAAATATCGAAAACGACACCATCAAGTCTCCTGCTCAGATTGAAAAAGTGGAAGAAGTTCCTGATAACGTAACACCATACGGTGAAATTGAGCGTATTCCAATGACACCAATGCGTAAGGTTATTGCCCAACGGATGGTTGAATCTTACCTAACTGCGCCAACCTTCACTCTCAACTATGAAGTTGATATGACTGAAATGTTGGCTCTTCGTAAGAAGGTGCTTGAACCAATCATGGAAGCAACTGGGAAGAAGACTACTGTAACAGACCTTCTTTCACTTGCAGTTGTTAAGACTCTTATGAAACACCCATACATCAACGCTTCATTGACAGAAGATGGCAAGACTATTATCACTCACAACTATGTCAATCTTGCCATGGCAGTTGGGATGGATAATGGATTAATGACACCTGTTGTTTACAATGCTGAGAAGATGAGTCTTTCAGAACTGGTTGTAGCCTTCAAGGATGTTATTGGCCGTACCTTGGATGGTAAATTAGCTCCAAGCGAACTGCAAAATTCAACTTTCACAATCAGTAATTTGGGAATGTTTGGTGTTCAGTCTTTTGGTCCTATCATCAACCAACCAAACTCAGCTATCCTTGGTGTGAGTTCGACAATCGAGAAGCCAGTTGTAGTCAATGGTGAAATTGTGATTCGCCCAATCATGAGCCTTGGTTTAACAATTGACCACCGTGTCGTAGATGGTATGGCTGGTGCTAAGTTTATGAAAGACTTGAAAGAATTGATTGAAAATCCAATCTCAATGTTGATTTAAGTACAAGAGTATTCATTTTTAAGATATAGATAAAGGAAGGAAGACATGGCCTTAGAAGTAATTATGCCAAAAGCCGGCGTGGATATGACAGAAGGACAAATCGTCCAATGGAATAAAAAAGTCGGAGAATTTGTAAAAGAAGGAGAAATCCTTTTGGAAATCATGACTGATAAAGTCAGCATGGAATTGGAAGCCGAAGAAGATGGGTACTTGATTGCTATCCTCAAAGGGGACGGTGAAACAGTCCCTGTAACGGAAGTTATCGGTTACCTTGGCGAAGAAGGGGAAAATATCCCAACAGCTGGAGCAGCAGCGCCAGAAGCTAGCCCTGTACCTACAGCAAGTGCTTCAAACGATGATGGTAAGAGCGATGATGCTTTTGATATCGTTGTGATTGGTGGAGGTCCTGCTGGTTATGTTGCAGCCATTAAAGCTGCCCAACTCGGTGGGAAGGTTGCCCTTGTTGAGAAATCTGAACTCGGTGGAACCTGCTTGAACCGTGGATGTATCCCAACTAAAACCTACCTACATAACGCTGAAATTATTGAAAATATCGGTCATGCTGCAAATCGTGGTATTGTGATTGAAAATCCTAACTTCACTGTTGATATGGACAAACTCCTTGAAACCAAGTCTAAGGTAGTCAATACTTTGGTTGGTGGAGTTGCTGGTCTTCTTCGTAGCTACGGAGTTACTGTTCATAAAGGAATTGGTACCATTACTAAAGACAAGAACGTCTTGGTAAATGGCTCTGAATTACTTGAAACCAAGAAAATCATCCTTGCTGGTGGTTCAAAAGTCAGCAAGATCAACATCCCTGGTATGGAATCTCCACTTGTCATGACCAGCGACGACATCCTTGAAATGAACGAAGTACCAGAAAGTCTTGTTATCATCGGTGGTGGTGTTGTCGGTATCGAGCTCGGTCAGGCCTTCATGACATTTGGTTCAAAAGTGACTGTTATCGAAATGATGGATCGTATCGTGCCAGCTATGGATTCAGAAGTTTCTAAGAACCTTCGCTTGATCCTTGAACGTAAAGGAATGACCATCTTGACTGGTACTAAACTGCAAGAAATCATCGAAGAAAATGGTCAACTTCGTATTAAAGTTGAAGGAAAAGACGATATCATTGCAAATAAAGCTCTTCTTTCAATCGGTCGTGTGCCAGACCTTGAAGGTATTGGAGAGGTTGAGTTTGAATTGGATCGTGGTCGTATCAAGGTCAACGAATACATGGAAACTTCTGTTCCAGGTATCTACGCACCAGGTGATATTAATGGTACTAAGATGTTGGCTCACGCAGCTTTCCGTATGGGTGAAGTTGCCGCTGAAAATGCCCTTAAAGGAAATCATGCTGTTGCCAAATTGAATTTGACTCCTGCAGCTATCTACACTCTTCCTGAAGTAGCAGCAGTAGGTTTGACAGAAGAACAAGCCCGTGAGAAATACGATGTAGCCATCGGTAAGTTCAACTTTGCTGCTAACGGTCGTGCTATTGCATCGGATGCAGCTCAAGGTTTCGTTAAAGTTATTGCGGATAAGAAATACGGAGAAATCCTTGGTGTTCATATCATCGGTCCTGCAGCTGCAGAATTGATCAATGAAGCATCGAGCATTATCGAAATGGAAATTACTGTTGAAGAAATGCTGAAGACTATCCACGGACACCCAACCTACTCTGAAGTGATGTACGAAGCATTTGCGGATGTTTTAGGAATGGCCATCCATTCACCTAAGAAAAAATAAAAGAAAGATAGATTAGACTGGAAAGGTGTTTTCCAGTCTCTATCGTATAAAGGGATATCATGAAATACATTATCAATCATTCAAACGACACTGCCTTTAATATTGCCTTGGAAGAATACGCCTTTAAACACCTTTTGGATGAGGATCAAATTTTCCTACTTTGGATTAACAAGCCATCTATCATTGTTGGTCGTCACCAGAATACCATCGAAGAAATCAACCGTGATTATGTTCGCGAAAATGGCATCGAGGTAGTTCGCCGTATCAGCGGTGGTGGAGCTGTTTACCACGATTTAAATAACCTCAACTACACGATCATCTCAAAAGAAGATGAAAACAAAGCTTTTGACTTCAAGAGTTTTTCAACTCCAGTTATCAATACTTTGGCTCAACTTGGGGTTAAAGCTGAGTTCACAGGCCGTAATGACCTTGAGATTGATGGAAAGAAATTCTGTGGCAATGCTCAAGCCTATATCAACGGTCGTATCATGCACCATGGTTGCTTGCTCTTTGACGTTGATTTGTCAGTCCTAGCAAATGCCCTTAAGGTTTCAAAAGATAAATTTGAATCAAAAGGTGTGAAATCGGTTCGTGCTCGTGTAACCAATATTATCAATGAATTACCAGAAAAAATCACAGTCGAAGAATTCCGTGACTTACTCTTGGAATACATGAAAAAAGAGTATCCAGAGATGACAGAATACGTTTTTTCTGAGGAAGAACTAGCTGAAATTAACCGTATCAAAGATACTAAGTTTGGAACTTGGGACTGGAACTATGGTAAATCACCTGAATTTAACGTCCGTCGTGGAACAAAATTCACTAGTGGTAAGGTGGAAGTCTTTGCTAATGTTCTCGAATCAAAAATCCAAGACATCAAGATTTACGGTGACTTCTTTGGTATTGAAGATGTTGCTGCAGTAGAAGATGTCCTTCGTGGGGTGAAATACGAACGCGAAGATGTCCTTAAGGCGTTAGAAACCATTGATATCACACGCTATTTCGCTGGTATTAGCCGTGAAGAAATCGCTGAAGCGGTAGTTGGATAAATCAAAAAGAAGTTGGTTGTAGGACCAGCTTCTTTTTTAAAAACCATATATTACATAATTTATTTTATGTATTTTATAAACTGTCTAGAGCATTCTTTTGTTCATCATTAACGATATGGGTATAGAGGTCAGTGACTTGTGTGCTGGCATGTCCTAGCTGGTGACTGACCAAAACTTGCGATTTAGTGGCATCATAGAGCCTGGTTGCTAGGGTATGTCGTAGTTTATGGGGTGTTACACGGACTTTGAAGTCCTCAGAGTACTTAGCAACCATTTTCTCAACGCTGGAAGCATCGATACGATTAGGAACTCCTCTGTAGAGAGTCAAAAAAAGGGCTGTATCTGTTTTTTCCGTCTTATAGCGTTGATTTCGAATGGCCAAATAATTCTCTAAATAAGGCTTAGCAAAGGCAGCGACATTGACCGAGTCACGTTTACCCCCTTTTCGAGTGACATCAATAACCATCATTTTGAGATTGAGATCTCTTAGATCCAGATTAACAGCTTCAGATAAGCGGACACCAGACGCCAATAGAAGGGCAATAATGGCCAAATCACGTTCTTTATTTTTGTTGAATGATGAGAGAGCGCGATTTGAAAGTTGTTGTGGATACTCTTGGTCAATATAAGTTAGGAAACCTTCTGTTTCATCACCTAAAAAGAGTTTTTGCTTGATGTTTTCAGCTCTGGCAGCAAGCGTTTCTTTCTTTTTTTTGGTTGAAACTTTTTTCATTACATTACGATAAAAATAAGGTTCCCCCTGATCGTTTTCAACCTCCTCGGTTAGATACTTATAAAGACTGGAAAGAGCTGACAAGGTTCGATTGATAGTTGTCTGTGAAACTCCTTGTTTGGTTGTATTAGCATTCAGCAAAGGACGTTCACGTAAATAAAGGATAAAAGATTCCATGTCTTTCTTAGACATATTTTCCAAGACAGATAAAGGAATATCAGACATTTTATCAGCATTTGAAATGTCAGACTCTAAAACCCAGCTGAAAAATCGATCGTATTCCTTGAGATATTCGTACAAGGTTGTAAAACTGTAAGGTACAGCTAGCTTAGATTGATAGTATTCCAGAACATACCAGGGCATGATTTGTTTTAGTTTGTCTATTCGTTCCAGTAAAATCTCACGTTTCATGTATTTTCTCCATAAATAAGTCTACTAGTAGTATAGCATAGACTTATTTATTTTTCAAGAAAATTATAGTTTTTCAGAAAGATGTCATAGAGTTTTTTTAAAAGTGATAAAAAAGACTTAAATCGTCCCAATTACTAAAAAAATTTTTTTGAACAAAAATAGCTAAAAATGTACGTTATCAAAGTAAAAACTGAAATTTTTCAAATGTTCATTTTAGTTTAGTGAAAATGTACTTTATCTTGCCTTAAAATAAAGTACATTTCAATTATAAAGTACAATTTTTAGAGAGTGTACTTTACGTCTTAAACCCAGTTGTATCAAGGGCTTATCCACTGTTTAGGAAAAAGTACAAAATTTTCCAGTTTTTGCGTAAAATGGATTTAAATCTTTGCAGTTTCATTGTGAATCATTATCTAGTGCTTTTTCTAGTTTCCAAATACTAAACCAGAATGAAATAGTCAACAGAATAAGGAAAATAAAAAAGAGATTATCAGTAACGATACTTCTGTTCATTCTACTTAACTGAAGAGCTGTGTAAGGAGCTATGGGATACAAAATACATTGTATAATTGCTATTGTTTTCTTTTTCATGATTTTAATCTTACTGTACAGATTTTATACAGTAAACTCCTTTCTAGCTTTATGCATTATCAATTCTAACTTAATTATAGTCTTATTTTTCCAAAGCTCAATTATTTGTACGTGAAATATCTTATATGTAAAAATAACCGATCTCATTGCTGAGAATCGGTTTTCTAATATATTTAATTAAGAAGTTTATTTTTTACATAACATAAATTATGTAAAAATCACTACAACAACAAATCTTTGACTTTCCCAATTTCACTTTTTGGAATAACTAGGTGAATCATATCTCCGAGATACATTCTGGTTGAGCCGTTAACTGTTTGGCTCTTACCATTATGGACTTGTGTTGTGATGAGGACGTTGTGTGGTAGATTGAGTTCATGAACCTGTTTTCCAGCGATTTTGTCTGATACAGGAATTTCAATAAGTGTGACTTCTCCTTCATCTGACGCTTCTTCAGGTAGCATTTTTTCCAACATAGCCTCATAAACTGGCGCCCCCTTGAGTAGATCCATGATGATGTAGGCGACCAAGGTTACTAAACCAAGTGGCATGAGGTTGCGAATATCTCCTACCATCTCAGTTACGAGTATCATAGCAGTTAAGGGAGCCTTGGATATTGCTCCAAAATAGCCACTCATTCCTAGAATGACAAATATAGGGAATTGCTCTTGACTGACAAGTCCAAGATTGACACAAATAACACCAACTAGGGCACCAAGTAAGGAGCCAAGTGCCAAAATTGGTAGGAAAATTCCTCCTGGCAGGCCACTTCCATAGCTAATCATGCTCCAAACAAAGCGAATCAAAAAGTACGCTAATAGAACTTGAAAACTAAAATCTTGCTCAGTTAGGGAAAGAACCAGCTGATTTCCACCACCAAGGATTTGGGGTAAGAAGATTCCGACTGGTAGGATGAGAATAAAGGCAAAAATTGGGTAATAAGCTCTATCCAAATGGATTTTTTGACCAAGCCAATCATAAACACTACCAACATTAAGTACAGCTTTCTCATAGAGAAAACCAGATAGTCCAAGAAAAACTCCCATAAGGAGGTAAATCCAATACTGATCCAGGGTCATGAGAGGAATGTTATCTGGCATATCCAGCACTGGCGTCAGACCAAATATGAGTAGGGAAACAAAGTTTGCTACGAGACTAGCTGCTAGAGTAGACACCCAGAAAAAGCGAGAAAAGTGATGATAGACTTCTTCTACGACAAAGAGAAGACCTGCAATTGGTGCATTAAAGGCTGCAGCTAGACCAGCGGCAGCTCCACTAGCAATCAAGGATCGTTCCTCTACTGGACTGGATTTGAGCCATTTGGCAATTCCTTTACCACCGACTGCTCCAAGTTGAATACTTGGCCCTTCTCGCCCCAGCATAAGACCGCTAGCAATAGCAAGAATTCCTAAAATATATTTTTTCCAAAGAACGCCCCACCAGTTGAGAGTCATGAGTCCCTTTAATTCGGCTTCGACTTGAGGAATTCCTGAGCCTTTGATGTCTTTTTCTGACCGAGTTAATTTCGCACTGAGCCAACAAACTATTAAATAAAATAGACCAATGATAAAAAGATTGCGCACTAGATGCGCTTGATCTTGATAAAGTCCTTGTATCAGGTGGAAACCTTTTTCGATTAAGAAACGAAAGGATCCAACGATAATTCCAACAACGAGACCAACAATGATTCCTCGTCCAACTTGGGATAATATGGTACTCGAGGCAAAGGCAAATTCTTTCTTGGAACTGAGTGTTTCTGACTGTTCCTCCATAATCATTCCTTCTAATTTAACTTTCTTTTTCTCCTAAAACCAGCGATTTAACGGGTTCAAAGCTGGTCCGATGAATAGGGGTAACTCCTATTTTTTTCAGTCCTTCCAGGTGTTTAGCTGTTCCATATCCTGCATTAGCAGCGAAATCATAGCCGGGAAATTGCTGGTCAAATTCCTTCATCAATTCATCACGTGTCACCTTGGCTACTATAGAAGCCGCGGCGATAGAGAGAGAGTTTGCATCTCCTTTGATGATAGATGTTTGTGAAATGGGTAAATCCAGCTTCATGGCATCTATCAAAAGGTGCTCAGGTTGAGGACTGAGCTGAGAGATTGCTTCCTGCATGGCCAGTTTGGTTGCTTCATAGATATTGACTTGGTCGATGACCTGATTATCCATGATACCAATCCCGATTGATAAGGCTTGGTCCTGAACTGCTTGGAAAATCTCCAGATGTTTCTTTTTAGGAATTTTCTTGCTGTCGTTGAGGCCTGTAATTTTACAATTTTTAGGTAAAATAACTGCTGCAGCGACTACAGGACCAGCAAGAGGACCACGACCAACCTCGTCAACACCTGCTATCATGGTCAATCCTTGCTTATACAGTTCTTTTTCGTAGGAAAGCATGGATTTCAAACGAAGATCCTCATCCAATTCTGCCTGAATAGCTTTTTTACGCTTGCTGATTTCCTTTTGAATTCCAGAGCGATTATCCTTTTCAAGATCTAAAATAATAGGGCTATCAAGGTCCTTGACAGTAGCAAGGAGTTCTTTGATTTCTTTAATCGTCGCCATCGAGGTCTTCCAATGTATCTAAGGTATAGTTACCGAGTTTGCCATCACGGACTTCCTTCACGAAGAGACTGTAGAAACGGTCATAGTCGTCACGGAAACCGAGGGCACGGGTCATATCCATAATAATAACAGGCGCTTCTTCCTCAATTTTCATTTGTTTGAAGCGTTCAGCCAGCTTTTCTGGATAATGTTCTTTGAAATAATTGAGACCAAAAATGGTCACCTCGTCCATAGGAAGCAACTGGTCTTTGATAGCTCCAGTCAAAGCCAACTTAAGAGCTACAGTTTCATCCTCAAACTTAGGCCAAAGAATCCCCGGTGTATCTAGGATTTCAAGATCTTTATTGGTTTTAAGCCATTGTTGCCCCTTGGTAACACCAGGTTTATTGCCGACAACGGCAATTTTCTTACCAGCCAAGCGGTTCATGAGAGTTGATTTACCAGCATTTGGAATCCCAATAATCATGGTACGCAAGGTTTCAATCTGAATCCCACGTTCTTTCTGGCGAGCAATCTTATCAGCCATGAGCTTCTTGGCCGCATCTGTTACAACTTTTACAGTCACTTGCTCTTTGGAGTTGATAGCTAGCGTCTGAATTCCTTGTGATTCAAAATACTGGCGCCATTCCTTGGTCATTGCCGGGTCAGCCAAGTCTGCCTTATTTAAAATCAAGAGTTTTGGTTTATCACCAACAATCTTGGTCAACATAGGATTTTGACTAGATAGAGGTAAGCGTGCATCAACCAAAATCGTCACAAAATCAACAAATTTTAAATTTTCCTGAACCTGTCGACGAGCTTTAGACATGTGACCAGGAAACCATTGAATAGTAGCCATAATATATCTCCTTCGGATTGAAAAAATTGTAAAAACGTTTTCTTTCTTATCCTCTATTCTATCATAAATTAGTCTTTTTTGCATAAGCTTTTGTTTGTAATAGCTACTTTTTAAAGGAAGACTGATTTCAACCCCACTTAATTTATATATTAACTTTATATAAAATTCTAAGACTTATATATTTAGTTTTAGATGAGTATTCGAGATAAAAATGGGACTATGCAATTTGTTAGAATCCCTTCTATCCAGCATTCCTGTGCTGATGAGAGATGTTCTGCCTGGAGGCTTTCTTTTATAAAATCTCGAACTTGTTCTGGTGCGATTTCAAACTCAAAGGCTTTCATTTTATAGAAAAAGTCAATAAGATGATCTGACAGATATTCGGTTGAAAAGGGAACTTCTCCACTTTTTCGATATTCTAATAAGAGCCTAGAAAATCGAGCTTTTTCTTCAGGAAGCTCACGAAAATAGGAATTGAGGAGCCAGGTCTGCTTCTGCTTTCTTTCAATTGGATCCTGACTAGCAATTCGTTGGTCTTTTTCCAGCTCTTTTTGGTATTGTTTGGCCTTGATAGCCCGTTCTGTTCTATTTTTACCAAAAAGTATTTTCTCCCACTTACGTTCTTCTTGAGTTAGGGTTTCTGTAAAGCCAAAGTAATCTTGATAAGCGCGCTCTGCTGGGCCCATGGCTAGGACCAGATTGTCTGCATATTGCTTGGCGATTTTATCTCTCTTTTTGCGCTCTTTCTCTGCTTGGATTCGGAGTTCTTGCTCGTAGTCAATTTTCTCCTTGCCTAGCTTGACAAGGTAGAGTTGGTCATCCGGTTTGCCAAGTAAAAAGGGTTTGATACACTTTTCAAGGACTTCTTCCATCCGAGCCTTCTTCTTAGGCTCTGCCTTGGTCCAACTTCCTCCCTGAAAGACTTCTAGGAAAAGCTGGTAGTCTCTCTCAGGCGCAAATTGATTGCCACGATTGGGTTTGAAAACACCTTTTTCCCAGAGCCATTTTAGAAGTCGCTCGTCAAAGTCACTTTTATTGACCTTGATTTTTTCCTTTTTCTGAGCTTTTCTGGTTAGATTTTCAACCTTTCTTAGCAGTTTTTCTTCCTCTTCCAATTGCTGGTCAAGAGACAATCGATGAAAATGACGAACGCAGTCGCTACCTATAGGAAATAGTCGTTGACCAGTCACTCCGTTAAAGAGTTCGTAGGCGTATTTGATGGCATTTCCACAGACACAATTGCTACGGCCGATACCGTTAAAAATCAAGGAAACTTCATTCCATTCCTTGGTAGCTTGTTCCCAAGTATCAGCTTTTGAAGCCTGTAAAACCGCATCATGCAGGGATTTTCTAACTGGAAGTGTCATGAGGTCTCCTTTCTAGATTATACTTTTACAACTTGAACCTCGTCTTTACCGAGTAAAATCAAGTATTTGTCAATATTTTCAATCGAATAGGCTCGAGATAAAGCCTCTCCGTATAGGGCTAACTGACCACGATAACGGTCTATGAGTTGACTTGGTTCATCATAGCGGTCTGTCTTATAGTCGAACAGAACAATTCTGTCCTCGTAAAGCAGATAGCCATCAAGGATACCACGGACAACAAAGTCTTCCTGACTCTTTTGGTCTCGTTTGAGCATGGAGAAAGGTTGCTCGCGATAAAGATGGTTGGTATTAGAGAGAATTTCCTGACCGAGTGCTGTGTCAAAGAATGCAAGAATTTTAGCAAGATTGATCTTGTCTCTGACAGCTGGGCTGGTTTGAACGTGTTTGAGAGTTTCTGTTAGGCTAGCAAGGGTTGGTCGCTGACTGAGGTCAATTCTCTGCATCAGTTCGTGGGTAGCACTACCAATCTCAGCTCCTGTTACCTTTTCTTTGGTTGAAAAATCTGGTAACTCAAAGCTAATTTTCTTGTCTACTGACTGGCCTTGACCTGCAATCTCGACACCTTCCATATCCATAACTGGTTCGTAGAATTTCTTGATTTGACTTGGAGTTTGAACACTTGGCAGTTCAATGGCTGCGCGGTGAAGAGTATTATAAACTTCCACCTCTTTCAGCATTTCCAGTGCTTCTTTGATGGTTTCAGACTGGCGATTGTCTGCTTGAGAGCTATCTTGTAGAGGGCTCTTGTTTTCCAACTCACCGATAGCTTCTCTAGTCAACTGATCTTCGCCAACAAAACGATAGCTAAAGTTGAGATGATCCTTGGCAAATACTTTACTGATAGCCCAGATCCAATCTTGGAAATTTCTTGCTTGCAGTCTGGTATTGCTATTTAGTTTCCCATTTTTAGTTGCTGGGTATTCCTTGGATTCCAGCTTTTCACGCGAACCCTTGCCGACAAGATAGATCTTTTTCTCAGCCCGCGTCATGGCAACATAAAGGAGACGCATCTGCTCTGAGTAGCTTGCCAGCTGTAATTCCTCTTCATTCTGCCTATAGGTCAGGCTAGGAATAGAGAGCTTGATGGTTTTCGGATAGTGAGCTTCTACTGCTCCTGTCTCCATTTTGGCAATGTATTTGACACCTAGTCCATTTTTACGACTGAGAATGACTTCTGACATGCTGTCTTGCTTATTGAAGTCCTGATCCATATTGAGAATAAAAACGTAAGGAAACTCCAGCCCTTTACTCTTGTGAATGGTCATGAGTTCTACAGCATCCTTAGGCGGTGCAACTGCCACGCTTGCAAGATCGTGCTGGGCTTCTAAAACTTGGTCAATCATACGGATAAAACGAGACAAGCCCTTGAAATTGCTCTTTTCAAACTGGTCAGCCCGAAGAGCTAGGGCATAGAGATTGGCCTGTCTAGCAGGGCCATTTGGCAAAGCTCCAACATAGTCATAGTAAAAACGGTCGTTGTAAATCTTCCAAATCAAGTCATAGAGAGAGTGAGTTTTGGCATACAGACGCCAAGAAGCCAAGATATCCATGAATTGATTTAGTTTTTCAGTTAAATCCGTATGAATTAAGTTTTTCTGGCTAGCTACTTGTTTTTGAGCATTGACCAGTTTTTCATAGAGATTTTCTTGAACTTTATCTTCTGCTTTCTGGAGAGACAAGCGTGCCAACTCGTCCTCATCAAATCCAAACATAGGAGACTTCATGAGAGCAACCAAGGCATAGTCTTGCAGGGGATTATGAATGACACGAAGAGTGTCTAGCATGACTTGCACTTCTAGGGATTGGAGATAATTGTTTTGCTCGCCGTCTGTTTTGACAGGTATCCCGTACTCAGACAAGGCAAGGAGAATCTGGTCATTACGACTGCGACTGGAGGTCAGAAGGGCAATTTCTTTAAAAGCAACACTTTTTTCCTTATGGAGTTTAAGAATTTCCTTGATAACCAGACGCATTTCGCCTGTTAGTTTCGTTTCTGTTTGACTCTCTTCTTCCTCACCTGTATCGTCCTTGTCGTAGAGGAGAAATTCTGCTTTGTTATCTGGATTGGGAGTCAGTTTGGTATTGGCAAAAACAAGTTGGTGCATGCTGTCATAGTTGATTTCACCGACCTCTTGGTCCATGAGACGTTTAAAAACATCATTGGTTGCTGATAGCACTTCTGAACTACTACGGAAATTTTCTTTGAGTAGAATCAGCTTTCCTTCTTTGGAATCTTGCGCATAGCGTTGGAATTTCTCATTGAAAATCTGCGGGTCTGCCTGACGGAAACGGTAGATGGACTGCTTGATATCTCCCACCATAAAGCGATTGTGACCATTAGACAGCAATTCCAGCATCCGTTCTTGAATATGGTTGGTATCCTGATACTCATCGACCATGACTTCGTGGAAGCGATCCTGATAAGCCTCACGGCCTTGAGGAAATTTCTCTAAAATCTCAATGGTGTAATGGCTGATATCAGCGAATTCAAAGGCGTTTTCCTGACGCTTACGTTCACGATAAGCTTCCACAAAATCACTCATGAAGGTTTGGAAAGTCTTAGCTAGTTCCCAGGTATCTCCATGATAACGTTCTTGATAGTCGAGAATGGTTATCTGGTCTGACAGTTGTCCTAGTTTAGCAAACTGGGTCTTTCTTTCTTCGTTGTAGGCATCCGCCAGTGGCTTCAAATCAGCCTTGCGACTGGCATTAGTCAGGGCCCGACCGTTTTTCTCTTTCGAAATTGCGACAACACGCGCAAGCACTGCCTGATAAGCCTGACTATCGGACTCTTGATTTAAGGAGCCAATTTCATCCAGAATCAACTGAACATTTTCTAAATAGGGAGCCTTTGCAAACTCCTTGGCATCATTACCCAGATGATAACGGAAAAAGCTTTCCAAATCCCAAAGGGCTTGCTTGATTTGCTCAGTCAGTTTTTCTTTTTCACTAGTAAAATCAGCTTTTTCAAAGCCTTTGAGGAAAGATTCACTCAGCCATTTCTGAGGATTGCTGGTGGATTGGAGGAAGTCATAGATTTTATAGACCTGCTGGCGCAGCCCCCGTTCATCCTTGCCACGCCCTGCAAAATTTTTCAGCAAATGACTAAAGGTCTCTTTCTGTTTGCCTTGGTAATGGGCTTCAAATACCTCATGAAAGACTTCGTTTTTTAGAAGAAGTTGCTCGCTTTGGTTTTGTAAAATACGGAAATTTGGCGCAATATCAAGCAGATAGCCATGTTTACCAAGGAATTTTTGCGTGAAAGAGTCCATGGTCCCGATGGCTGCGTTGGGTAGGTCTGCCAACTGGCGGCCCAAGTGTTGTTTGAGATCGACATTATGCGTTTCTTGGATTTGCTGGCTGATTTTTTTCTCCAAGCGTTCTTTGAGTTCAGTCGCAGCCTTGACGGTAAAGGTTGAGATAAAGAGTTGAGAAATTTCGATACCACGCGCCAATTGGTCCAGAATACGCTCGGCCATGACAAAAGTCTTCCCAGAACCAGCCGACGCTGAGACAAGGATATTCTGACCAGAAGTGTAGATGGCTTCGATTTGTTCGGCAGTTTTCTTTTGTTCCTTGCTCGAATTTGCTTCTGCTTCTTGCAGTTTTTGAATTTCCTCCTCAGTTAAAAAGGGAATGGGCTTCATCGATTCAACTCCTCTCTTATTTTTTCAAACCAAGCTTGCTTGAGTTTTTCTCCGACCAGACGTTTGCCATCAGCTAAGTCCAACTTTTCTAGGAAACGGGCTTGGCCTAAATGGTAATTAGCTTCAAATCCTGTAATGGCTTGATGTTGCTGAACATACGGTGCAATACTTCTGCCGTTTTCAGTATAAGGATTAATGGCGAATTGGCCTTCTAAAATCTTCTCAGCCGCTTTCTTGTAAAGATGGGCATTGTAGTCCAGTAGAAGCTGGAATTCCTCATCCGTCAGCTGATTGGCCTTATTTTTATTGTAAAATTCACCTAAATGACTGCTTTCTTTTTCTAAAAAGAGCCCTTGGTATTTCATAGACTTGCTAGCTTCTACTACTGCACCTGCCAGACTTTTAACGGCCATCAAAGATTGGACTGGTTCAGCCATTTCCAAGTACATGGCACCAAAAAAGTTCTGCTCCCCTTCTCTTTTTAAGGCAGCTAAATAGGTTGGCAGTTGGGAATTAAGCCCATTAAAGAAATGAGGAAATTGGAACTGAGTCAGACTGGATTTGTAGTCTACCACTCCAATCGCTCCATCAGCTTTCAATCGGTCAATGCGGTCAACCTTACCTCGTACAAAAACACTGCGACCATTGTCCAATTGAATAAAGGCTTGCTCTTTCCCACCGAAATTCGATTCCTCTTTGATGGTTTCGATGGCTGGATTATGACGGAGAATGTGGCCAGTCGTTCGTGCAACATCAAGCAAAACTTCCTTGGTAAACTGGGCTTCCAAACTTTCCTGATAAATAGCCTCAAATTCACGTTCTTGACTGGTTTCTTGGATAGCTTGTTCTAAACGTTTGTCAAAGGAATCTTCGTTAGGCAACTGTAAGGCGCGTTCAAAGATACGGTGCAAGAAATTTCCGTGACTGCGGGCATCAGGACGCAGGCGTAATTCTTCTTGCAAGCCTAGAACATAACGGAGGAAATAACTGTATTCATTGCGGTAAAACTCCGTCAAACCAGAGGTAGACAGGTAAAATTCCTGTTCAGCAGGATAGAGAGCCTGTAAGGTGTCCTTTGCTAAGGGTTTACTGCTTGGGCTGGTTGGGAGGGCTGGATTTTCCAGACCTTGCTGGTCTAGTTTTTTACCCATGACACGCGCTAGAACTTTAATAAATGTCAAATCTTGCTCAGTCTCACTCATCTCGCCCTGCTGGTGATAGGCAACCAGACTGGACAAAAGGCTGTGATATGAACCTATATCTTCTTTGCTAAGATTTTTATGGCTCATTCTCTTTTCTCTTCGACTAAATCCAAAACTCACCAGCTCTTGAAGATAAGCTGACTCCTTGCTTTCACTTTCATTAAAAAGGCTTGGAGATGACAGAATCAACTGCTTACGCGCAGAATTGACCAAGGAAAGCATAGTGTAGCGATTTTTCTTGAGGTTTTCACTGCTGGCAATCAGCAATTGAACGCCTTCTTCTGTCGCTTGGTTTAAGCTTTGTCTTTCTTCATCAGTTAAAAGACTGGTATTTTGCGCGATTTTTGGTAAATTGTCCTGAGTCAGCCCAATGGCATAGACAAAGTCAGCTGTCAGTGGCGCAATCAAATCATAACTCTGCACCAGAACGGTGTTCACTGTCGCTGGAATGGTACGGTATTGAGATAGACTCATTCCAGAATGGAGCAGGGCTAGAAAGTCCTCTAGACTAACCTGTGAACCAGCAAAAACAGTCGCAAATTGTTCTAAAACATGGCAGAATGCCTTCCAAACTTCGGCTTGTCTTTCCTGTTCAAGAACTTTCATAGTAGCTGTCAAATCTTGTAACTGCTTAGTTACTGCTCCTTCTTTTAGAAAGACATTCCACTTTTGTAAGAGATTTTCAGCCTTTTGTTTTCGGCTGGCAAAGAGAGTCTCAAGAGGTGTTACAATACGCAGACGAAGAGCATTTAAACGCCCTAAATCAAATTTTCCATGGTGGGATTTGGTGAAGGCTTGCTGAAAGGCTGGCAAGCCATTGATACCAAGATAGCGGATATATTGCTCAAAAGCATCAATATCAGCCTGACTAAGGTCGGTATACAAACCTGTTCTGAGAAGGTTAATCAAATCCTCCTGACGGAAACGATAGCGTTTCAAAGCTAAAATAGACTCGACAAACTGTGTCAAAGGGTGGTGGGCCATGGATTCGCTTCTACCAAGATAGAAAGGAATCTGGTACTGGTCAAAAATGGTTTTAAGAGATAACTGATAAGAAGCCACATCCCCCAAGAGAATACGAAAATGCTTGTAACTCAGATTTGAGTTCTCATGTAATTTCTGACGAATGCTCCGAGCTACTAGCTCCAACTCCTCCTTTTGCGTCAAGCAAGACCAGATTTGTAAGTTTTCACGGTCCCTATCATCAATTTCCAAGGAAAGTTCTGAAAAGTCATAAGAAGACTCCAGCAAACGAGAGGCCTTGTCAAAGCTATCCATCTTCTCATGAGTTTGAGAATAATCCTGGGCAGGTGTTTGGTATTTAAAGGCTAGATGATGGAGAAACTCCACACTGGCTTGATAGAGATTGCCTTCAGAGAATGGACTGGTATAGGCTTTCTTACTAACATAAGCCCCAATAACAATCTCAACACCCTTGGCATGAAGTAAGTCCACAATCCGCTCTTCCTCAGCAGAAAAACGGGTAAATCCATCAATAACCAAGGCGATTTGAGTAAAATCACTACTTACCTTGTCATTCTCAATAGCTTCAATCAAATGGGATAACTGACTTCCCTGAGCTAACTGCCCTTGATTGAGGTAGGCCGTTACTTTCTCAAAAATCAAGAGTAAATCGGCTCTCTTATCCTCATCCGTCAAACTCTCCAAGTCCACAAAACTCATCTGAGCTTTGGTCATCTCATGATAAAGATCAATCAACTGCTGGATAAACTGAGGATCCTGCTTGATGGCGCCGTATACTCGTAAGTCTTTTGGATCAAGTTCAGTAAGACATCTGTAAAAGGCCATACCAAGACCGATATCATCAAGACTGATCTTAGCTGGCAAATCATTCAAAATCAGGTAACGAGCCATTTGAGCAAAGCGCGTGACGGTAATCGCAAAAGAAGCCTGCTGGGACAAGCATTCCAGCACGGCGCGTTCCTTTTCAAAAGAAAGAGAGTTGGGAGCGATGTAAAAGACCCGCTTGCCAGCAGCAACTAACTCTTCTGCCTCTCTAGTTAGAATTTCTGTCAAAGAAGTCCGAATATCAGTATAAAGTAATTTCATCTCCGCCTCGTTAGAATTTTTCATTACCTTTTATTATACCATGATTAGCCCGAAGATTCCTCCTCCTTTCCTCCAAAATATGCTATAATAATACCAAAAGAAAAAGAAGGAAGACCTATGATTAAACTACTAGCCTTGGATATGGACGGAACCCTCCTCAATGAAGCCAAGGAAATCCCACAAGCTCACATTACTGCTATTCACCAAGCTATTGAAAAAGGTGTCAAACTGGTTCTCTGTACAGGTCGCCCGCTTTTCGGTGTCCTCCCCTACTACAAAAAATTGGGACTCGACCTCCAGAATGAGTATGTCATTGTCAATAACGGTTGTTCAACTCACCAGACAAGTGACTGGGGACTAGTTGACTGGCAAGAACTTAGTCCAGCAGACATCGAATATCTCTATGACCTAGCTGAAAAAAGTGATGTTCAGTTGACTCTTTTTGATGAGGAGCATTATTTTGTCCTCGGTGGTAAGCCTAATGAAATTGTTCAAAATGATGCCAAGCTGGTCTTTTCAGACCTGACTGAAATTTCTCTTGAGGAAGCGACTAGTGGCAAGTACCGTATGTTTCAAGGGATGTTTTTGGGGACAGATAGCCAAACGGACGATTTTGAGCAGCGTTTTGCTGAGGAGCTTTGCCAACGATTTAGTGGAGTTCGTTCGCAGCCTGTCATTTATGAAGCGATGCCACTTGGAACGACAAAGGCCACTGCTCTTTCTCGACTAGCAGATATTTTGAAGATTGATTCCTCAGAGATTATGGCTATGGGCGATGCTAATAACGATATCGAAATGCTCCAGTTTGCAGGCCTTGGTATTGCTATGGGAAATGCCAGTGATTATGTCAAATCTCTTGCGGATGCCGTTACAGCAAGCAACGAAGAAGACGGCGTTGCGCGTGCTATTGAGAAATATATTTTATAAAAAGAAAAGCAAATAGGCAGAGGTTACTGCTATTTGCTTTTTTTATCATGACAGTCGTCAGATATTCTAAAATTTGTAAATATAGGTTTGCTTGCTAGTCCGTAATCCATTGATACATTTCGGGTCTTCTATCTCGAAACAAGCCCCAGTTTAGGCGTTCGCTTGCTCCCTTGTCTAGGTCATAAGTTGCTAACAGAACAGCTTCTTCTTGTCTTTCAGCTCGTTCTAGAATAGCTCCTGTTTCATCCGTCATAAAGGATGAACCGTAGAAGTCAAGACTGGAACTCTGTCCACCATTTTCCTCACTTGGAGCGACTTCCTCTAATCCATAACGATTGGCTGCGATGACTGGAACAATATTTGCTGCTGCGTGTCCTTGCATGGTACGTTGCCAATGACCACAACTATCTGTATCCAAAATCGGCTCTGAACCGATGGCTGTAGGATAAAAGAGCAATTCAGCACCATTCAATGCAAGACAGCGCGCTGTTTCAGGGAACCATTGATCCCAACAGATACCGATCCCAATCTTGGCATAGCGAGTATCCCAGACCTTGAAACCTGTGTTGCCAGGCGTAAAGTAAAATTTCTCTTGATAGTAATGATCATCTGGTATGTGGGTCTTTCGATAAACACCCAGCACTTCCCCATCTGCATCAATAACGGCAATGGAGTTATACAAGACATTGCCATCTTTTTCATAGAAACTGATCGGTAAAACAACTTGTAGTTCCTTAGCAATCACCTTAAAATGCTGAATGGCAGTATTGTCTGTCACCGACTGGGCATGCTGGTAGTAGTCATACTGACGTTCCTGACAAAAGTATGGACGTTCAAACAATTCGGGTAAAAGAATAATTTGTGCGCCTTGTTCTGCAGCCTGACGTACTAAACGCTCTGCGGTTTGGATATTTGTTGACACATCCTTAGCGCATTGCATCTGAATGGCTGCAACTCTTACATTTCTCATCTTTTTCTCCTATTCTGGGATTTGTTGGGTGATACAGTGGATATTGCCACCACCTAAAAGAATATCTCTGGCTGGTATTCCGACAACTTTACGGTCTGGAAAACACTTGCTGAGGATATCTAAGGCCACTTGGTCGTTTTTATCCTGAAACTGAGGAACTAGGACAGCCTGGTTGGCAATATAAAAGTTTACGTAGGAAGCTGCTAGTCGTTCACCTGCGTATCGCTCTTCTTCTCCTTCTTCATAGATGTAGCCTGGTAAATCCTCTTTGGTTACAACTTGATGAAGAGCTGGAATTGGAAGTTTATGAATGGTGAACTGACGACCTTTTGCATCTGTTTCCTTTTCTAAAAGCGCTAAATCAGCTGCTGACATGGCATATTGAGGATCGCTTTTGTCGTCTGTCCAAGCCAAAACAAGCTCAGCAGGACCAACAAAGGCAGCAACATTGTCAACGTGTTCATTGGTTTCGTCCTGATAAATACCATAAGGAAGCCAGATAACTTTTTCAGCTCCAAGGCACTCTAATAAGGTGGTTTCGATTTCTTCCTTACTAAGATGAGGATTGCGACCAGAACTAAGCAAGCAACTTTCAGTCACGAGAATGGTTCCTTGACCATCGCTATGTATCGCTCCGCCTTCCAGTACAAAAGGCTTGGCATCATAAACAGGCATTTCCAAGGTCTCAGCAAAACGACTGGCTACTTGGTCATCATCTTCATAATCTTGATAAAGACCATCAACAGCACCACCCCAAGCATTGAAAGACCAATCCACGGCTAATTTCTGGCCTTCATCATTGATAAGAATGGTCGGACCCGTATCACGCGCCCAGGCATCATTGGTGGGAATGTCTAGATAAATAACCTTGTCTCCAAGATAAGATTGGGCTTCAGCTAAGTAGTCTTGGCCAACCAAAAGATAGACTCTTTCCCCTTCTGCTATAGTCTTAATGATCTGGCTGAAAGCTCTTTTGGCAGCCTTTCCTTGAAAGGGCCATGAACCTGGTCGAGTTGGCCATATCATAAGGGTACCATGATGGGGCTCGTATTCTGCTGGCATGCGATAGCCTAATTTTTTGGGACTGTCCATCATGATAATCTCCCTTTAAAGTCTTGATAACCAAAAGATTTGACTAATCTGCAGTCACCCTGCTCATCCATGAGATAGAGACTTGGCAATCCAATACCATTAAAGGTATTATTTTTGACAAATGAGTAAATAGCCATATCTTCAAAATAAAGTCTATCACCGATTTGAACTGGATTTTCAAAGCTATAATCACCAATCACATCTCCTGTCAGACAGGTATTGGAAGAAAGTCTATAGGTATGGGCTTTTTCCTGAGCGGCAAATCCATTTCTCAAAGGTGGACGATAGGGCATCTCAAGTACATCAGGCATATGGCAGGTCGCAGAGGCGTCTAAAACCAAGATTTCCATACCGTTTTCGACAATATCCAATACTTCAGTTGCTAGATAACCTGCATTGAGCGCAATGGCTTCACCAGGCTCGATATAGATTTCAAGATTGTAAGTTTCTCGGATACGCTTGATCTCAGAAATCAGCAAATCTACATCATAGTCCTCTCTTGTGATGTGGTGTCCGCCCCCCATATTGAGCCATTTGACCTGATGCAAATAGGCTCCAAATTGCTCTTCTACTGCTTTCAAAGTTGTCTCTAAATCATCTGCTCCCTGCTCGCAAAGGGTGTGAAAATGAAGACCATCCACCAAATCCAGCAAATCACTCGGTATCTTGTCTGAAGTTACTCCAAAACGGGAGCCAGGTGCACAAGGGTCATAGAGCGCGTGGTCACCTTGAGTTGAACACTGAGGGTTAAGTCGCAAACCCACGCTTACACCAGCATCCCGACAACGGGCCCCATGTTTACGCAACTGTCTCTCTGAGTTAAAGACGATATGATTTGTTATCTCCAGCAATTCCTCCAAGTCCGCATCCTTAAAGGCTGGCGCAAATACATGGACTTCTCCTGGAAATTCTTCCCTAGCTAGCTTAGCTTCATAGAGTCCACTGGCTGTCGTACCTGATAGATACTGGCTAATCAAGGGATAGGTTTTGTAGAGGGAATAAGCCTTCTGGGCAAGCAAAACCTTGCAACCAGCTTCTTCTTGTACATATTGTAAAATACGACAGTTGCCTTCTAACTTGGGCAAGTCAATGACATAGGCTGGCGTTGGTACTTGTTCTAGCTTCATTAGTCCACCATTTGTGGATTTTCAACCACAACCCAAGGCAAACCATACTCATTCAAAGCTTCCATGAATGGATCTGGATCCAATTCTTCAAGGTTATAAACTCCTGGTTGTTTCCAAGTACCGTTCATGACTAATTTTGTACCTATCATGGCTGGAACACCTGTTGTGTAAGAAATAGCTTGCGAACCAACTTCTGCGTAACATTCCTGATGGTCGCAGACATTGTAGATGTAGATGGTCTTTTCAACGCCATCTTTTACACCTGTAAAGATACATCCAATATTGGTTTTACCTACAGTACGTGGACCAAGGCTTGCAGGGTCTGGAAGCAAGGCTTTCAAAAATTGGATTGGAACAATTTCTTGGCCGTTAAAGTTAATGGTATCCGTACGAAGGAGACCGATATTTTCCAAACATTTCATGTGCGTCAAGTATGATTGACCAAAAGTCATAAAGAAACGAATGCGTTTGACACCTGGAATATTCTTGGCCAATGATTCAATTTCTTCATGGTGAAGGAGATACATATCTTTTTGTCCAACTTGAGGGAAATCATACTCACGCTTGATAGACATAGCTTCGACTTCGACCCATTTTCCATCTTCCCAGTAAGAACCTGGCGCAGAAACCTCGCGTAGATTGATTTCTGGGTTGAAGTTTGTTGCAAACGGATAACCGTGGTCACCACCATTACAGTCTAAAATGTCGATATAGTGGATTTCATCAAAATAGTGTTTGAGGGCATAGGCTGAAAAGACACTAGTCACACCTGGGTCAAAACCTGAACCAAGAAGAGCGGTCAAGCCTGCTTCCTTGAATTTCTCCTGATAAGCCCATTGCCATGAGTAGTCAAAGTAGGCTGTAAAACCAAGTTCCTTGCAACGTTTCTCATAAATAGCACGCCATTCAGGATCTTCCGTATCCTCGGCTTCGTAGTTAGCTGTATCGATATAGTGAACACCTGTTGCCAAACAAGCGTCCATAATGGTTAAATCTTGATATGGTAGTGCTACGTTCAAAACTGCTTCTGGCTTGTAGCTTTCAATCAGGGCAATTACTTCTTCAACCTTATCTGCATCAAGAGCAGCTGTCTCAATCTTTGTACTTGTTTTGCCTTCCAGTTTAGCCTTCAAGTCATCACATTTTGACTTAGTACGGCTAGCAATCATAATTTCTGTAAAGGTTTCGCTATCTTGGCAAATCTTTGAAATAGCAACTTGGGCAACGCCCCCACATCCAATAACTAGTAAACGACTCATTTTTTTCCTTCCTCTTCTTCTAAAATGTCTTCTACATACTTAGGCAACATGAAGGCCCCCACATGTAAGTTTGCAGTGTAGTATTCTGTGAAAAGCTGGCGTTTTTTCCAGCCTTCCTTGTCAAAATCTTTGACAGGGTGGTATTTTTTCGATGCAAACCCAAATAACCAATAGCCAGCTGGACTGGTTGGAATATGGGCCTGATAGACCCGGCTGATTGGAAAGGCTTGATTGACCTTGCGATGCATACTTCGGCAAGCTGACTCATCCTCATCAAAGAAGGGACTCCCATGCTGGTAAATCATGATACCGTCTTCTTTCAGAGCCCTATAACTATTGCCGTAGAATTCCTTGGTAAAGAGCCCTTCCGTATGGCCAAACGGATCTGTCGCATCGTTGATGATAATATCGTAATCATCTTCGCAGTTTCGCAAAAAGCGTAGCCCATTTTGGTAGTAAATGGTAACACGAGGATCATCTAGCCCTGCAGCAAAGTCTGGGAAATACTCACGACAGACTTCAACCAACATCTCATCTGGTTCCACAATATCGATTTGTTCCAGCTCAGGATAGAGTGTTAATACTTGGGCGACACCGCCATCACCACCCCCAATAACCAATACTTTCTTGGGATTTGGGTGGACAGCCATGGGAACGTGGACGGTCATTTCATTGTAGACAAAATCATCCGCATCTGAAAACAAGACATGCCCATTTAAAATCAGTATTTTCCCAAAAGCTGGTGTATCCAAGACTTCGATATCCTGCCATTCACTTTTACCAGCGTAGAGTTGCTTGGCTGTTCTCAGGGACAATTTCACATCTGGAGTATGAACTTCAGAAAACCATAAATCCATCTAGTTCTCCTTTCTCTTAATGACGTTGATGTGATTGACCTCAGGATCTTCCGTCCCTTGGAGGGAGCAACCACGTTCCTTGGCAAATTGGATATAGTCTACAATTTCACGTATAATGCGTTCACCAGGAGCCAAGATAGGGATTCCTGGAGGGTAACACATAACAAATTCTCCACAGACTTGTCCAACAGAATCATCCAAGGTTAAACTTTTTCTTTCTGAATAGAAGGCTTCTTGTGGAGACAGCACTAACTCGGGCTGAATATATTCTCCAGCTATCAAGTCTTTTCCATCTCTCGAGTAAAGTCTCTTGATATCAGCCAAAGCACCGACCAAACGCTCGATGTCTTGGATACGATCACCAATCGAAATATAGGCCAAGATATTGCCAATATCACCAAACTCAATCTGAATGTCATATTCGTCTCGTAGGAGGTCATAAACCTCGATACCTGTTAAGCCAATCCCCTGAGTGTAAACTGACAGCTTGGTTACATCAAAATCACAGACCGACACACCATCTATTAACTCTTTTGAGTAAGCATAGTAACCGCCAATGGCATTAATTTCACGACGAGCGTACTCGGATAGCTCAATGACCTTCTCAAACGACTCTTTACCACGAAGAGCCAAGTTGCGACGCGAAATATCCAGACTAGCCATCAACAAATAAGAGGCGGATGTTGACTGGGTAAGATTGATAATCTGACGTACGTATTCAGGATTCATCTGCTCCCCGATTAAAAGAAGCGAACTTTGGGTCAAACTCCCACCAGACTTATGCATAGAAACTGCTGCCATATCAGCACCTGCATCCATAGCAGAAATTGGAAGTTTATCAGTAAAATGTAAGTGCGCCCCGTGGGCCTCATCTACCAAAACCATCATGCCAGCTTCATGAGCCATTTCTGTCAACCCCTTTAGGTCTGAACAGATTCCGTAGTAAGTAGGATTGTTAATCAAAATGGCCTTGGCATCTGGATGGTCCTTTATGGCCTGTGCTACTCGGTCATTTTCAAGACCTAAAGCGATACCAATTTTAGGATCCACACTCATCTCGATATAGATGGGAATGGCACCACATAGAACCAGCGCATTGATAGCAGATTTGTGGACATTTCGTGGCAGAATAATCTTATCTCCTGCCTTGCAGGTTGCGAGAATCATAGTCTGCACCGATGAAGTTGTTCCTCCAATCATGAGAAAGGCATGGCTAGCTCCAAAAGCATCAGCTGCTAGCTCCTCTGCATCCCGAATAATCGAAATGGGGTGACCTAAATTATCCAAGGGTTTCATCGAATTGACATCAATGCCTACACATTTTTCTCCTAAGAGTTCGACAAGTTCTGGATTTCCTCGTCCACGCTTGTGACCTGGAACATCAAAGGGAACAATCCTTTTCTTGCGTAACTTCACCAAGGCCTCATAAATTGGAGCTTGGTTTTGATCTAACTCTTTCAAGACATACTCCTTTCCATATTTTTAGGACCTTATGAAAACTAAGGAACTAAAGGTTGACTCATGAAAAAAGAGCAGGTTTTCACCTGCTCTGCAATCTTCTGACGTTTTTATGTTTGTTTCTGTTGAGTATGTCTGTTCCCGATGTTTCCTAACTCTCTAGTAGCAAATATTACGTACTTTATTGATCGTTTCACAAGATGACGTGTGCTTTCACCACACTAAAAATTTATGAATTAGGACAAGTGTCCTAACATCAACTTATAAAAGTAGGCTTTTAACCCTATCAATAATGTGGTTTTTCAACCACGCTTCGGCATTCAACCCTGCCTGTCCGTAGGCATTTTTTACTCGGGTTTATATTTGCTAGAAAACATCATCTCATTTTCTAAGCCCCATTACTATATCATGTTTTCAAGAACTTGTAAAGCGTTTTACGGAAAAAATATAAAAAGGTTCGCAAAATAGTTAGATTTTACTCGATTTAACAATGATTATTTTCTTGTAAACGATTATAAAGTGAACGAAATGATGATAGTATTTAATTTAAAATTCTTTCATGCCATTCTATACTCTTACCCTTCTGTGTTTGATCGATTAGATAAGATGACGACATTTTTACATCATTAGAATAGTGCAACTTTTTTCAGACAGTTTTAAAAGATTGATTTCCCTATATTTTTCCTTTATACTGGATCAAAAGGAGAATAGTATGTCAGAAACAAATCACGAAATCGATTCAAATTTTGCAGGTCGTTTAAATATCCTGCGTGCGGGTGTTCTTGGTGCCAATGATGGAATTATTTCCATTGCTGGTGTGGTTATCGGGGTTGCTAGTGCTACGAGTAATATCTGGATTATCTTTTTATCAGGATTTGCAGCTATCTTAGCTGGTGCCTTTTCGATGGCTGGTGGAGAATATGTATCTGTTTCAACTCAAAAAGATACCGAGGAAGCAGCCGTTGCGCGTGAGCAAGTCTTGCTAGACCAAGATATGGAACTAGCCAAAAAGTCTCTCTATGCAGCCTATATCCAAAATGGAGAATGTGAAACCTCTGCTCAACTCTTGACCAACAAAGCCTTTTTAAATAATCCGCTCAAGGCTTTGGTAGAGGAAAAATATGGGATAGAGTATGAAGAGTTTACCAATCCATGGCATGCTGCTATCTCTAGCTTTATTTCTTTTTTCCTTGGTAGCTTACCACCCATGCTTTCAATTACCATTTTCCCAAGTGAATACCGTATCCCTGCTACCGTCCTTATCGTCGGTGTGGCCCTTCTTCTCACTGGTTACACTAGTGCCAGACTTGGAAAAGCACCAACCAAAACAGCTATGATTCGGAACCTCGCTATTGGTCTCTTGACCATGGGAGTTACCTTCCTGCTCGGACAACTTTTCAGCATTTAGAATACAAGAAATACCTCGATTTTGAAGTCGAGGTATCTTTTTTACATTTGGACAATCTTGCGATAACTTCTTGAAGTAATCATGAAAATCAGCACATAGGCGATGAGGAAGATAGCGCAGATAGACAAGGTCACAATCAACATCATATTCGTATCTATTACACCAATCACTTTTAAAATCAGACTAAGCATATGGTAGGCAAAGGCTAGATGTATGAAGGCAAAAAGCAAAGGAAGGAAGAAAACAGTTAAAACCTGTTTGTTGATGGTTTGCTTGATTTGCTTTTGATCTAAACCGACTTTCTGCAAGATAATAAAGCGTTCACGGTCTTCATAGCCTTCAGAAATTTGTTTGTAATAGATGACCAGAACGGTTCCGACCATAAAGATAATGGATAGGAAAATACCGATAAAGAAGACACCACCAAAGAGGGCACTCATTTGAGCACTAGCATCTGCTAGATTGCTACCATACACATAGCTACCTTCAGTGTTTAATTGAGCATTAAACTTTTGTAAGTATTTTTCATATTCTTCAGCGACTTTGAGTTGTTCTTCTTCACTGATATTTACATTTATACCACCGTAAAGCTGATTATAGATAGCCGAATCTGGAAATTGGTCTAAAAATGCTTGTAAATCAGGTACAACAAGGTAATTGTAATCAGTAGTAAAAATATTAAACTGATTTGGGACATGGTTCACAATAAAATCTGTATTAAATTCTTCTTTTACAGAAAATTGATGGTTATTTAGAGTTAGAGCTTTCTGTCCTTTCAGTCCATCATTCTTAGCGAAGAGGCCGACCTCATTGCCTGATAGAGAAAGCTTCTGACCAGTCATATTTTCATAGTCTTTTTGGTCAAATACCATGAAGACTGTTTTAGGTTGGACACGATTTTGTCCCCTTTCAAAAATGGTTAACTTGGTTCCTTCTTGATTTGCAATACCAAAGTTACTGTAACGAAGCACTTCTTTCTCTTTGACACTATAACCTTTGTCACTTGCAAACTGGCTCAAGAGTTTGTCCAAATCTTCTTTTTCAACATTTTGTCCAGTAATGCCAAAGTCATGCGGATTCATCACTTTTTTAAAGGATTCTGAAGCATTGAAAATGCTTGTCGCTGCAGACATGGTAACCAAGACCATTGTTGACAAAATAGCGATTGTTGCTAATCCAACTGCATTTTTCTTCATACGGAAAATCAAGTTAGAGACTGAGATAAGGTTATTTGGTTGGTAATAGTATTTCTTATTTTTCTTTAAGATTTGGAGGAAAACGGTAATTCCTGCATTAAACAATAGATAAGTACCAAAGATAACCAGTAAAACAGCTAGGAAGAAGGTTGTTAGGGCTGTGAGAGGATCTTTTACAGTAAGGGCAAGATAGTAGCCAATCCCTAAACTTATGGAACCAAGAATAGTTTGTAGAGGTAGGAAACGACCTTTTTTCTCACCACTAGCTTTTTCACGAGAAAGCTGGAGGGCATTCATACGGGCGATTCGAAGGGCATTCAGGAACATGAGGCCTAGGAAAATCAATCCAAAGACAACAAGTACTGCAATGACAACATTCATTTGGAAGGTAGCGACCAGCTCAACCTTCAATTTCATCAGTTTGAGCAAGAAAGCGAAAATTAACTTATCAAACAAGGCTCCAATACCGATACCCGCTCCAACAGTTAGAATCCCAAATACCACTAACTCCTTAAAGGTCATACTGATAAGATGACGCTTTTCCAAGCCCAACATGCCATAAATTCCTAGTTCCTTGGAACGGTTCTTCATGACAAAACTATTGGCATAGAGGACGATAATGGCTGACGCAAGGGTGACGACAAACATACCAAATCCAAGTGTAGCCTGAATGGTTGTTCCTCCACGGATTTCAGCAATCTTGGGATTGAAGGTTAGAGAGTAAAAGAGATAGGTGACAGTGACTGCCAAGAGAACAGCCAGCGCAAAAGGATAGTAGAGTTTGCGGTTTTTAATCAAGTTCGATACCGCTAACTTATTGGTTAATCGAAACATACTAATTCACCTCGCTTGCCATGACAGTCAAGGTATCAGAGATTTCTTGGAACATCTGACGCTCTGTCTTCTCTCCACGGTAGATTTGATTGTAAAGAATGCCGTCTTTGATAAAGAGCACGCGCTTGGCTCTGCTAGCTGCTGCCGTTGAGTGAGTTACCATGAGAATAGTTTGGCCGCGCTCATTGATTTCATCAAAGACATCAAGTAAGGCTGCAGATGATTTGGAGTCAAGGGCTCCTGTTGGCTCATCCGCAAGGAGAATTTCAGGTTCTGTGATGATGGCGCGTGCTACTGCTACACGCTGTTTCTGACCACCAGAAATCTCGTAAGGGTACTTCTCTTGCAATTGGTTGATACCTAGATTCTCAGCTGTCACCACCAATTTCTTCATCATCTCCGTAATGGGTCTTCTTGACAAGACAAGCGGAAGCAAGATATTATCCTTGACAGAAAGCGTATCTAGCAAGTTAAAGTCTTGGAAGACAAAGCCTAATTTTTCACGACGGAAGCTAGAAGCCTGTGAATTTTTAATGGTTGCTGTGTCTGTTCCATTAAGATAAACCTGCCCACGACTTGGTTTATCCAGCATAGCTAGAATATTGAGAAGAGTGGATTTACCAGAACCAGACTCACCCATGATGGCAACGTAGTCACCCTTTTCTACGGTAAAGTGAATATCCTTGAGGGCTTCTACTTGGTTGCCCTGAAAACGAGTTTTATAAATTTTTTGAACGTGTTTTACATCTAAAAGTGTCATGAGAATCTCCTTTCTTAATATCCCATCAAATGAAATGTTTCTTGCATCATTGCGCATCCCAGCTGAACACGCTCGATATCTTTATTGCTTGGTTTTCTAGTTTTCTTATGTAAGATTTGTTTCATGATGTTACTCCTTTGTTCTTTATGAGTCTAGTTTACATCAAAAAAAGACCGCTTGCCATAACCTAACCTTACAAAAGAGACTTTAATCTTACATTTTTGTAAGATTGGGGAATTTTTTGAAAATATCTACTATACGAAGTCCTATCATCACTTGTTTTATTTTTAAAAAAGGAGTAAAATATAATTGTGAAAGGGTTTTCTTCGATACCTTGTAAAACTTTAGTTTTTTAGTGCTTATTTTAAAAAGTAGTAAGCTATAATTCGCATAACTGCAATGAAGAGGGAGGTTGATCTCCCTCTTTTTTAGAAAGAGGTTCCTATGAAACGTATATTTCTCTTCATCAGCAATCTTCTTCTGGCACTCTTTCTGATTGGTGCTTTGTCCTTTTGGAAAGACTCTCTTCCACAAACCCTTTTCCCAGGTGCAGCAGTATTAAGCGGGCAAGCAGATTATTCTATCGTTAAGGAAAAATTAAATAGTCTTGCTAAAGAACATAATAGTCTTATCGCAAGAACCATTTGGGAAGTAGATAGTGATGGAAAATCACAAACTTACTACGAAGTTTTTGGAGATGGGAAACTTCCAGACTGGATGCCTCAAGCAAGTCAAGAAAGTATCAATAAAAGTAATCTTCTCAACAATTACAATATTATCAGTGGATCGCTAACAAATCAAGAATTAGCTATTCACCTTAAACAACTTGGACTAGAAAAAGTTAACACATTTGAAAATAATAGAGTCTCCTTCGTATTGACCCTCATTGCCCAACCCAATCAACTTACTAGTCTTTTCATTTTTTTATTAACCTTTTTATCACTTATTGTTATCGGACAGATTCAATCTCTCTCTCAATCAGGAATAAGACTGATTAATGGAGAACGTCTCAGAAATCTCTTCTTTCGTTCTATCATAAGAGACGGACTTGATATCCTTCTTTTCGGCTTGCCTGCTTCCCTAATAGCTAGTGTTTTAGTAATTTACCTAGGCTATCCTTATGAAATTCAGACTTTTTTAGTAATACTATTTATTTTTTATAATAGCCTGCTTCTCTTGCTAAGTCTTCTCATCGCTTTTCTTTTTACTATTTCTTTGAAAAGAGTTCATCTTATCTCTATCATTAAAGGAAAATTACCAATTAAGTCAATTTTACGTATTCTTTACTTTGGTCAAGCTCTGTCTATCTTATTAGTTATTGTAGGATTTGGGCGCTTGTCCATTTATCATCATATATTTATGAAAAATGAGGCTGGACAAGCTACTTGGAAACAACACTCCAATATTGTTAATCTTCAAACAGGTCGTTCAAGTCAAAGAAAAAATATAGATGAACTCAAAATGAATGCTAATAAATGGTTTGACTTTATTCAATATTCTTTAGAAAATGGAAATGCCTTTTTAGTCAAACATAATCTCGCTATTCAAGCTATAAAGCATTCTCTTTCAACTCATAATGATTCTGAACAAAATCCCTATGACTTGGAAGGGAAAAATATTCTCTATGTAACACCTGACTACTTCAAAAAAGAAGGTATAGAGTTAACATCAGAAACCTTTAAAAAAATCAATAATCTAAAAGATGGACAGGTTCTTGTAATACTACCTCAAGAACAAAAGAAAAATGAGGAACAAATAAAACCAAACATACAAGAAGATTTAACTAATCGATTATACAGTAGTGATACAAAGCATAGAGTCGAAGTTAGTATAACTTATACTGATCAAAAAAAAGATGTATTCATTTATAATACTACCCATATTTCTTATGATCAATGGTTGTCAACCCCTATTTTTATCGTAGTTTCTCCTAAGGCACTTGGAAAAGATTCTTCTATATTTTGGTTTACGAATCTAGAATATCTCTATTTTACCGATTTACAGCAAACACAAGAACTTTTGAAGTACTATCAACTTGATCCTATGATTTCAGGATTATCCTTTGCTAGAGAGACCTACCTCCAGTTAAATCAAAAAATTAAAATCGAAATTTATAGTAATTTAGCGAGTGGTATTTTTGCTATCTTGACTTCAATTTTACTTTTTACAAGTTTAAACCTACTCTATTTTGAAGCCTTTCGCAAAACCATATTCTTGAAAAAAATAGCTGGGTATTATTTCTTTGAATTACACTGTAGATATATCACTTCTCAAATAATAGCTCTCTTTGTCGGAAGTAGTCTAGCTTTCATTATTTCTAAGAATATCTGGATTACCCTGATTTTATTTCTCAGTTTTTCAGGATTAGCTGTTTCTCTATTGAAAATCTGTGATAAAAAGGAAAGTAAAACTTATGCTAGCATCATCAAAGGAGGATAGTATGATTGAATTACAACATATTTGGAAACAATTTGGTTCTCGTGTCATTTTTTCAGACTTGAGTCTTAATTTTCAAAGTGGTATGGTGTATGCTTTGATAGGAGATAGTGGTTGTGGCAAAACCACTTTGCTGAATATGCTAGCAAAACTAGAGACTTTCGATAAAGGGGAAATATTTTACAAAGGAAATCCTTTGACTTCAGTAAAAAATGAGGAATTTTATCGTAACGAACTTGGCTATCTCTTCCAGAACTTTGGACTATTAGAAAGTCAGACCATTCGAGAAAACCTTGAGCTGGGAATGATTGGTAAAAAAAAGAACAAGAAACAAGAAAAAGAGAGACTTCTTCTTCAAGCACTGCAAGCTGTAAGACTGGATTATCTAAGTCTCAACCAAAAAATCTATGAATTATCTGGTGGTGAAGCTCAACGCGTAGCACTTGCCAAGATTATCCTAAAAAATCCTCCTTTAATTCTAGCTGATGAACCAACCGCCTCACTAGATCCTAAAAATTCTAAGGAAATTATGGAAATTCTCCTTGAACTTCGTAATGCAAATAGAACAATTATCATCGCAACTCACAATCCTAGTATTTGGAAAATGGCTGATCAGGTAATTCGTCTTTCTAAAGACGAAACAGATTATAATTAAATACCAAAATCCCTTGTCGCTAAATAGCAACAAGGGATTTTCAGTCATTTATGTCACTTCTTTTAAATAGTGCAAATAATAAATATTTCCTGTTAAACCTCACCAAAACCAGCCTTCATTATCGTCAATGGCTTGAGCTTCTTTGCGTTTACGTGGGCCTGTTCCGTACATTTCTGCTTCGATTTCTTCCTTGGTAGGCATGATAGAAGCTAGGATGATATAGATAATCACGCCAAGTCCAAAGTTTGCGACTGTAAAAATAGCAAATAGAAAACGAACAAGGGTAACATCAAAATTCCACTTGTCTGACAGACCTGCCAAAACTCCTGAAATCATGCGATTTCGTCTCATTTTATAAAATTTACTGTTCATGATATTTCCTCTTTCTGCTATGTTAAACATAGTATATCACAGGTAGGCTCGGCTTTCATCAGTCCTCAGGCTGATTTATCAGAAGCAATTTACCTCGACAAAGTCCACAGCGATAGCGTTTGGTATTAATCCTTCGCTTGCGATGATAAGCTTGCTGGCAGGATTGACAACGATAGAGCTTGAGTGGTTTAGAGTGGCTATTTGGCAAGGTTGGTACAAAGCGTAATCCATCCACTGCTTTCAACAGTTCCTTAAAATCCTTATCCTTGTGTTGATAGCCCTTCCCTTGAAAATAGAGGTGATAATGACAGAGTTCATGTCGGACAATTTTCCTAAAAACATCCAACCCCAATTCCTGATAAACCTTGGGATTAAAATCCAAATGCCCATCTTTGGGGAAAAATCGCCCACCTGTCGAACGTAGACGAGAATTCCACTGGACATGATGGATAAAAGGTCTGCCGAAGTCTTCTAGTGAAACCTGCTTAACGTAATCAGTCAGTTTCATTTGGAGCGAGGAGCGACAGATTGACTTTTTCACGTTCAGTATCGATTTTCTTGACCCAAACGGTCACCAAATCACCAACGGACACCACTTGGCTTGGGTGTTTGATAAATTTGCGACTCATATGGGAAATATGAATCAAGCCGTCCTCGTGAATCCCTATGTCAACGAAGGCACCGAAGTCAACGACGTTACGCACAACACCTTCTAGCTTCTGACCAACCACTAAATCCTTGATATCTAGGACATCTTGGCGAAGCACAGGTGCATCAAAGGAATCACGGAAATCTCGACCTGGTTTGAGAAGGTCGGCAATGATATCTTTAAGGGTTTCAGGACCAAGGTCTAGCTCTTGCGCCATATCTTTGACTGATAGGGACTTGAGTTTGCTTTGGGCTTCTTCGTTCAAGTCTTTGATATCCAAGCGTTTGAAAAGTTCCTTGACAGCAGCGTAATTTTCTGGGTGAACTCCTGTATTATCAAGGATATTGCTACTTTCTGGGATACGGAGGAAACCAGCAGCCTGCTCAAAAGCCTTGGCTCCCAGACGAGGAACCTTCTTGATTTGAGCGCGTGAAGTGATTTTTCCTTCTTCCTCACGGTATTTGACAATATTTTCAGAAATAGTTTTGTTGAGTCCAGCGACATGGGAAAGAAGAGCTGGGCTGGCTGTATTGACATTGACACCGACTTGGTTCACCACGGTATCGACGACAAAGTCCAGACTTTCAGACAATTTCTTTTGACTGACATCATGCTGATATTGACCGACACCGATTGACTTAGGATCGATTTTGACCAATTCAGCAAGGGGATCTTGCAAGCGACGGGCAATAGAAATAGCAGAGCGTTTTTCAACGGTCAAGTCTGGAAACTCCTGACGAGCTAGTTCACTGGCAGAATAGACAGAAGCACCACTTTCATTGACGATAACATAGCTGACCTCAGGAAAATCTTTAAGAACTTCTGCCACAAAGGCTTCGCTTTCACGACTGGCCGTCCCATTTCCGATAGCAATAATTTCCACGCCGTATTGACCAATCAAGTCTGCCAAATCTTTCTTGGCTTCTTCGATTTGACGAGCAGAGGCTGGTTTGACAGGATAAATGACCTGAGTTGTCAGCATTTTTCCTGTTGCATCCACGACAGCTAGCTTGGCACCTGTACGAAAGGCAGGGTCAAATCCTAGAACCACACGCCCTTTCAGCGGAGCAACCAAGAGGAGATTTCGCAGATTGTCAGAAAAGAGTTGGATAGCCCCTTCTTCTGCTTTTTCGGTTAATTCTGTCCGAATGCGTCGTTCGATAGCAGGCAAGACCTTTTTCTTAACTGACTGTTGAACAACTTCATCAATATAGGCATTCTTCACCTTGAAACGAGCTGCAAAGAAAGCTAGAATACGGTCCGTCGCATGTTCAAAACCGACCTTCAAAATCCCTAGTTTCTCCCCACGATTGAGCGCCAAGGTACGATAGCCTTGCATATTCCCAACTGTCTCAGAAAAATCATAGTAAATCTGAAAAACTTGCTTTTCATCCAGACTTTCATCCTTAACTTGAGAAGTGAGTTTGGAGTGTCTCAGCACCTCCTGATAAGTCATGGAACGCAAGGTCACATCTTCCGATAAGGCTTCGACCAAGATATCAACTGCACCAGACAGGGCTTCCTTCCCAGTCGCAAATCCTTCACAGACAAACTTTTCAGCCTCTTTCTCTAAGTCAGCTACATTTTGCAAAATCAAGCGAGCAAGAGGAAAGAGCCCAGCTTCACGGGCAATAGTTGCCTTGGTCCGACGCTTTTCCTTGTAAGGAAGATAGAGTTCTTCAACGTCTGCTAATTTTTCGGCAGCTAAGATAGCTTCTTCCAATTCCTTGGTCAACTTGCCTTGTTCTTGAATCTTAGCTAAGACAGCTTCCTTACGGTCGTTGAGATTTGTCAGGCTTTTATCCAAGTCGATAATGGCCTTAATTGTCACCTCATCCAAACTACCAGTCATATCCTTGCGATAACGCGCAATAAAGGGAATAGTCGCCCCTTCAGCTGTCAAACTTAGAACAGTATCAATTTGCTTTAACGTCACTCCCAAATCCTGGGAGATTTTTTCATATTTTTTATCCATGAATCTATTATACCATAAGCTAAACGTTTCAAATTAGCTCTTACAGTATTTAAAAACAATATGTGGGGAATAGATTTATATTCTATAGTGCAATAACTTGTACTTAGAGAGCATTGCCACCTTTTTTTACCACTCCATGACATCAAAAGTATTTAATGGATCAGACATAATAGCCAGTTCTGGAAGATGTTCCTGACCTGGAATAACACATTGACTTTTTAAACTTTTATAATTAATTCCTTTCGTTTCACTCAAGGCACAACACAGAATGAAAAAGTGTTGTGCTCTTTATTTTGTTTTATAATAATAGCGAGAAAGCCTATCACTACTACAAATCACGGGGTGGTGAATAAGTGAGTGGTATAGTCACTACCTCGCATTTTTATAGGTGTCATTCTTTCCATCAAGCACAACTGACTGTGACTAGGAGCACGTAAACTTATAATTGAATAAGCGACTCGTTTGTGAAAGGAAAGGATAGCCAAGGGATCGGCAGACTCAAATTTGGTGAAAGGAGAGCCCTCGTGTTAAAAATTATTTATCCTAATTGTTGTGGTGAAGAATAGCATTTAGATTTCTATTTCTAATCGTCCAAAATGCGTGTTTTTGAAAAATAAAAAACCGCAAGACAGAGTCTGCGGTGGGGATAATCTATTTTGAAATTTTAAATAAAAAAGGAGCATTTAAGCCCCTCCTTTGAAATAACGGACATTTGGCTGGTCGGTGTACCCAGCATCTCAGATACCTTCTTCAAGGTGCGGCAGGAACCTTTCTGCCCTCAAATGTCTTTCGTTAATGTTATTCTAGCACTATCTATTTTTTTGTCAAGCTTTCTCAATCTACCCAGACTTAATACGACTTTGTAACTTGAAATCTTGTAAGCGATACATGGTCAGAACATAAAAGAAATCTCCACTTTTATGTAACTTGATGGAAACAAGAACATTATCATCAAATCTTTTTACATATTCGAAACTGGCGTCTTTCTCTCGTGGATTGACCCCGACGAAATCTGGGTTCCTTAGTATGAGTTCCAGGTCTTCAATATGATGAATCACATCATTGTGATGGCGTTTTATCATATGGCTTCTCAAACCGTCTTTGTTGACCTTTATGTCGCTCGCTTCAAGAACAATATCAAAAATTTCTTTTACTTCATCGGTAACCTGACCGATTGTTTCATGATCCATCATTTCCTCCGTTATTCCACAACTATTATATCACAATCATAGTGTATATCAGGATATATCAAGCTCTATTATTCGTTAGATACTCAATTTTAACTTTTCCCTTTTCCTTAAAATAATAGTATAATAGAGATAGAATTTAGAATCGAGGTGCACCTATGGCTGTAAAATTTACAAAAACTGATGACTTGGACAAGATGTTTGAGGAGTTTGCTAAACTCCCTGATTTGAAACAAGTCACTTTCCCTGATGACAAAGAGAAAAAAGCCAAAGCAGAAAAGAAAAACTAGATGACTGCTTTCCAACAACTCCCTTCTAGTGTGCTTCAGACTGGGGCTATTTTTCTCTCTATAATCATTGAAGCCCTACCCTTCGTTCTGATAGGAAGTATTGTTTCAGGGCTGATTGAGGTTTATATCACACCTGAAAAGGTTTATCATTTTCTCCCTCGAAATCGTTGGGGGAGAATCTTTTTTGGGACCTTTGTCGGGATGCTTTTCCCTTCTTGTGAATGTGGAATCGTCCCCATTATCAATCGTTTTCTGGAAAAAAAGGTTCCCAGTTACACAGCCGTTCCCTTTCTTGTGACAGCACCTGTTATCAATCCCATTGTTCTCTTTGCGACCTATTCTGCCTTTGGCAACTCCTTCCATATCGCCCTATTGCGAGCTCTGGGTTCCATCGTTGTGGCTGTGATACTTGGGATTTTTCTAGGATTTTTCTGGCAAGAACCGATTCAAAAAGAAGATCGGTTGGCTTGTCATGAGCATGATTTTTCTCACTTGAGCTCTGCAAAAAAAGTTTTTCAGGTCTTTGTGCAGGCCATTGATGAATTTTTTGATACGGGGCGTTATTTGGTATTTGGCTGTCTCTTTGCCTCTGTTATACAGGTCTATGTTCCGACACGGATTCTGACCTCTATCAGTGCAACCCCTCTTTTTGCCATCCTGCTCTTGATGATTTTAGCCTTTCTTCTTTCTCTCTGTAGTGAGGCTGATGCTTTTATCGGATCTTCTCTTCTCTCGAGTTTCGGCTTAGCACCAGTTTTGGCCTTTCTCGTAATTGGCCCAATGCTGGATATCAAAAATATTCTCATGATGAAAAATTACTTGAAAGCACGATTTATCAGTCAGTTCATTACGATTGTGACACTCGTTGTCTTAGTATATTCTCTCTTGATTGGAGTCGTCCTATGATTCGATTTTTAGTTTTAGCTGGCTATTTTGAATTGACTATTTATCTCCATCTGTCCGGCAAATTAAACCAGTACATCAACATGCACTATTCCTATCTGGCCTATATTTCCATGGTGCTTTCCTTTATCTTGGCAATCGTCCAGCTGTATATCTGGATGAAGCAAGTCAAAACCCACAGTCATCTGAATAGCCGATTATCTAAAGGAACTAGTATTGCTCTTCTTGCCATTCCTATTGTCGTCGGTTTAACTTTTCCAACTGTTAGCTTGGATTCTCAGACCGTTTCTGCCAAAGGCTACCATTTTCCTTTATCAGAAGGCACGGATCAAGCCATTCAGACCAGTGAAGGAACGACAAGCCAATATTTGAAACCAGATACCAGTTCTTATTTTTCAAAAGCAGCTTATGAAAAGGAAATGCGAACTTCGGCGAATAAATACTTATCCCAAGATAGCATTCAGATTACCAACGAAAACTATATGGAAGTCATGGAAGCCATCTACGACTATCCAGATGAATTTGAGGGCAAGACAGTCCAGTTCACAGGCTTTGTCTATAACGACCCCAGTCATGCCAATAGCCAATTTCTATTCCGCTTCGGCATTATCCATTGTATCGCAGATTCTGGTGTCTATGGATTGCTGACCAAGGGAAATACCCGTCAGTATGAGAATAATACCTGGATAACAGCCAAAGGAAAACTGGTCAATCACTATCATAAAGAACTCAAACAAAACCTCCCAACCTTGGAAATCGATAGTTTTACCAAAGTCGATAAACCAGAGAATCCCTATGTGTATCGCGTGTTTTAAAAAAGCAAGATAAAAACGAACAAGTTCTCTTCTGAATGACAGAAAAAGAGCCTGTTCGTTTTTTGTTATATGAGTAATAATGATTTTTAGATTTAAATCTTATAACATTTTAAGTAATGCAAGTAGCTCATTGAGAATAAGCGAGCCACTCATTAATTAGACTAGCGATTTCTCTAGGGGCTTCAGTATAAAGCTCATGGCCAAAGTTCTCTAAAAGAATAGTATCAAAATAGTCTGGCAATTCTTTTAGGGCTTCCTCTCTCCATGTAGCTTCATTAGGATAGCGAGGACTGATAAACAAGGTATCTCCCACTTCTCTCTTAAAAGCTTGTATTTTCCTCCGTAGGCGGAGTATCGCTTCTATATTTTCATATTTTATAGCTAACTCATATCTATTATACTTAGAATTCCAGTGATATGACTGTCTTACGGCTTTCTCCATATTTTCTGACCAATGCTTTGCTTCAGATTTTTCTTTAGAAATAAGAAGAGCTAAGTCTGAAACGACTTGAGATTTGATATAGTTTTTAGTTTCCTCTAATTCCGCATCTAAAGTTAAAATCTTATCTAAATCTAGATAGCCACCATCCAAAAGAATCAGTTTTTTCACTTCATGAAATTCCGATGCGAGATAACGCGCCAAATCTCCTCCAAGAGAATGACCTATCAGACAGATAGATTCTTCCTCTACAATCTCATTTTTAAACCATAATTTCAATTCTGTTTCATCTCGAAGATGCTTTTCATATGGACTTAGAAAATAAACCTGCGAATCTAGTTCTTGAAGAAAATCCTTGCTATGATAGATATTGCTTCCCAGACCGCCAATAAAATATTTTTTCATTCTCTACTTAATACTATGCTTATTCATCTTTTGCTCAAAGATAGTCGTGATAATCTGACGCAATTCTTCGCGTTCTTTTTCCGGAATCTCACCACTTGTTTGAGCTGCAGCGTAGAGTTCAGGGTGTTCAATTGAAATGCGTTTAATCGTACGAGTCGTAGCATGTTTTCTGACGAAAAATGGAATTCGCTTAATCAAGTCTTGTGGTACTAGCGCAAGAATCTTCTCAGCAGTTTCCTTGTCACTAATCTTAGACGTCGTAAGTCCCTTCTTAATCATTTCCTGTTCTTTTTCTGTAAAATCTTTTAATTCCATTCGATTAGTCCTCCTATTTTCTCTATGTTAAATTATATATCATTTGTAGCAAGAGGACAAATAGTCTGTTTGTAAAGTCTTCTCTATACTACAACTTTCCTGTCGCTCATAATTGTTCTTTAATGAAAAATCACAAACCCATTTGGATAAATCACAAGCTGATTCTCTAATTCTTGGCAATTGCTTGCTAGTGATACTGCTTCTTTCTCTATAATATAGTCTTCTTTTGATTGGTTAAAGATTGCTTTAAGGAACCGGCCTTCGTATTTCCATTCCAAGGCTACTACATCAGCTTTAATTTCTTTTAGGCTATACTTGCCATGCTGAATGGTTGCTGACGCATGTTTGCGAATCTGGATCAATTTCTTCATGAAATTCAGCATATCATTGTCACTTGATACACGTTCCCAAGGCATACAACGTCGACAATCTGGGTCTGGTCCTCCGGTTAAAGCTAACTCGGTTCCGTAATAAATGCAGGGTGTTCCCTTTTGTAAAAAGAGAAAGGCTAGGGCTGATTTAACCAGTTGAGCATCTTCATTTGCCGTCCACAAGATTCGTTCTGTATCATGCGAATCCAAGAGATTAAACATAACCTCTGAAATCTGCTGTTTGTAATACATAGACTGACCATTGATTTCATCGATGAACTGATCAATCTTCTTAATTCCTCGTAAGAAATAGTCCTTGATACTATCAGATAAAGGATAATTCATGACCGCATGGAACTCATCTCCATTTAACCAAGGCTGAGACGTATGCCAGACTTCTCCTAGGATATAAAGATCAGGCTTTTTAGCTAAAACTGCATTACGAAAATCCTTCCAGAACTGATGGTCAATCTCATTAGCCACATCCAAACGCCAAGCATCGATATCAAACTCTTCAATCCAATAAGTCGCAACCTTTAAAAGATAGTCCTTGACCTCTGGATTGGCTGTATTTAGTTTAGGCATATAGTCCTCGAAACCAAAAGCATGATAAGGTAAGTCTCTCTTATTAACTAGCTTTTCAGTTGTCACTGGGAATTGTTGAATATGGAACCAATCCTTATAAGCAGATTGCTCACCATTTTCGACAACATCTTGCCATTGAGGAGATTGCGAACCAATATGGTTAAATACCGCATCCAGCATGATTTTCATGCCACGCTGATGAGCTTGCTCGACCAGCTCCCGGAAGGTCTCCTTGTCTCCAAAATGACGGTCAATTTCAAAATAATCCGTCGTATTGTACTTATGATTGCTCGTGGATTCAAATATAGGACAAAGATAAAGTCCAGTAATCCCCAAGTCTTGCAAATAATCCAGATGGTCAATAATCCCCTGTAAATCACCACCAAAGAAATCATCACTTTTAGGTGTGCTTGATGAATCCCAGTCTAATGTTCCTTCTGGGTTTAATCGAGCATTTCCATTGGCAAATCTCTCAGGAAATATCTGATACCATACCGTATTTGAAACCCAATCAGGAACCTTGCAGGCATCAATCTCATGAAGATAGGGCAACTTAAATCCATTTCCAATAGCATGAAGATTTTCTAGAGAATTGTCCACACACCCTTTATCACCATACAAAATACTTTGACCTTCTGTATCCGTGACTTCAAAGAGATACTGGATACGTGCAAAGTCAACGGACACTTCAACCTGCCAATAATCAAATAAGCCATCAGAAGTTATCTTGGACATTTCTTTTGTATCCTGATAAAACTCCTCCATAAAGATAAAAGTATCCCCATAATGCAAGTTGATGCTTTCAATATCCCCTTTCTTAGTTCGAATCCGAATATGAATCTTCTTATCCTTATAAAGATAGGCATACTCCGACTCAGTCCTATGGTAAATAGCACTTAATTCCATCAATTTGTCTCCTAAAGTTTTAATTCCAATTTTACGCAAACGTTTTCATAATTGTGATTCTAGTATACTACTTTCGTATTTTATTTTCAAGGCTTATCCGTAGATTCTAGTGGTTTGGTTCTATAAATAAAAAAGCAGCCAGTCTTACAACTTGCTACTTTTCAAATGATGATTAAAAAATATCTTTGCAACCACTCTATTTTTTTAAAATCCTTATTGTTATTGTGATCATTTCGATAGGAATCTTGGGAAGAAGCCTTGTAAATACTTAAAAACTGTTCCAAACTTGGAACGCGAAAAGTGATGTTTTCGAGATGAATCAGCTCTATATCCGATTCCGAAACTCCTGCAAAATCAGGTAAAGAATCGATACTTCCGAATTCAACACTCAGTCCATCTTTTTTGAATTCATGCTCATGAATATCTATTAAGTCATAGCCTAAGTGTTTCATCACTTTCATTATCTTGTCCCACTCATAAATTCTGAGATGATCAGGCGCTTCCCAACCTCTAGGATCACCAGGCACATGAATGTCAATGTCAGACGGCCTCCATTCTTCATTTGAACGGTATTCAAACCCCAAAGACCCCATGAGCGTCGGAGTGATTCCGATTTGGTTTAAATGAGAACAAATTATTCGAAATTCATCAAATAGAGAATTCATTCCTCCTCCAATCGTTGATATAGGACTTAATTTCGTTGTGAATAATAAACTAATTTTTACCTTCTACTCTTTCGGTTTTGAAAATACTTCTACTCGCTGAGCTAGGACTTTGATTTCTACAGGTAGGTTATCTGACTTATCACCGTCAACATCTGACTCCAATTCACTATCAGAAGAAATTTTAATATTACGAGCTTTGATATACTCGATATTATCATTTGCGACAACATCCCCTTTTAGTAAATCAGGAATAACGGATAATTTGGAGAATATAGAAGCATCCTTCAGAATCAAAATATTAGCATAGCCATCTTTGTTTTCTTCAAAGATTTTTTTATCAGCGAAGTAATTTGTCAAGAGAACCAACACATGGCTAGCTTCACCAACATAATTTCCATTTTCTGTCTCAACCTTAATGTTAAAGACCTGATCTGTCATGACAGACTTCATGGTATTTACAGCATAGGCTAAAATACCGAATTTTGTTTTGTCCTCGATTTCAACATTGTGAATCGCCTCAGGTAGAGAACCGATACTAAAGATATAACCAAAATAATTGTCATTCGCTTTTCCGATATCAATCTTATTGGTTAAATCAAAATCCAGTTCATCTATCGCGCCATCGATGTCTTGATTGATTTCCAACAGTTTCGTAATGAGGTTACCCGTACCGCCTGGGATAATACCCAACTTAGGAATGTAGTCTCTCTCAGCAATACCCGAAATGACTTCGTTGACAGTCCCATCTCCACCAAACACAACCACTGCATCGTACTGCTCACGAGAAGCTTCTTCAGCAAAATGTGTTGCATCCAGCGCCTTTTCGGTAATTTTGGTTTCCACGTGCTCAAAGTATTCTTTTGCTTTATTCTCCAGCTTTTCTTTGTAATCCAAAGCCTTTTCGCCACCAGAAGTAGGGTTGATAATTACCATTGCTTTTTTCATTAATGTTCTCCTTAATATTCGTTAAAAATATATATCTCATTATATGAAACTAAACGTATCCCTATTATACTACGAAAATACAGAAAAGAGAAATCTGACGTACTGGAGATTAATACGCTTTTATTCTATTTTCCCATCGTATAACTACATCCTTTAAGGATTCATCCAAGTAAGAAAAGGCCTTATCCTTTATCCAGTCAGGAATACCGTATGCCGCCTCGGCTATGCTACCAGTAATTGCAGCGAGAGTATCACTGTCGCCACCAAGTGAGATGGCATTTCTTATCGCATCTTCGAAGTCTCTACTTTCTAGAAATGCAATAATGGCCTGTGGTACGGTATCCTGGCACGTTTCATTGAAACGGTATGTAGGGCGGATTTCATCTAAAGTTTGAGATAGATTGTAGCCGTATTCCTGCTCAATATAATCCTTAATCCGTCTTTTACACTTTGTAGGATTGTCATTGATTGGTTGCTCATAATCTCCGCAATAACCTCCAAAGTAATAACGACACAGAAAGATAGCATCAGCTGTAGCCATTGCACCTTTGATACCTTCTGGATGATTATGAGTTACCTCTGCAGAAAGACTCGCAAATTCCCTAGATGATGGCCACATTCCGGTTCTCGCACAAAAACCACAGTCCATTGTCCAAGCACATGGAGAAACACGCATAGCCGAACCATTCCCAAAGCTATTATAAGGCTCACGGTTATCGCTGTTTAGCCATGCATTAAACCGAGCACCATAATCAGCATCAGGATACATTCTACCATATTTCTTCATAGCATCAATGAAGTCGTCTTTTTGTCCCCCATTCATAATCGCCTCTGCAACAGCACAGGTCATAACCGTGTCATCTGTAAAAAAGCAATCCTTCCGAAATAAAGGAAAGTCCTTCGTTTTGATATTGTTCCATTCGTAAACAGAACCGATAATATCTCCGATAATTGCTCCTAGCATAAGATTCCTCCTCGTGAACTATTGGTTTAGACTGATTTTTCTACTTCCCATACTCTTTTATTTTATCAGCATATTCAGTCAAAAGATTCTTTGAATAAATTTTTTCAGCTTTTGAATTTCTAACTTCTTTCCAAAGAATAGAAGCTACTTTTAACTTGTTTGAGTAGTTACGACTATTTTCGTCTACACAGAAATCCTTTAAAAATTGATTCCATTGACAAACCGAATGATCATACTTGGCATAATCTGAATTTCCATAATAGACTTTTAGCATATCTTGGATTGTAAAACTCAAATCATTTTCTCTTTTTACTTTTCTCCAAGCTGTAGCCATATCAGCAGTAAATTTAAATGGCGAAACATCTGTTAAAGTTGAGAAATATTCTCTAAAGTGTGCATTAAAGGAGAATCCACATTCAAGCAAGGGTGTGTCCAAGGTAACGACTTCTACTCGTTTCTTTTTATTTTTTATTGATGATTTTTTAATAAAATTCCCCTGAAAGTACTGCTCAATAATATGATTGAGTTCTTGTTTAGTACCTCTATATTCTAATCCTAATGACTTACATAGTTGTGAAAGTTCATCACGATACCAATAATATTTATTAAACTCATCAAATGATACGATTTTATCAAACTCAGGTCTGCTCTCTATCAATATAACACCTCCTTAAAACCAGTTTAGGTTTTCACCTTAAAAGAGTACTTTACTGTTTGCCATTTTTCATACTTAGGACACCAGATCACAATCACACACTCAGCGATTCGGACTTACCATATCATCCGTAAAAAAACAATCCTCACGAAATAAAGAAAAATCTTCGTTTTGATATTGTTCCATTAGTAAACTGAACCTACAATATCTCCAACTATTGCTCCTAGCATCCGTTTCCTCCTTGTAAGATATCGGGAATTTGACCATCAACTATAGTTTTTAAATTATCTATTAACGAATTTTTTATAATTTATAGGTATTCATCTAATCAAATTATAATTAAATAACTTTTTTGATTCCATTATGTACTACATCTTCCTATTATACCTAAAACGGAAGTACACCAGCCATCAGCCCTTGAGCAATAAAACATCTATTATTTTGAAAATCTGAAAAATAGGTATCGCTTATAAAACTATATAAGCTATCAACGGGTCTATTGTACCAATCCTTGTAAACATAGTCCATATTATATATCAATAAAGCTTGTCCATCTTGACTATAGCCCTTGAAAGTTATCGAAAAGGCATCTCTATAACCAATAACTTTATCATTCTTATTTGAATTATTCCCCTTTCTATATTTCTCAAAATCAATAAGTAGCGTATATTTCATAAGTTTAGATAAGGCTTTTTCGGATAGTTTCTGACTATGTTCAAAAACGATCATTCCAGTATTCCCACACTCTTGGTAGGATAGTTCAGAGTTCATCAGATTACACTCAAAATAACCAAAAATTTCACAACCACAATGAATAATAAATTCAATTTTAGAAAAATATTCCTTAGTCCATATCATCTTATCTCTCCATTCCTAACTATGCTAGGATAAATTGTTTAAAAGTCGTCAATCAACTTTTAGTGGAATAAATTTTACTTTTAGATATAATGCTAAATTACTCCTAATTTATCTATTAAAATTATATGAAAATTTTATGTATTAAACCAAACTGACAAATCGTCATCAGATACAAAATACTTCCAAGCAACTGTAAATCCATAGAGTTCTTTATATTTTTCAATCCATTCTACATAATATGGAAGTCCAACGGGAGTTTCAGAGACTTCCTGTTCTAGATAAGAATATGGATGAGCCACAATACCTAAATCAATATTATAGACTTGCCAATTATAACCCTCTTTATGCTCACCACCTAAATTATCTATTAATCTTGAACTTCTTAAATCAATATCTGAGCAGATTGTCAACGATTTAAACTTTTCAAAATCTGGATTGAGAGGTTTTATGTAATAAGAAGCTTCCACATAGTATTCTTCATCATTATTTGGATAATGTGCGCCAATGGAAATTTTTATGGGGGAACCATTAAGCTCTAACCAAAAGTTTCCGATTGGCGTTTTTAGGATATCATAAGCTTGCTTTGAGTTTACTATATTTTTAGCTTCTGATAAATCGCAGATAACTCCTTCACTTAATAGACTATTTTGAGTTTCTAAAATTTTTTTGTTTATAGTAGATAGTTTTCGTTCTACTTTTTTTATTTTTTCAAGAGGAAATGGCGGTTTATTGGCTTGTCTCTTGAAAACTTCAGTAACTTGTGCTTCTTTTAAATGAGATTTGTTCCCAACAGGAACTTCTATCCAATCAAATTTCTCTATTGACTCATCAGGACAATAATACACATATTCTTTGTCATTCGGAAAGAATCGAACATTACAAAAATTCAATTCTTTACTTGGTTTCCATAACAACTCTGGTTCTAGGGGTCTTTTTTTAAAATAGTGTGTTTCATCACTATCCCAAAAATCTTTATACATCCATAAATTACAATAGGGGCAAAAATATTCATCATAATCGTCCAAATAACATTGATTAGCACCACATGTCTTACATATAGAATCTTCATCAATAAAACCCTCAAGTTTAACACCATTAACATACAGAGCGTAATCATCCTCTGGTTCATAAACAGTTGTCTCAACGGAATGTGGCTAACAACTCAACCAATCATCAAGTGGCAAAGAATTGATACTATAAATAGTAACTTCATCCCACCTCTCTTTTAGCGATTTACCATCATAAATCCTTGCTTCAAAAAGTTCATCAGCTGTTCGAAATCTTCTACCATCAGGTAAGTCACATAGACCCGCCCAATATGGCAAGAGCTCATTTTCTGAATAACCAATATAGCATATAAAATCCTGATTATCCTTCTCAAAAGAAAATGAAGTTTCATCAACATTCATACCCGCTCTAAACTCTTGAATAAGGTAGTCAATATGTAAAGAAGAAACTTTAGGGACAGAATTTTGATTTATTTCCTGAGGAATACCTAAAGATACAGATTCCATTTTAAATGAAAAATATCCATTGACGAGTTGAAACTGAATATCATCGTCGTCCATCAGTATTTCAGAGATCCACCACTTGGAAAGGCCATCCATATCTTCCATTAAGAAATCATGCACTCCCTTACACTTTAAATCCCAAATAAGGGAAGGCGAATTGGTATTATTAGTTGTAGTAAAATCTTCCTCAATGGTTAACAAAATGGATTTTTCCTGACTATCATAAGAGAATGATCCAATTAAAAAATCGTGAAAGAAACCGTGTTTTTTCAAATAGTCCGAAATTTCGATAAATTGGGTTAAATACTGTTTACGTTGAGTCCACATACAAACCTCTCAATTTTTATTAACTATAGAATTTAGGTAATTGTAAATAAGGTGACTAAGGAATACAAGTCACAGACTTTTCAGACACACAAGAAAAAGTCTTAACTTCAAAGATTTTCATAATCTCTTTCGTTACAACGTTTTGACGCTTTTACTAGCAAAGGTACATACTCACAAGGAACTTTGGTTGACTATTGAATCTCTCCCATCTCTTCTTTAACATATCCTTCTACATCTTCAATCTCTACAAACATTGGGTCTAAGTGACACAAGAAATGCCAATCTTCGGCACCTTTTTTTCTGTAGAGAATCGCTTCGCCGTCTTCACTTCCGAAAAAGCTTCTGTCTACTTCATATCCACTGCCTTCTAGAAAGTCTTTTGCCTGGCGATAGTTCACTTCTCTCGCTTCGACATAGGCTTTAACTTCATCGTTGTTAACAACATATGCATCGATTTTTGAATATCCTTCGATCACTCTATCGTTTTTGAGGGATAAATTTGAAATCTCTTTCCAAATAATGTCTACATTTTCCTCAGGACCGAACATAAATTTAGATAAAGGAACAATATTCCCGTTAAAAATAATTTCCATATAATCCGGTATGTTTTTAGGATTAAAATACTCCACTTCAAAACCATCTTCTGTTTCCAGAGTGTATCCCGGGATTTGAGCTACAAAGGCTTTCCCATCTTCTATGGAATCAAACGCAACTAAATCTTTAGAATAATCATTTTGGTACAATTCCAATATAACCATCGATAATCTCTCCATTTTCATTATCAGTCTAATGTAAATAAGCACGTCACCTGACCAATTCAGGCTCTCTGTATCATCTCATCATATTTCCTACTTACTTTAAAGAGTCCTATACCCAGAACACACCTTATCGACCTTTGGTCCTACCTCGTCGCATTGGCTGAACATCTACTTTTACCTCGCTGATGCTTCAACTCGTACAAGCAGTGATACCGCCTCCACATGATGCGTTTGAGGAAAAAGATCAACCGGCTGTACTTTATTCAACTCGTATCCCAATTCTCGGTAGAGTTTGATATCACGCGCCATGGTTGCGACATTACAAGAGATATAGGCGATGCGGTCAGCTCCTGTTTGGCTACTTGCCTTGATAAAGCTTTCTGTGAGTCCTTTTCTTGGTGGGTCCACTAGGATAAGGCTTGGTTGAATTCCATCTTTAAGCCAATTTTTCATGGCATTTTCGGCTGTATCACAGACATAGTGGGCGTTTGAAATATTGTTTAATTGGGCATTCTTCTTGCTATTCTCAACCGCTTCTGGAATTACTTCAACACCATAGACCTCCTTGACATGTTTCGCAACAGAGAGGCCAATTGTTCCAATACCAGAATAAGCATCGATAACCACATCATCTTCTTTTAATTCAGCAAAGTCAATAGCTGTTTGGTAGAGCTTCTCTGCCATTTCAGTATTGACTTGGTAAAATGCTGGTCCAGCGATTTGGTAGTTAGTTCCCAACATTTGGTCGGTAATATAGTCTTGACCATAAAGCGTACGCCATTCCTTGCCAAAAATCGCATTGGTGTTTTGGTCGTTGACATTTTGCATAACAGACGTGATGTCTGGGAACTGCTTGATTAATTGTTCAATTAATTGGTCAACACGAAAAACTTTGGGACGAGTTGTAACCAAAATAACCATGATTTGTCCTGAATAGTGCCCACGACGCACCACAAGGTTTCGAATCAAGCCAGCTTGTTCCTTTTCATCATAAGGTTTCAAATCATAACGACGGAGCAAGTCTCGTAGGGCTACTACTACCTCATCAATCACAGGATCCTGGATAAAGAAATCTTCCAAAGGCATGAGATCGTGGGAATTCTTACGGAAAAATCCTGTTTCCAAGACACCATTCACTCGACGAACAGGCACCTGCGCCTTATTGCGGTACTTGACTGGATTTTTCATACCCAAAGTTTCAGCAACCTCTATATCATCAATTCCAGCAATCTTGTAGAGACTGTCTTTGACTTGCTTTGGTTTTAAATTTGAGTTGTTCTGGATAGGCAAGATGACCTAAATCCGCGATTCCTGAACGCAAGTAAGCCAAATCTAGATCTTGATTACGATGTGGTGACTGGACAAGGTATTCTTCCACTTTCCCAAAACCAATCTTTTTATTAACCTTGAGAACTCGCATGAGAATTTTTTCACTCGGTAATGCATTCTCAACAAAAAATACCAAGCCATCTACCTTGGCAACTCCTGCCCCTTCATGGGTCAAGTCAACAATTTCAACTTCTACAATATCATTTTTCTTTAACATTCTCTTCATCTTTCTATTGGCCGACAAAAAAGACGGCAACGTTACGGTTACCATCTATTATACCATGAAATTTCTTAAGAACCAAAACTCTTGAAGAAGTTGACAATGGCTTGCCAGAGGGAGCTTAAGAAGTTACCACCGTCCTCTAGCGCCTTATCAGCATCAAAGTTAAGGTTGATATTTTTAAAACTGTCGCCAGCTTGTGAAACAATACTTTGTTTCAGGTCATTCAAGGTTTTAGTGAAGTCTGTATTGCTGAGGATATCACTCTTTGAGAGATTCAAAGCAAAATTGATGATGATATTGATCTGGTTTCCTGTTATAACCTGATCAAGTTTGTAATTTTTCAAGGTATCTTCAACAATTTTACGAACATCTTCCTCTGTCAGATTTCCCTTGCTTTCTTTAGCTTTGGCGAGTCCTGACTTGATATCGGCTAGGGCAACGTTTAATTTATTAGCATCATAGCCAGTTTTGTCCTTGTTTTCAGCATTGATATCTGACAAAGCCTTCAACTCTTCTTGAGCCAAATCTTTATTGGCTTGCGGTACCTTGGCTCCATTAGCCTCTAGCGAATAATAAATCCCTGCTAAAGCACTTTCTCCTGTAACTGGAATGGGGGCTGCTACAGTGATTTTGGCGTGTTCCACACCCAAAGTTACGGCTGCATTTCGGTACATATCCTGAGTTACCTTAGTGATGTTTTCAGGTGTTTCAATCTTGACCTCAAGTGGCGATTTGTCCCCTAGCTTTTGAATCTTGGCTGATGAATACAATTGTAAGCTAGGGTCATTGGCCACATTCATAATCTTAGAATAGACATCAGGTGTCATGGTCTTGAGTTCTTTGGTGTCTGTTGAGGCATTGTAGCCTAGTTTTTTAAGGGTTTGATTTTTTTGGTCTTCAGACAATGATGAACCTAGGACATATTCAGGTTGGACGTAGGTTTCATCGATAACTTTTTGAACATCTGTTGCTGCATGGACACTATTCATAGCTGTTACTGCCCACAAGACCGCAACACTGGACAGAAAGAGTTTCTTTCTCATAGGGAATTTCCTCCTTTACCTTTCTAGAGTAATATATCTATCTTAAAGAAAACTTATAACAAAAACATCTGGACTAACCAGATGTCGAAAAGAGAGTGAAACATTTGATAATGTAAAGGTTAAGTTGCACCTGTCTAGAATAATAATAGTTTCCTCCATTTACATAGAGTTCGGCACCGTGAAAAACGGAAATGGGGTGAATATAACTATAAGTCTTTCCAGTGGTATTACCAAGCAAGGGAGCAACAGTATCACGAGAGTACTGTTTGGCCAGAGCTAAGGTGTTTTCCTTGCCATTTTGGGCGATAAAATCTATATAGGCAGGTCCAAAATTGTAGGCTTGAACAGCCGTCCAGACATCTACCCCCTTCTTCTGGGCCAGATAGAGATTGTCTGTCAGAGTTTGAACGCCTTGCCGAATGCTAGAGGCATTATCATTGATGGTATTGGTAGCGCCACTAGCAGACTCACTAGACTGCATAACATCGCCTTCTTTTCCTTTTGTTTCGGTATAAATCATAGCGAGCACAAGCTCTTCGTTTGCTGGGGTGTCTCTTTCACTCAAGATTTCTCGCACCATGGGTTGATAGGTCATGACTTGCTTGACATCTTGGTGAACGCGGTAAGCTTTATATCCAGCAAAAAGGAAGACTGCTAGTACAAGCACTCTTCGAATTCGTTTAAACATTATTTACTTTGGATATCCTCGATATTTTTGATTAAGATAGAGTAGGTTCCATTGTCGTTTTGGATAAACTCAACAGACTCGGCGTCTTGATAGACGTTATTGGGAACGATAAGCTCAATTCCATTTGACAAGGAAAGTTTTTGGTTTTCAAATTTTTTAAGCTGACGACTGGCATCAATTTCATCAAATTGAACAGGCTCTGGTACGGCTTCCTTGACTTGATCAATAAAGCTCAAACGAGCCGTCAGATTATTGTCAAAAAGGTCGTTGGCCAATTTCTCTGGCGACAGTTCATTGCTTTCTTCTAAGTTGTTGAAAATCGCTGATTTTACTTTAGATTGAAATTGAAAATCATCTGTATTAAAAGATTCGGCAATTCTCTGGGCTGTCTTTTCCAGTTCTTTGATAGATTTCTTAGGAGAAATCTTAGGAGCGACAGCAAGAAGATTGTCTGAAAAGTAGTTCAAAAAAGTTCCATTGTACTTAATTCGTTTCTCGATCAGGTGGTACTTGCGACTCTGAAGATTAACCACCAAGGCTTCGTCGGCACTCGTTCCAAATCCAGGCAAGTTATTCTGAGTTAGCTTGATTGGATTATCAACTTCTCCACCAAGGTGGGTCAAGGTCTCCCTCAGGGCAATTCTCAAGAAAGCGAAATGTTCTACACCTTCTTTAGAAAATTGCACAAAAATCAAGTCATTGGTCTTGAGATTTTCGGAAATGCTGAACTCCTCTTTCCAGAGATTAGCCAGCGTTACTGATGTCTCCAACAAATCGTCTGTAATATGATTGAAGAAGGGATTTTCTTCCTCGAAAATCCCAGACTTGGCTTCATCTGAATACACACGTTCAATTTTTTTACGCAAGTATTCTTCGATTTTTGGAGTAATATTGAGAAACTTATCCGCTAGGAACAGGTCGGTGTCATCCGGACTGAACTGATGAAAGAATAGCTTTCTTAATATAAATGTCCATAAAAGTTTTAGTCCTCGTATAATGGGAAGGCATCTGTTAATTCTTTAACCGCACTTCTTTTTTCTTTTTAGACAGCTTCATTTTCTGCATTCTTAAAGGTTTATAAAATAAGTTCTTTCACTTTGCGACTTTCTTGGTGAGGGAGCTCCGAGCAGTAATGGCTGCTGCTCCGATACGAATACCACTTGTCTTGAATGGTGACAAGCTTTCGTAAGGGATTGAGTTTTTATTTAGGGTAATATTGACTTCATCCAGCAAGTTTTGAGCAACTTTGCCGTTTTCTACAACTTTAGTCACATCCACTAGGAAGAGGTGGTTTTCAGTTCCTCCAGAAATGATACGAAAATCAGGGTCTTGCAAGAAGACATCTGCCATAGTCTTGCTGTTCTTGATAACATTGGCAGCATATTCCTTGAAGGCTGGATCCAAAACTTCTTTGAAAGAAACAGCCTTAGCTGCCACAACATGCTCCAAAGGACCACCCTGAATACCTGGGAAAATAGCTGAATTAATTTTCTTAGCTAAGTCTTCATCATTGGTCAAAATCAAACCACCACGTGGGCCACGAAGAGTTTTGTGGGTCGTTGTTGTAGTGATATGAGCGTATGGCACTGGGCTTGGGTGAAAACCAGCTGCAACCAAACCAGCGATATGGGCCATATCCACCATAAGCTTAGCCCCAACAGCATCTGCGATTTCACGGAATTTTGAGAAGTCGATAATTTGAGAATAGGCTGAAGCACCTGCTACGATCAATTTTGGTTTTACTTCTTGGGCTTGTTTCAAGATAGCATCAAAATCCAAGAGTTCCGTTTCAGGATCAACACTATAAGAAACAAAGTTGTAGGTTTGACCTGAGAAGCTAACAGGAGCCCCATGAGTCAAGTGACCACCTGCAGCCAAATCCATTCCCATAACCGTATCGCCAGGCTCAATCAAGGCCATGTAAGCTGCACAGTTAGCTTGGCTTCCTGAGTGTGGTTGGACATTGGCAAATTTTGCACCGAAAATTTCTTTTGCGCGTTCAATGGCTAGAGATTCCACCACGTCTACTACATCTGTTCCACCATAATAACGGCGTCCTGGGTAACCTTCAGCGTATTTATTCGTCAAGATAGACCCTTGAGCTGCCATAACTGCCTTGGAAACTACGTTTTCCGAAGCAATCAACTCAATGTTGTTTTGTTGGCGTTCCTCTTCTTTGGCAATAGCATTCCAGAGATCAGCATCATATGCTTTAAAATCGTCTTTGTCAAAAATCATAGGTCTTCTCCTTTATAGTGTGACTGGTCCTTTAGTTTGTTTTGCAACAAGAAAATAAACTAAAAGATGCGAATAAATCGTTTCTGCACTTTATCACAAGTATAACCAACTTTTTCATAAAATGCATGAGCACCCAGACGATGATCGGCAGAGTTTAAGCGGATAAACCCATAACCACGTCTTTTTGCTTCTTGATCCAACCCTTGTAATAAGCTTTTACCAATACCTTGCCCTTGTGCTTGAGGTGAAACTGCTAAAGCTAAAATATTAAATCCTGCTTTAGAATAAAGTGATTCATAGACCTCAGCGTGGACATATCCAAGCAAGGCATGAGTAGATTCATCCTCATAAGCAAGTAAGAAATGATGGGAATCCTGAGATAGTCTAGCTAATTGACTAGCCGTTTCCTCTGGACTAAAAGAATAGCCCAAAGCATCTTGGTTGATCTCACATATTGCTTTCACATCAGTTTCTCTTAAGTCTCTTAACATCTCATTCCTCCTCAAAAGAAATCTCTGGCAACCGAGCAAGAATATCTTCTCGCTTAATGGCCCCTTGGCGTAAGATTTTCACCTTGTCTCCAGACAAATCCAAAATAGTTGAATCCTGTCCAGTTAGAAAAGGATCGTCTTCCAAACCCAAAACCTCTTGGTCAAAATCCTCTAGAATTTGATTAAAAGTCACTCCACTTGCCTGACCTGAGATATTAGCTGACGGTCCAATCAGAGGTCCTGTCTCTCGAATCAAATCAAGGGTAATGGGATGACTAGGCATCCGAAATCCAACAGTTGCAAGACCAGAATTGACCCAATAGGGAACTCGGTCATTAGCTTCGAGAATAATGGTTAAGGGACCTGGTAAAAAGGTCTCTACAAGTTTTTGTAGATAAGTTGGCTGATTCTTAGAAAAGTGCAAGATGTCCTCTAGAGAGGCGATATTGAGGTTAAGCGCCTTATCTCTTGGACGACGTTTGAGTTGGTAAACATGGTCAACTGCTTTTTCGTCTAGAGCCTTGGCAAAGAGACCGTAAACTGTCTCAGTAGGTAGAACGACCGCTCCACCATTTTCCAACTCTTGTCTAATCCTGTCCATCATCAATTACAACCATCCTATCTTGACCAAACTGGTCCTTAAGTGTTCGTAATCGTTTTTCAGGAAGATGTTTCCTAAAAAGTTCAGGAACACTTTGACCTTGCTTGTATCCAATTTCAAGGTAAATCTTACCACCATCTTTGAGATAGTCTGTTGCATCTTCCGCAATTCTACGGTAAATAGCTAGGCCATCCTCGTCTGCAAAAAGAGCTAGATGAGGTTCCGAATGCAAGACATTCAAGCCAACCTCTGACTCATCTTCACGAGAGATATAGGGTGGATTGGATACAATTATATCATATTTTTCAGAAATTTCTGCAAAACAATCAGATTTTTTGAAAAATATATTAAGTTTTTGATTTTTAGCATTCTCGGACGCAAGGTTAAGAGCCTCTTGGGAAATATCTGCTGCCGTCACCGACCAAGCTGATCTGTTTTTTGCTAATGCAAGGGCAATGGCTCCACTACCTGTTCCGATATCCAGAACTGAAAAATTCGTCTCAGGATTTTCAGCCAGGATAAGCTCCACCAACTCCTCTGTTTCTGGACGAGGGATCAATACTCGCTCATCAACTTTTAACTGCATTCCATAAAAATCTGCCTGTCCAATGATGTACTGTGCCGGTTTATGAGTTGCTAACTGTTGGAAAATTTCTTTTACAAATACTTCTTCCTCTTCAGTCACTTCCTGCTGGAGGGCAAAAACAAAGTCCGTAAAAGATAGATTTTTCAGGCTACGATAGACAAAAGAGAGGCTTTCTGCTTCCTCTCCTTGTCTTATCAATTCTTCTTCAAAATCTGAAAATAATTGAGCTAATTTCATTATTTGTTTAATTCTTCTAATTTTTGCGTTTGGTCATAAAGAACCAAGGCATCCACAACTTCATCCAATTTACCAGACAAAATGGTATCTAGTTTTTGGAGGGTCAAGCCGATACGGTGATCTGTGACACGATTTTGTGGGAAATTGTAAGTACGAATCCGTTCTGAACGGTCACCAGTACCGATAGTAGACTTACGCTCAGCGTCTTGTTCATCCTGAGCAATTTGTGCAAAGTGGTCAGCAACACGCGCACGGATGATTTTCATGGCCTTCTCACGGTTCTTCTGCTGGGTACGTTCTTCCTGCATCTCAACCTTGATATTGGTTGGCAAGTGAACGATACGAACTGCTGTCGCAACCTTATTGACGTTCTGTCCCCCAGCACCAGAGGCGTGATAGATGTCGACACGAAGGTCTTTTGGATCAATATCGTATTCTACTTCTTCGACTTCAGGCATGACAAGAACTGTTGCTGTCGAAGTATGAACACGGCCTTGGCTTTCTGTCACAGGAACACGTTGCACACGATGAGCACCAGATTCGTACTTGAGTTTAGAGTAAACAGATTGCCCCGAAACCATGGCAACCACTTCTTTGAAACCACCGACACCATTCATAGAAGCCTCCATGACTTCAAAGCGCCAGCCTTGAGCTTCAGCATACTTTTGGTACATGGTTAGCAAATCTCCAGCGAAAAGTGCTGCTTCGTCTCCACCAGCGGCGCCACGGATTTCAAGAATGATGTTCTTGTCATCGTTTGGATCCTTTGGAAGGAGCAAAATTTTGAGTTTTTCTTCGTATTCTTCTTTTTCAGCCTTGGCATCTTTGAGCTCTTGCTTGGCCATTTCTTCCAAGTCCGCATCCCCGCCAGATTCTTTAATCATCTCTTCTGCATCAACGATGTTTTGAAGGACTTGTTTGTACTCACGGTAGGCAGTTACCGTATCACGAGTAGAAGCCTCTTCTTTTGAAAGCTCCATGAAACGCTTGGTGTCCGAAACCACATCTGGGTCACTGAGCAACTCTCCTAATTCTTCATAACGGTCTTCTACAGCTTGTAGTTGATCATAGATGTTCATTTTTCTTCATTCTCCTTATTGATTTCAGGGGCAAAATAATGTTTACGGCAAACTGAGATATAGGTTTCATTTCCACCGATCTGAATTTGTTCGCCATCATAGACTGGCACACCATCTTGAGTTCGCAACACCATAGTCGCCTTTTTCTTACAGTACTGACAGATGGTCTTGATTTCTTCAATCTTGTCTGCTAAGAGCAAGAGGTATTTTGAACCTTCGAACAACTCATTGCGAAAGTCATTCTTCAAACCAAAAGCCATGACGGGTATATCTAACTCATCAACAACACGAGCTAGGTCATAAACATGATGACGCTTGAGAAACTGGGCTTCATCAACCAACACACAGTAAGGTTTTTCTGGTAAATCTCGGATATAACCGAAGATATCAGTTGTTTCCTCAATCGCAATGGCAGGGCGTTTCATACCGATTCGACTCGACACATAGCCAACACCGTCACGCGTATCAAGAGCTGAGGTCATAATCACAACACCTTTTCCTTGCTCCTCATAGTTATAGGCTACTTTAAGAATCTCGATTGTCTTACCAGAGTTCATGGTCCCATAACGATAGTACAACTGTGCCATGTTTCTTGCTTCACGTCCATTTCTAAATTTTTGCTACATTCTAGTATATCATAATTTTCTTAAGCTTTAAACGGCAAAATGTGGTAAAATAGAAGAAATCAAAAACTAGTGGAGGAAGCCATTATGCCATTTGTACGCATCGATTTATTTGAAGGACGCACGCTCGAGCAAAAGAAAGCTCTTGCTAAGGAAGTAACGGAAGCTGTTGTCCGTAACACTGGAGCACCTCAATCTGCTGTCCATGTCATCATCAATGACATGCCAGAAGGAACCTACTTCCCACAAGGGGAAATGCGCACCAAATAAGCTAGCTTAAGCAGAATTGCTTAGGCTTTTTCAATCTCCAAGTAACATCCATTGAAGAAATAGTTCAAATTTGTTACAATTTGAAAGGATACTTGGGAAAATTTCCAAGAAAAGAGCTATTAATTAAAGGAAACATTATGATTACACGTGAATTTGATACCATCGCTGCCATATCTACTCCACTAGGTGAAGGGGCTATTGGTATTGTCCGCCTGAGCGGAACAGAAAGTTTTGCTATTGCGCAAAAGATTTTTAAAGGAAAAGACTTGAACAAGGTTGCCAGCCACACTCTCAACTACGGTCACATTGTTGATCCTCTGACTAGTAAAGTCATGGACGAAGTCATGGTTGGAGCCATGAAGTCTCCAAAAACCTTTACTCGTGAGGATATTATCGAGATTAACACCCACGGTGGGATTGCGGTGACCAATGAGATTCTCCAGTTAGCTATCCGTGAAGGAGCTCGATTGGCAGAACCTGGTGAATTTACTAAACGTGCCTTTCTAAACGGTCGTGTGGACTTGACTCAAGCTGAGGCAGTGATGGATATCATCCGTGCCAAGACAGACAAGGCCATGAACATTGCGGTCAAACAATTAGATGGTTCCCTTTCTGATCTTATCAATAATACCCGTCAAGAAATCCTCAATACACTTGCCCAAGTCGAGGTGAATATTGACTATCCTGAGTATGACGATGTTGAAGAAGCGACTACTGCTGTTGTCCGTGAGAAGACAATGGAGTTTGAACAATTACTAACCAATCTCCTTAGGACAGCCCGTCGTGGCAAAATCCTCCGTGAAGGAATTTCAACTGCTATCATCGGACGCCCTAACGTTGGGAAATCAAGCCTTCTCAACAACCTCTTGCGTGAAGACAAGGCAATCGTAACCGATATTGCTGGTACAACTCGAGATGTCATCGAAGAATACGTCAACATCAACGGTGTTCCACTAAAATTGATTGACACAGCTGGTATTCGTGAAACGGATGACATCGTGGAACAAATCGGAGTTGAGCGTTCAAAAAAAGCCCTCAAGGAAGCTGACCTAGTTCTACTAGTGCTAAACGCTAGCGAACCACTGACTGCTCAAGACAGACAACTTCTTGAAATTAGCCAAGATACAAACCGTATTATTCTTCTTAATAAAACTGATCTTCCTGAAGCAATTGAAGCTTCAGAACTTCCAGAAGATGTCATCCGTATTTCAGTCCTTAAAAATCAAAACATTGATAAGATTGAAGAGAGAATTAACAACCTCTTCTTTGAAAACGCTGGTTTGGTTGAACAAGATGCTACTTACTTGTCAAATGCCCGTCACATTTCTCTAATTGAAAAGGCAGTAGAAAGCCTACAAGCTGTTAATGAAGGTCTTGAACTGGGGATGCCTGTTGATTTGCTTCAAGTTGATTTGACTCGTACTTGGGAAATCCTCGGAGAAATCACTGGAGATGCTGCTCCTGATGAACTTATTACCCAACTCTTTAGTCAATTCTGTTTAGGAAAATAGAAAAATCCATGATCGTTGTTGCGGTCATGGATTTTATTGTCTTTATTAGTAATCTGGTCTTAAGACCCCTGTTACAGTTGCCTTGGTTGCTTCGTAGTCGCCATCTACGACAACCTTGACAATTCGTTTGGCATCTTCTTCTTGTGCTGGAACTAGAGGTAGACGAGTTGGTCCAGCTTCAAATCCCATGTAGTTAAGAACCGCCTTAACAGGAGCAGGACTTGGATAAGAGAAGAGGGCATTGACCTTAGGAATGAATTTACGCTGAATAGCTGCGGCTTTTTTCATATCGCTTTCTGCAATTGCAGTGAACATCTCGTGCATCTCATCCCCATTTGTATGAGAGGCAACAGAAATAACCCCATCCGCACCAAGGTTCATGGCATGGAAAGCATCTCCATCCTCACCAGTATAGACCAAGAACTCTTCTGGTTTGTGCTCAATCAAGTAAGCCATATTAGCCAAGCTAGTACATTCTTTGACACCAATAATATTTGGATGGTCAGCCAAACGAAGCATGGTTTCTGGAGTTAATTCTACAACTACACGCCCTGGAATGTTATAGATAATAATTGGTAGGTCAGAAGCATCTGCAATGGCCTTAAAATGCTGATACATTCCTTCTTGAGAAGGTTTGTTGTAGTAAGGAACAATAGCAAGTCCAGCAGCAAAACCGCCAAATTCCGCTACTTCTTTGACAAACTCAATAGAGTCACGCGTATCATTAGTACCTACACCCGCAATCAAAGGTACACGTCCATTGACAATCTTCTGTACAGCTGCAAATAGCTCCAATTCTTCATCGTGAGTCAAAGTTGGACTCTCAGCTGTCGTCCCTGCGAGAAGAATTCCATCCGTATGATGGCTCAATAAATGCTCAATCAAGGCTGGAATAGCGTCAAAGTTGATGGAACCATCCTCATGGAAGGGAGTAATAAAGGCTGTGATGATTTTACACTCTTTTAAATCTTGATAAGACATGAGAAACACCTCTCTATTTCAAAGAAGGAGTTCATCTGAACTCCTAAACAATATGACTATTTTAATTCAAATTTCAATTCAGCTGTTGGACGAACCAATCCACGTTCGTGAAGAGTTTCTGCAATCTGAACTGAGTTCCAAGCAGCACCTTTGAGAAGGTTATCTGAAACAACCCACATGTGAATTCCTTTTTCTGCATCCAAGTCTTTACGGATACGACCAACAAAGGTATCACGTGAACCCACGGCATTGATGGCTTGAGGATAAATTTGATGAGCTACATCATCTTCAAGAACAGCACCTGGGAAGGCTGAGATAGCTGCTTTTACTTCTTCGATTGGAGCCACTTCTTTTGTTTCGATGTAAACTGACTCAGAGTGAGCTGACAAGACTGGAATACGCACACATGTTGCAGATACTGCAATACTGTCATCTTCCATAATTTTCTTAGTTTCCTTAGTCATCTTCATCTCTTCGTAAGTGTAATCATTATCAGTGAAGACATCGATTTGTGGAAGAGCATTGAAGGCGATAGGATAGTGTTTCTTGTCACCACCTGAAGGCAAGATTTCCGCATGTAAATCACGTGGTTTCACTCCATCATTCAAGACTTCACGAAGTTCACGTTGAGTCTCAAGAATTGCTCCCATACCAGCACCTGAAACTGCTTGGTAAGTTGAAACAATGATACGGTCCAAGCCCCATTTTTGGCGAACTGGCTCAAGAGCCACCATCATTTGGATTGTTGAACAGTTAGGGCAGGCAATGATACCGTTGTGGGCATCAAGTGCGTGAGCATTGACCTCTGGTACAACCAAAGGAACATCTGGATTTTGACGGAAGTAAGATGTATTATCTACTACTACCGCTCCAGCTTTCACTGCGTATGGTGCATACTTAGCTGATGTAGAACCACCTGCTGAAAAAAGAGCAATATCAACTCCTTCAAAAGCTGTTTCAGTTGTTTCTTCAATCGTAATATCTTGATCTTTAAACTTCAAAGTCTTGCCTGCTGAACGTGCAGAAGCAAGTAAACGAATTTTATCGATTGGAAGTGTTGATTCTTCCAACATTTTTATCATCTGAGCTCCGACAGCACCTGTCGCGCCGACTACAGCAACTGTATATCCCATAAATAACCTCTTTCGGAATTTTCTAAAAATTTCTATAATAGATGTATTATACTACTTTTTCCATGAATTGCAAAGCTTTTTCATCATTTTTTGGAAAATAAAAATCCCCAGTCGCTAGACTAGGGACTAAGAGGCATCTTCATGTGATGAGCAGGTTCACACAACTCATCAAGGTCCGCTCCTGCGTTATGACCTCCTTATGCTCAATAGTAGCCTGAAGACTACCTATCGACTCATCGCGTCTATTATATTACTTGAAATAAGTGGTTTTGTCAATAGGAAATTTTTGCAGGATGACTTTTATTATACAAAAGTCAAAATTTTTCTCACGAGCATAAGAAAAAAACTCTTGTGTTCAAGAGTTTCCCTGTAAATATCATGCTAATTGCCGGGATTGAACCGGCGACCTCATCCTTACCATGGATGCGCTCTGCCAACTGAGCTAAATCAGCTTACTTAAAAAGTATACTATAGTTAGAAAATCTTGTCAAGTTTCCTTAGATATTTTCCATAAGAAAAAGCCAGGTAATAGCTACCTAGCTTTTCTGGTTCTATTTAGTTAAATCGATTCGACGACCAATTTTACCAATAATAATCGCTCCAATAATCAATGAGGCAAATTCACCAATCCCTGTTGTAAACCAAGTAAGGAAAAATGGTAATTGCGCTACGATATTCAACTCGGCAGCGATAGTAAACATGGAAATTGAAAAGAGGATTGAAAAGAAGAAATGATCTTTTCGAATTAATCCATTAAAGAGGTAATCTTTGCTGTATTTTGCAAAAAGCCAAACACCTAGACTAAGGAATACTAGGGTTGATCCACCACCAACAAAGACATCTAGCAGTCCGAAGCTAAAGAAATTAGCAATCATACAACCGATAGTAACTCCGATGATGTACTTAGGATTGTAAAAAGCCATAAAGTTCATCATTTCTGAAATACGGAACTGATAAGCACCATAGCTAATAGCATTTAGGGGCGGTGTAACAGTCAAAACGACATAGATAGCAGCGACGATTGCAATATCTGCAACATCACGAATAGTTAATTTTTTCATTTTTTCTCCTTTGGCGGTTTCCCGCGTATAATATGCTTGGTGAAAGAAGCTAAGCACCAAGGGTTGCTTGAATCAACCTTACTAGTATAGCACAATAGCCTGCTTTATGCTATACTAAAAGCATGAAAAAATGTATTCAAATTCTCTTGGATAATGAACTCTTTGCCTACCTCTTTTTTGGTATAGCAACTACTCTTGTTTCGATTCTATCCCGATTAGTCATTTATCAACTAACTCATAGAGAACTCCTTGCAACTGGACTAGCAAATATAATCGGTATCCTATTTGCTTTTATCACAAATGATACAATTGTATTTAAGCAAGCTAGGCAGAATTGGTCAATCCGTTTAGTAAAATTTACTATAGCACGTCTTTCTACCTTTCTTTTAGACTTGTTTTTAACTTTTCTCTTTGTAACTCAGTTTCCTAATATTATCGGGCAATTTGTAAATAATAATATTAATAGAGTGAATCGTATTGAAACAATTATTGCACAATTCTTAATAATTATCCTCAATTACATTTTTAGTAAGGTATTTATTTTTAAAAAATAAGAAAAATTTTAAACATATAGCTTGCAAGAATTTCTTAATTAATATATAATTAAGTGTAAGAGTTTTTTGAAAGGAAATTATGAAAATGTTAAAAGATCTTAAAGCATTCTTGCTTCGTGGTAATGTTGTTGACCTTGCTGTCGGTGTGATCATTGCCACTGCTTTTGGTGCAATCGTTACATCACTTGTTAACGATATCATCACTCCACTTATTTTGAATCCAGCCTTGGAAGCTGCGAAAGTACAAAACATCGCTGAGCTTGCTTGGAATGGTGTTACATATGGTAAATTCTTGAGCGCTGTTATCAACTTCCTAGTTATCGGTACTGTTCTCTTCTTTGTAATCAAAGGTATTGAAAAAGCTCAAAGTCTTACTAAGAAAGAAGCTGCTGAGGAAGCTCCAGCTGGTCCAACTGAGTTGGAAGTACTTCAAGAAATCAAAGCCCTTCTTGAGAAAAAATAATCGATTAAAAGGATTTAGCACAAAGCTAAATCCTTTTTTCTTTACTCTTTCGGTAACTTACCTGCTTTCTCAAGCATTTTCTTAATAAGATAAGGCATCTTAACATTTTCCCGACCTTTTTTCTCAATCAGTTTTTTCACAAACTCCGGCATTTGTAAATCTTGAGATTCGGCCAAGATATTTTTAGTCTCGTCTGAAGGAACTAACTCATCAAAGGTTTCTTCTTCTGGGAGAAATTCCTTAAACTCTTGATGTTCATTGGCTCTGACTGTATTGATCAAGGCATCAATCAAGCGAGAATCCGTATTTGGCATTGGTGGTCGATGGTAGTTCACACCCAATTCTTGACACAAGTCATAACATTCCACATCGTTGTCAAACAAGACCTCAATATGCTCACTGATGAAACTAATAGGTACAAAAATATAATGGTCTGGATGTTCTGTCTGTTCTCTGAGATACTCCAAAACATCTGGCTTAATCCATGGAATACCAATATCACTTTCACTCTGCCAAGTGTTGGTATATTGCTCGGAACTCAAACCTAGTTTTTCAGCGACTAGCTTGCTATTTTCAAAAATTTGATCGATATAAGGATCGCCAAAATCCAAGGCAAAAATGGGTACACTATGGGCTGAAAAGATGACTTTAAAGCTATCCTGCTTCACTTCATCTTTTAAAATCTTAGCAATTTCATCTGCCCAATAGTTTAGCAAGGCCTCTTCTTGATACCAGTCCTTAATGACCAAAAACTGAATTTGCTTGCTTTCTAAAAATTTCTCATAACCCATGACAGAGTAAAAAGAATAATGAGGCTCCAAAATCAAACAAATACATTGCTCGATTCCGTCTGCTTCCATCTGACCAATCACGTCTGGGATAAAGGGTCTAGAAAACTTATTGGCAAAATAGACACTATATTCATTTCCTAGCCTAGCTTCTACCAAGGCAACCTCTTCACGCGTAATTCTTTGCAGAGGCGTGCCTCCAATTCGTACATAATTATCATAGAGAGTTTGAATCTCATGGTCTTGAGGTCTCACTCCACGACGAATATTTGTGAAAAAATCAGCCACACCTTCAAAGGTAATCTCTTCTGGTGAACCGAAAGTCATCATTAAAATTGCTTTTTTCATAATCGCTTCCTTGTGATATTTTTATCAAGTTTATTTTATCATTTATCCATTAATAAGTAAACGCCAACATAGCGAATTTCTCTAACTTCTGTCTTTTGTTTTTCTTTTCTTTCTATGATACAATGGAAAAAATGAATTCAAAAGGAGTTTTTTATGACTTACCCCAATCTCTTGGACCGCTTCTTGACCTACGTTAAGGTCAACACGCGCTCTGATGAACACTCTACTACTACTCCAAGTACACAGAGTCAGGTTGACTTCGCAACCAATGTTCTTATCCCTGAAATGAAACGTGTTGGATTACAAAATGTTTATTATCTACCAAATGGTTTTGCAATTGGAACCTTGCCAGCCAATGATCCATCTTTAACACGTAAGATTGGCTTCATCTCCCACATGGATACTGCTGATTTTAATGCCGAAGGAGTCAAGCCACAGGTAATTGAAAACTACGATGGTGGTGTGATTGAACTTGGAAATTCTGGTTTCAAACTCGATCCAGCTGACTTTAAGAGTCTAGAGAAATATCCAGGACAAACGCTCATCACAACCGATGGAACAACCTTACTAGGTGCTGATGACAAGTCAGGGATTGCTGAAATTATGACTGCTATTGAATATCTGACTGCCCATCCTGAAATCAAGCACTGTGAGATTCGTGTTGGTTTTGGTCCAGATGAAGAAATCGGTGTTGGTGCCAATAAATTTGATGCAGAAGATTTCGATGTAGATTTTGCCTATACTGTAGATGGCGGACCTCTCGGAGAACTTCAGTACGAGACCTTCTCAGCCGCTGGTGCTGAATTGCATTTCCAAGGACGCAATGTCCACCCTGGTACTGCCAAAGGGCAGATGGTCAATGCCCTTCAGCTAGCAATTGATTTTCATAATCAACTTCCAGAGAATGACCGACCCGAGTTAACAGAAGGTTACCAAGGCTTCTACCACCTAATGGATGTGATAGGTAGTGTCGAAGAGGCGCGTGCAAGCTACATCATTCGTGATTTTGAAAAAGATGCCTTTGAAGCTCGTAAAGCAGCAATGCAGTCTATCGCTGATAAGATGAATCAAGAACTTGGTAGCGACCGTGTCACCCTAAACTTGACAGACCAGTACTACAATATGAAAGAAGTCATTGAAAAAGATATGACTCCAATTACCATTGCCAAAGCAGTTATGGAAGATTTGGGGATTACTCCTATAATCGAACCAATCCGTGGAGGGACAGACGGCTCTAAGATTTCCTTTATGGGAATCCCAACTCCTAATATCTTTGCGGGAGGAGAAAATATGCATGGACGTTTTGAATACGTCAGCCTTCAGACTATGGAACGTGCGGTTGATACCATCATTGGTATCGTAGCTTATAAAGACTAAAAAGACGAGGTAGCTCAGCTACTTCGCCTTTCTTTTTATTCTGCTGGTTTTTCTTGATTTCCAGTACTTGTTGTAGATTCTGTTGTTTCCTTTTCTGACGCTGGTTCAGTAGGTTTAGAATCTGTTGCGTTGCTCGGTTTGTTTTCGTCGCTGGCAGTTTCACTGTTAGATTCTGCAGCTGCTGATGTTTCAGTTTCGGGACTTGTCTTATCACCATTTGCCTCGGCATTTGTTGCTGGAGTTGCTTCTTCACTCGCACTTGATTTTGACTTGATTTCTTGATTCAAGACTAGAATAGTTTTTGTCAATTCAAGTAAAGCAGCTTTATCCTTACTCTTAGCAGAAAGTTGATCTAGTAAAGCATCCACCTTATCAAAGTCCGCATCAGACCCCTTATTGTTTTCTAAATATGCGTGAAGCGACATGAGAATATCGTAGAGTTTTTGATAGAGTACAAGTGTCTGAGGATCTTGCTCAGCATTTTCCTTCTCTTGTTGGAGGGCGCTAGCGATACGAGTCAAGACATCTTTTACCTGACTGTTTACTTCATCCAAGTCTGCATCAGCCTTGTTTGTGGCAGCTTTGAGATTTTCTACTTCTTCTGCCAAGGATTGTCTGATTCCTTCTTCTTGGATTTGTTCCAAGAGTTGATTTGCCTTGCTCAAAAGACTTTCTACTTCTTCCTTGCTAACATGATTGACATGTTCTTCAGGCATAAAGTCTCCGTACAATTCTTTCAAGAAGCCATAAATAGCTGTCTTGGCACTTTGATTATCTACTTTTTCAGTATCTAGAACTGTTTGACTTGATTTCGCAGTAGTTGGCTGAGCTTTCAAAGCTTCTTCCACTTCTTGTTTTGCCTGATAGATGCTTGGGAATAGTCTGTTCAATTCTGCTGCCTTAAGGAAAGATTGAGATTGATACAAGGTCCAAGTCAACTGAGCTACTTTGTTCCGAAGTTCATCATTTAAACGACCGTCATTTACGTGTTCGTAGAAATACTTGATGTATTCTACAGTTGTAACACCTGTTCGATCATTAAAGTCTTGAAGAGCTTGAAGTTGTGATTCAACCGCTACTAAAGCAGCTTCATCTTTAGCCAACTTAGCCTCTTGGAGTCGAACGAGAAGGTCTTTCTTTGGAAGTCCATAAGAGTCTGTATCCAGTGTATTGATTTTATCAATCAAGGCCTGATATTTCTTATCTAAAGCACTTGTTTCAGTAGGTTTGACACTTTCATCAATATGGATATATTGCTTATCAAAGAGATCAAGGGTTGCAAGATAACCTGCTGTAGAGTTAGTTGCAAGTTTCTTCATGTTTTCAGTAAACTGACCTAAGGCTAACTCAATCTGTCTTTGTTCGATAGGCTTGTCTTTGTAGATACTTCTGCTATCAGCTAGAAGTTGATCCACTTTTTCCAAGACTGCCTTCTCATCAAAAGCTCCAGGTTGATAATTGGATTGTAGAGCTGGAATCTTGTTTTTCAAAGCCACTTCATACCCCTTAGTTTGAACCTTGATGTAGTGATTATGGTCGCCATGAGGAATCACAAAACTACCATTTTCTACCTGTAAGCTATACGGAGACACGCCATCTCTCAAAGCAGTCGTGTAGAGTTCGTTTAGGAAATCAAGTTCTGGATTGCCAGTTTGGAATGGCAAACGAACATGTTCCTTACGAACAGCATATGGGTGGATATGAGTTGGATCGTAGGCTTGGTCTGGATTTCCAAAGACAAAGAATCCGTTTGAAATTCTAATCGCTTCAAGTGGAACACCATAGGTCTTAGAAATATAAGCAATCTTTTCTTCATCGCTAGCATCTCGTGAGAAAGACTCTACCGTTTTAGCAAGAGGTTTTACAGGCTCTGCATCATGATGTGTTTTCAGATGATCCTGAGCTGCCTTAATTTGCTCTGCTGTCAAATCTTTCTTGAAGAAGTAATGATTGTGATCTCCATGTGACATGACAAAACCTTGTTCATCCTCACTGATGACACGATTGGCATCAAAACCGTGATCATGGTCTTCATCATGATGGTGTCCATGATGATCTTCGTCGTGATCGTCATCATGAGCTGGATTTGATGTTGCTGTATTTGCACCTTTCAAGTGTTCCTGAGCAGCCTTAATTTGCTCTGCTGTCAAGTCCTTCTTGAAGAAGTAATGATTGTGGTCACCGTGACTCATGATAAATCCTGATTCATCTTCAGCAATAATACGATTGGCATCAAAGCCGTGTCCACCTTCTTCATGTTCCTCATGTGAAACACCAGGATTGACTGGAAGAGATGGCGAAGGTGTTGTTAGACCATTGTTTGGAAGAGTCGGTTGCCCAATTACGGTCGATTTTGGAATGTAATGGAAATGATCACCATGTCTTACAATATAAGCTGTAGCAGTTTCTTCGACAATATCTTTAGGATTAAAGATATAACCATCAGATGTTGAAGGAATTTCCTTATTTAACGTTGAAGAAGCTTTATTCAATATAGATGGATTACTTGGAAGACTTCCTAGACTAGACGCTACTTCATGAGGTTTTTCATTTATAGAAACTGTAGAACCAGTTCCACCGATAGGCACCATTCTAGCAATCTTTTCTTCTAAAGGAGAGAGCTTGCTGTAAGGAATAAAGTGATAATGGTCACCATGCGGAATCGCAACTCCATTTGGTGTACGACTGATAATCTTAGCAGGGTCAAAGACCAGACCATCTGATTCACTGTAACGTTTGTCGCTAGGTGAATCGTAGAGTTCTTTCAATAAACTTTGGAGATTTTCAACTTTGCTTTCTGGCTTGCTAGTTAATCCTTGCACTGTAGATTGAGTATTATTCTCACTAGCTGTTGAAGAATAGCTTAGCTGACTCGGTTGCGTATTTTTGCCAGCTAAATGAGCTTTTGCTGCTGCTAACTCACTAGAAGACAAATCACTTTTTGGAATATAGTGATAGTGACCTCCATGAGGAACGATATAAGCATCACCCGTATCTTCGATAATATCAGCTGGATTAAAGACATAACCATCATCTGTCGTATAGCGTCCCTGAGACCTTGCTACAGCAACATCAGAGCTGACCTTCTCATTATCTTTGACATGTTCTTGTTTTTGACGGTTGATTTCATCTTTAGTTCGAATATTATCAGCATGAGCTGCATCTTTCAGGTAGACATAATATTTTCCATCTACCTTGATGATATAACCACCCTTGACTTCATTGACAATATCTCCATCCTTAAGTTGATAGTTTGGATCCTTCATCAAAAGTTCTTCACTAAAGAGGGCATCATAAGGAACTTTCCCGTTATAATAATGATAGTGATCACCGTGTGACGTCACATAGCCCTGATCTGTAATTTTGATGACAATTTGCTCAGCCTGAATTCCTTCTTTCTGGCTAACCTGATCTGGTGTCAAGTTTTCAGTTTTCTGACTTGACTGACTGCCATCCACATAAGAGACACGATTATTGTCCTTATTTTCCTGCGAGCGATGCTGGTTCAGTGCATAGGCGCAAAGACTCAAGGATACGATAACAGCTGATCCGGCTGCAATATACTTTTTACTGAATTTCATAAATCCCTCATTTCAATAAATGATGAAGCTTTTCTTAACTTCTTTTTCTCGGTTAAACAGTTTTTCTAAACTGGTTATTTAACCAATTAATTAACCAGTAAATAGTTTACCTTTTTTAAGTTTATCTGTCAAGATTTTTATGTCATTTTAAAAAAATAAAAGCCAGTATTGCTACTGACTCTTACATCATATTGATTTAATAGGATAAACTTATGCTTCTGGTTTCGTCGTAACTGACTCACTACCTTTTAACAAAGCAAGTAGTTTCTCTGCTTCTGCCATGATGCCATTATTATCCATGGTTTGAAGACTCAGATTATTTCGTAAACCAGATAGGCTCTCTGTCACATTGTCTTTCAAACTAGCATCCGTTACTTTAGCAAGTAGAGCTTCTACTTCTTTGAGTTTGGCTTCTACTTTTTCGGTTTCTACTTGAGGTACTTCAGCTTCGTCTGTTGTATCTTTAGATACTTCTTCTGTCTCGTCTTCATCAGTGCTCGGTTTATAAAGATTATCTACTGAAGGGGTTGAACCTGTATGATTTTCTTTTTCATTGGATTCAGGACGAGTTGACTCGTCTGATTCATGACGATCTTCCTTATCTTCATCAGATTTACTGTCTTGGTCTGCCTTATTTTTACGAACATGGTCGCTGGCATTTCCCCAACCATTATCTGAGTGAGGACGTTCTTCAGGATGTTCAACGTAATATTTTACAGTCGCAAAGAGATCCTCCAGGCTATAACCCTTAGGTGCTTCATAGAGTCCTTCATCAAACCAACCAAATTTAATGTTATGGTAATGGTCGTAATGAGGTATAATTAAGCTACCATTTTTTACTTCAACAGTATGTTGTAGATTGTAAGGAATATGATCAAGTGGGACCTTCTTAGCTGCTTTCACTTTATTATAGATTGCTTCTACTCCTTTAACCTCAGTATCTCCTGAACCCTGATTCTCTGTTGAAGGAGGTGTCAAACCTTTCTCTTTAGCATAAGCCTGGGCTGCTACTCTTTCAGCTTCAGACAAGCTCTCTTTCTTAATCCAATGACTATGGGTCATATGCGGAGTTACATAAGCATCTCCCTCATCACTGGTAATATCACGAATGTCAAAGATATACCCATCTTCTGTTGTATACTTACCTGCTAATTTCGCTAATTTAATTTCAACATCTGTATAAGCAATTTGAGCATTTGGTTTTCCGAGACGTTCTGGATGGGTAATTGGTGCTAAGAATGACAATAAATCATCTACCAATTTTCCTTTATTAGAAGATTCATTATTCAAGCGTTCTGCTAATTTGTTTAAGGCTTGGAAATCAGAAGTACGCCCCTTATTTTCAGACAAGGCTTTATGAGCTTCGGTCAATAAATTATATGCTTTATCATAAAATTCTTGGTCACGAGGAGCGACATTTTCTTTCTTCGCAACTAGGGCATGCGTCTCTTGAGTTTTCTTTGACAAGAGATTTTCAATAGCGTCAATCTTATCCTTGGCTAAGTCTTTAGCTAGAACATAACGACTAGCGCCCTTATCCTCGAAAATATAACCATCACCAACTTTTCTAACAACCTGGTTGACATCAAGTTCAGTCGGTTTATTTTCCACTGGTGCTTGAGGTTTGGTAGTAGGAGCCGGCTTCAGAGGAGTAACACTTGGCAAGACACTGCCATTTTGTCCCTTAACAGCTATCATACGAGCCAATTTTTCTTCCAGCGGTGACATTTGTGAATAAGGAATAAAGTGATAATGGTCTCCGTGAGGCACTGCTACACCGTTAGCTGTACGTTTGATGATTTGTGCCGGATCAAAGACTAGTCCATCCGATTCCACATGGCGTTCTGACAAAGGTTTGGCATACAATTCACTTAAAAGTGTTGAAATGTCTTCCCCATGATTTTGATGATATGTTGGTGTGACAGTCAGGTTTGGAGTCTCTGTCAAACTTGGTTGGGCTGGTTTAGCATTATCACTACTTGGTTTACTTGAGCTTGTGGCAGAATGTGAGCCCTGCTTCCCATTCCAATAGGCTTGAGCAGCAGCCAATTCTCCTGCTGACAAATCACTCTTAGGAATATAGTGGAAATGATTTCCATGCGGTACAACAAAAGCGTCACCTGTATCTTCAATCACATCTGTCGGACTAAAGACATACCCATCATCCGTTGTATAAGCTCCTCCAGTTCCTCGATTCGGTGCCGGCGTATTGAGATTAAAGTTTGGTTTAATGGTTGAACTTGGTGTTGAACTTGTTCTCTCAGGACTGCTTGGTTTCGTATTATTAGAATGACTTTGAACTGGCTGACCTCCAATTGGTAGATTTCGAGCCAATTTTTCTTCCAAAGCAGACATTTGCGAATAAGGAATGAAATGGAAATGATCTCCGTGAGGAACTGCCACACCATTGGCAGTACGTTTTGTAATCTGTGCTGGGTCAAATACTAATCCATCAGACTCCACATGACGTTGGCTAAGTGGCAAAGCGTACAATTCTTGGAGGAGACTATCCAAATCCTCATTTTGACTCTCAGGAGCTGCTGCAGGATTTTGAGGAGACTCATATTGACTTGTTCTCACACTAGATCTTGTTTCAGCTCTGCTTGAACGATATTCAACTGTACTTAATTGATCACCTTTTCCAGATAAGAAGGCTTGGGCAGCAGCTAATTCGCTGGCAGACAAATCACTCTTCGGAATATAGTGGAAGTGATTGCCATGAGGAACGATATAGGCATCACCCGTATCCTCAATGATATCAGAGGCATTAAAGATATAACCATCATCCGTTGTATAGCGTCCTTGAGCTCTGGCTGCAACTACTGCCTGATCATTAGAAGCACCCCCGTGATTACTACTATGTTCCTGCTTCTGACGTTTAATCTCTTCTTTTGTACGAATATTGTCCGCATGGGCGGCATCCTTGAGGTAAACATAGTATTTCCCGTCTACCTTAATCACATAACCACCCTTGATTTCATTGACAATGTCTGAATCCTTCAACTGATAATTCGGATCTTTCATCAGCAGTTCTTCACTGATGATAGCGTCAAAAGGAACCTTGCCATTATAGTAATGATAATGATCTCCATGAGAGGTCACATAACCTTGATCCGTAATCTTGATAACAATTTGTTCGGCGTTGATTCCCTCTCTCTTACTGACTTCATCTGGTGTCAAGTTCTCTGCTTTTTGACCAGCCTGATCACCATCTATATAAGCTACTCGATTAGAATCTTTCTTAACTTGACCAGCTTGGTAACGACCAAGTTCATAGGAACAAACACTTAGGGCAAGAACTGCCACTGAACCCGCTACATATTTTTTATTGATTTTCATTCTTTCCTCATTTCAATTCTTCTGCTAAAACACTCATATTTTCTTCAAGATTTTCGAGATAAGTCTTGTCATTTTGTGGGTCTGCCTCTAAAGGATTCAGAGTTTTAAGCCCCACACCTGTTGATTTGACAAGAGTTTCAGCTACTTTTGAAGAAGCATTACTTTCTGTAAAAATCGTCTTAACCTTATAGGTCTTAACAAATTCCTGAATTTCTGTTAGTTGTCTTGGACTTGGTTCCTGTTCAGGAGAGATACCAGCGATTCCAAGTTGATTGAGTCCAAATCGCTTCGCTAGATAAGAAAAGGCTGTATGTTGTGTTACAAAGGTTTTCTGACTCGCTTTTTCAAATCTAGGCTGGAATTTCTTAGTCAATTCTTGAGCTTTTTTGATAAAGGCTTGCGCATTTTTCTGATAAGTCTCTTTATGCTCACTATCAACCTCTGAAAGTTTATCAGCAATAATTTGGGCTTCTTCTCCAGCTTTTTCAGGATCTAGCCAAGTATGAGGATCATAGAGCGTTTTTTCATCAACTCCATCCCCTGCTTCCACATCTTCTAGCCCTGGGACGCGGTCTAAAGTCATTCCCTCTGAAGCCTCTAAAACCTTCACTTTAGATTTTTTTAGATTGGGATCCAGACTTCCTGCCCAAGATTCAAGCGTATGCGAATGGTAAACAAAGACATCTGCATCATAGATGGCCGCGATGTCATTTGCCGAAGGTTCAAAGGAGTGAATTCCACTACTTGACTGAATCATTCGAACATCATTCAAATCACCAGATACTTCCTTGACCATAGCATAGATAGGATAAAAACTAGTTACAATTTTCATCCCTTTACCTGACTGGCTTTCCTTTTGACCACAAGCACCTAAACACAAAAGAAAGATACTTAACAATACTAAAAATAAACTTTTTTTCTTCATAGATAACCCCTTAACTATTTAATTAACTGGTAAACAGTTTACTCCTAAAAATTTAATCTGTCAAGCTATTTTTAGAAAAAATTTGAAATTTCTTTCACATATAAAAATCTGCTGAGTTTCAATAACTCAACAGATTCTCACTTTATATACTCAATGAAAATCAAAGAGCAAATTAGGAAGCTAGCCGCAGGCTGCTCAAAACACTGTTTTGAGGTTGTAGATGAAACTGACGAAGTCAGTAACCATGCATACGGCAAGGCGAAGCTGACGTGGTTTGAAGAGATTTTCGAAGAGTATTATTCTTCTATGGTAGAATGCTTATAACCATAAGTAAAGTAAATAATACTTCCTACTAACAATGCAACTAGGAAAGCAATCCAGGTTTCCATATTATACTGCAACATAAATGATAAACAAATGATGATTGATAAAATCGGTAATAAGGGTACCAGTGGTGTTTTAAATTCTCCTGCTTTGGGCATTCCTTTTTCTTTCCGTAATCGAATCAGACCATAAGCCAGCATGATCAAGTAGGCCAAGGTACAAATATTTAAGAAGGCTGCGATACTAGCAAGAGGGAACATTCCTGCTGCTACTGCTGAAGCTAGACCTGTCAAGATAGTAGCATTTTTTGGTACCTTGCTTGTTTTGGTCAGTTCTTTAAAGGCAGCAGGCATCAATCCGTCACGCGCTAAACTGTAAATCATACGAGATAGGGCATAAGTCATTGAGATACAAACCGTAATCAAGGTTAAGATAGCCACTAATGACACATAACTAGCTGCCCAACTAATCCCAACGCTACGAAGGGCAAAGGCAACGGCATCGTCGACATTTAGATGACTATAGTGAACCACACCAGTCAAAACAAGCGTCACCAAGGCATAAAGAATGGTTACGATAGAAAGCGATAAGACAATCCCTCTAGGAATATTTTTTTGAGGAGTCTTGACCTCATCTACAGCCATAGAGATGGATTCAAACCCCAAAAAACCAAAGAACATCAAGGACGCACCAGCCATAATACCAGTACTGGCACCATAGATTTGTCCAAAACCATAGGGAGCAAAATTACTCCAGTTATCAAGCTTGATATGCCAGATTCCTACTAAAACAAAGAGAGCTAAAGCAGAAAATTTCAAAATAACTAGAATTGAATTAAAGCGTAAGGCGGCTTTCGCATTAAGTAGAACAAGCGAGGTCACCAAGACCAAGACAAGAATAGGTAATAAATCAACAAACGTCCCTGCTTGAGGATTAAAGGTACCATTTAAAGCCTGAGGAAGGGCTATCCCGTATTGAGAGAGAAGCCCTTTAAAATACGCTGCCCAACCAGAAGCCACACCCGATATGGCTGTCATGAACTCCATCATGGTTAACCAACCTGCCAACCAGGCTGGGAATTCTCCTAAAATAGCATAGAGATAACTGTAGGCACCACCTGTAGCAGGTACTCGTGAAGCAAATTCTGCAAAAAAGAGAGCTGATAATCCCACACATAAGGCAGAAATGACAATTGAAATCACTAGGGCTGGACCCGCTAGAGTTGCGGCTGCAGTACCAGTAATTGTAAAGACGCCTGTCCCTACCATGGCTCCGATACCCAGCAAAATCAAATCCCATAACTTCAAATGCCTGTGCATCTCTGTTTTATCCAAACTAACATTCTTTGTTCTAAATATATTCATCTTTGACTCCAAAATAAAATGATGATTCTATTTTACCATAAATATAGGATATTTGTGAATATTTATAAAATGTTTTCCTAAAAAAATCTGACTACTCTCTTGTAATCAGATTTTTATCTATTCTAGTTCATTTCTTTAAAGGCTGCTTCTGCATCCGCATTGCTGATAACACCAAATTGAATCTTCCCAATCTTTCCTTGACTGTCAATCAGGTATTCTGTAGGAATGCTTCGAATTTGATAAGCTTGGAATGTGGTTGCTTTTGTGTCATAAAGAACTGGGATATCCTTATAACCTTGATCTTGGAACCATTGTGGGAATTGCTCGACAGTTTTTTCACCTTGAATTCCTGGTGCAATGACACTAAGAATTTCAAAATCACGATCTGGTTTCGCCGCTAATTCCATCAACTCAGGCATACTTTTCTTACATGGACCACACCATGAAGCCCAAAACTTCAAGTAGACTTTTTTCCCCTTATAATCAGATAACTTAACTTCTTTACCATCCATAGATTGCAAGGTGAAGTCTGGCGCATCTTTTCCAACAGCAATTTGTTGTACAGTCGTTTGTTGCTGTTGTTTTGGGGATTGTTGTGGAGCTTGAGTCTTTTTAGTCTCTTCCTCACCACAGGCTATCAATACGACTAATGACAAGAGGCTTAAGGCAGCAAACATTACTTTTTTCATCTTTTTCTCCTTTATTCAAAAATTCCAGCTAGAACATTTACTTGTCCTAATAGTAACAAAATTCCCATTAAAATAATGAGGAAACCACCAATTTTCTTCAGTAGCATCATATGACGTTTAATTTTACTAAAATAAGGCATTACTACACCTGAAGCTAGAGCCAAAAGCAAGAAAGGAATTGCCATCCCCAGAGTGTAAATCAAGGTATAGATTGCACCTTGCCAAGCGCCATTTCCTCCAGAAGCCGCAAGCGCTAAAACAGAACTCAAAACAGGACCAATACAAGGCGTCCAACCAAAGCTAAAGGTAATACCGAGTAAAAAGGCCGACCAATAACGATTGGCTTCTGATTTCTTAAAAGTAAAGCTTTTTTGAACCTCTAATTTCTTAAAATGAAAAATTTCCATCTGGTGAAGACCTAAAATGATAATAATTGTTCCCATGGTATAGCGAAACCAATTGGCATAGAGAATATTCCCAAAGTAACCAGCACCAAATCCTAGAATAAAGAAAATGAGTGAAATGCCTACGATAAAGCAAAGCGTTCGAATCAAGCCGGACCACGCAACTTTTCTCCCAAACAAAGAAAAACTTTTTGCACTTTCCTGATCATCCAGCAAAATTCCAGTATAAACAGGTAACAGAGGAAAAATGCAAGGGGAAAAGAAGGACAAGATCCCTGCTAAAAAAACGGAGATTGAAAATACTATCGTTTCCAATAAAAAACCAACTTTCTTAATAATTCTAATCCTATTTTACTATAATCAATTTCATTTGTATGATTTCTGCTACGCAATTTGAATTAGTCTGTACTTGAAATATTTTCCGGTACTAGTTCATTCAGATTCTGGCCCTTTTTTGCCTCCTATACACAAAAAAAGCCTACTGCCCAAGCTAGAAAGCTTGATACAATAGGCTTTTGGAAGGTTGATTATTTAACAGCGTCTTTAAGAGCTTTACCAGCTTTGAATGCTGGAACTTTAGAAGCTGCAATTTTGATTTCTTTACCAGTTTGTGGGTTGCGACCTTTACGTGCAGCACGCTCACGAACTTCAAAGTTACCAAAACCAATCAATTGAACTTTTTCACCAGCTGCAAGGTACTCAGTTACTGCTGCGAATACAGCTTCAACTGCTGCTGCTGAGTCTTTCTTAGTCAATTCTGTAGCTTCTGCTACTTTAGCGATCAAATCTTGTTTGTTTGCCATGTTAATGATTCCTCCAATTTTATTTCTAATTAACAAATATAATCATATCCTAAAATCCCTTTTAGGTCAAGTTAAAAACGCTATTTCTTCCCATTTTATTTATTTTTTTAGGAGTTGTAACGTACTAAAACAGCCCAAGCATTCTCACCCGTGTGAGTTTGAATAATAGAGCCCGTTTCCAAAACTGAAATAGGCTTTTCAACATAAGCTTGTAAGCTTTCTTTCATCTCTTTTGCCCAATCAGCACTACCAGAATATGAAATTCCAATCTCTGCTACAGAACGTTCAGAGAGCGATGTTATCAGTTCATCCAACCATTTTTTAAAAGTTTTAGCTCCACGACCTTTAACTATTGGCTGCAATTCATGGTCCTTCATCTGCATGACAACACGTATATTGAGAAGTGAGCTCAACAATCCAGTTACACGCCCAATTCGTCCACCTTTAACAAGGTTTTCCAAAGTCGAAACGCCAATATAGAGTTCTGTGTGGTTTTTAACCTCTTCTACATGAGATAAGATTTCCTCCAACTCTTTGCCTTCTTGCGCTAATTTTGCAGCCTCAACAACTTGGAATTTCAAGGCTTGGTCAGTGAAGGAACTATCAATAACTGTTACATCGGCAGTAGATAAGCTAGCACCTTGACGTGCCGCTTCTACAGTGCCAGAAAGGGCGTGAGACATATGAATAGCAAGAATCTGGCTACCATCTTTGCATAGGTCTTCAAAAACTTCAGCAAAGACACCTACAGGTGGCTGACTTGTTTTTGGAAGATTCTTACTTTCTTGCATCAACTGAAGAAATTTACCTTCTTCTTTCAAATCCGCATCAGAATAAACAACATTATCAATCATTACAGATAACGGAACAACAGTGATATCTAATTGTTTTACTAGTTCAGGTTCAATAGTAACAGATGAATCGGTTACAATCTTAATTTTTGTCATAGTATCAATCTTTCTATTTTAGGATTCAGATTGGTTTTCTTACTTTTAATTATATCAAAAAAAGATTAAAAATCCTAATGGAGTCATTCAAATTTTCCTTAAAAATTTGATATAATCTACTTATAAGAAAAGAGGTCCCTATGATTAAAAAAATTTATCCCATTTTAACCATTTTACTAGGTGCTGCTATCTATGCTTTTGGTCTAACTTATTTTGTAGTTCCTCATCATCTCTTTGAGGGAGGGGCGACAGGTATTACCCTCATCACCTTTTATCTTTTTAAAATCCCTGTTTCTCTCATGAACCTGCTGATTAATATTCCCCTTTTCATCCTAGCTTGGAAGATTTTTGGAGCAAAGTCCCTCTATTCTAGTTTACTAGGAACCTTAGCCTTGTCCGCCTGGTTGGCCTTTTTTGAACGTATTCCCCTTCATATTGATCTTCAAGGTGATTTACTAATCACTGCCCTTATAGCTGGGATTCTATTGGGAATTGGTCTTGGAATTATCTTTAATGCTGGAGGTACAACTGGTGGTACTGATATTGTAGCTCGTATTCTCAACAAGTACACTCATATATCAATGGGAAAACTGCTCTTTATCTTAGATTTTTGTATTCTCATGCTCATTCTCCTAATCTTCAAAGATTTGAGATTGGTTTCCTACACGCTCTTATTTGATTTTATCGTTTCGCGTGTCATTGATTTGATTGGCGAAGGTGGCTATGCAGGTAAAGGATTTATGATTATTACAAAACGTCCTGACCAACTTGCTAAGGCGATTAATGATGACCTAGGTAGAGGCGTTACTTTCATCTCAGGTCAAGGCTACTATAGTCAAAAAGATTTGAAGATTATCTACTGTATTGTCGGAAGAAATGAAATTGTGAAAATGAAGGAAATGATTCATCGAATTGATCCTCAAGCTTTTATAACTATTACAGAAGCCCACGAAATCCTTGGCGAAGGATTTACCTTTGAAAAAGAATAAAAAGAGGTCTTGTAGGACCCCAAAAGTTAGACTACATCATCTATCTTTTGGGTTACAGACAACCTCTTTTTTGTTTACTCAATCTCTTAAGACCAATTCCGAGCTACTTCTTCATCAGCCTTTAACTGATCCACTAATTGGACGACTGAGTCAAATTTAGTCATGTCTCGAATACGATCAAGCCAATAAACCATAACGGGTTTCACCATAAATATCTTGATTAAAATCAAAAATATTGACTTCAAAACGTGCTTCTTCTCCATCAAAGGTCACATTTTTTCCAACACTAGCCATAGCACGATACTTCTGTCTTTGAATCTCAACATCAACAACATAAACACCATCTGCTGGCATATAAGTACGATCTAAAAGCACTAAATTCGCTGTTGGATAACCAATAGTACGACCACGAGCATTGCCATGAACCACCATGCCTCTCGATGGAAGCGGTGCCCCCAAAAGTTCTCCTGCTTCTTTCACATTTCCATCTAAAATAGCTTGACGGATACGTGTTGAACTAATCTTTCCTTTCTCATCTTCTACAGGTGGAACAATAATAACTTCTCCATCAAAGTAATCCTTTAAGTCCTCTGCCGTTTTTTTGTCAGAACCAAATGTATAATCAAAACCTGCAACAATAATTTTAGCATTCATAGCCTTAATATAGGTTGCAAAAAATTCTTCTGCCGTGAGACTAGCAAATTTGCTACTAAAATCAAGGAGATACAATTCTTCTACGCCTTCACGCTTTAATTTTCTCTCACGTTCAGCAGGGTTCAAAATATGCAAAAATAGGTCAGGATGATAAGGCTCTAAAGCGATCTTTGGAGATTCATTAAAGGTCATAACTACGATAGGCAATAAATCCTTTCTCGCAGCCTTGTTGGCAACACGAAATAGTTCTTGATGTCCCTTATGTATACCATCAAAATAGCCGAGTACAACGACCGAATCGGATGGTGTGCCAATATCTTTTTGATTTTTTATAGGAATAGTAATAATCATAAAATAATTATATCATAGTGATAGCTATTTCTGAACCAGAAAATCTGAAATGTCGTTTTTTTAAGCTGAAGTGTAGCATTTTAGAAGAATTTTGTTTTTGAAATCGTAATACAGAACAAGAGATTGACGTAAGAATCTTGAAATCAGAAAAACGCATCACATCAACCCTTAAAACTTGATATAATGCGCTTTATTATGAAAAGTTCTAGTAAATTCTTTATAAAATCAACTTCCAGCAGCCTTTTCACTTTTTATTAATAAGTTCTTTCTTCACCTTGGCTAGTCAAGATAACAGGTCCATCTTTCGTAATGACAAATTGGTGTTCATACTGACATGACAATCCACCATCAATGGTCTTATGCGCCCAACCAGTCTTCATATCTGTATCAATTTCCCAGTCACCTGTATTGATCATTGGTTCAATGGTTAAGACCATTCCTTCACGAAGACGGAGTCCACGACCAGCAATACCATAGTTAGGAACCATTGGCTCTTCGTGCATGGTTGGGCCAACACCATGACCAACCAAATCACGCACTACACCGTATCCACGACTTTCAGCATATTCTTGAATAGCTGCTCCAATATCACCAATACGGTTCCCAACAACGGCTTGCTCTATCCCCTTATACATGGCTTCTTTAGTTACATCCATCAGATTTTTCACTTCTTCGGACGGTGTACCAACAGCATAAGCCCAACAAGAGTCTGCTAGGCCACCAGAATAGCTCTGAGTGTATTTTTTCATTTGTTCAACATTGTTGAAGTTTAATTTTGAGACATTCAGGTCAGATTTCGCAATTGGACCTCCCAAAACCATATCAACTTTGAGCAAATCACCATCTTTCAAGATATAGTGACGAGGGAAAGCATGAGCCACTTCATCATTAAGAGAGCAACAGGTAGCATAAGGATAGTCCATCATGGCACCATCAACCCCAATCTGAAGTGGAAGGAAATTCTCTTCCTTGCAACGACGTCGGACATACTCTTCAACTTCCCACATATCTACGCCTGGCTTAATCAAATCACGTAAGCCGATATGAATACTTGCTAGAAAATCACCAGCCTTGTCCATAGCTTCGATTTCACGAGCTGATTTTAATGTTATCATTTTTTCTCCTAGTTTCTAATTAATTTTAACAGTCACATTTGCTTTTGAAACAATCTGATGACCATGATAAATATCGTAATCAATAATAGCTGATCGTCTAGTATGATGGATGATGCGTGCTTGAATGCGCAGTATATCATCTATCTGAACTGCTTGCAAAAAGTAGATCAACATCTGCTCAATAATGAGATTTCGACCACTATTCACAACTAAATCTTGAGTCATGTGGGTCAGAATTTCTGCCAATACACCATTAGCCAAAACACCGTTCTTCTCTAGCATAAAGGGTTCCACTGTAATCACTACTTCATCATGGTGGTAAGAAAGTTTTTGACCAATTTGCTCAGAAAAAGTAGGTAGAGCAGAAACTTGGGAACGACTCATCTTCTCCATGACATCTCGTCGTGTCACAACTCCAAGCAAGGTTTGATTATTCCGAACAACTGGTACCATTTCAAAGTCTTCTGCAATCATCCGTTGACTCACATTGGCAATATTTGTTGATAATCCAACCAAAAATAGGCTACGAGACATGACCTTATCAATTGTCGTGCTTGGTGATTTATCACCAGCATCTCTCATAGTTACAACTCCAACAACAACCTGATGTTGATTAATAACAGGGAAACGGCTGCTACGATTCTTACGAACCAAGTCCAAATAATCTTTGACTGTGTCGGTTTCTCTCAGAAAACCATACTCATGACTTGGGCGATAAAGTTTCTCAACTGTCAGAATATCAGTCTTGATTTGTACATTTGACAGGGCTTTATTGATCATAGTCGCAATGGTAAAAGTGTCATTCCTGCTTCTCAGAACAGGAATCCCTTTTTGATTGGCCAGTTTAAGCACATCATCATGAACCTGAAATCCACCTGTAACCAGGACTGCATTTTCATTTTCCAATGCTAACAATTGAATACGAGTCCGATCTCCGACAATCAAAAGTCCCCCATCATGAAGGTAAGACAAAATATTTTGCTCAGTCATGGCACCGATTGAGAACTTACTAAATTCTCTCTCTAAACCTTCTTGACCAGCCAGAACCTCAGAAGAAGTCACTTCAGCAATTTCAGCAAAAGTTAATCTCTCTATAGCAACTTTCTGAGATTTAACACGGATAGTACCACTTCTTGGGCGAGTCTCTACAATTCCACGGTTTTCAGCTTCCTTGATAGCGCGATAGGCCGTTCCATCACTGACTCCCAGATGGTTGGAAATACTACGAACACTGACCCTTTTACCTACTGGTAATTCCTCCAAATAGCTTAGAATTTCCTGATGCTTACTCATTGAATTCTCCTTTTACATACCGAAATTCAAGATAATCCCGCATTTTTCTTGTATAGCGATCACTTCCTTTAAACTGACGTGACAAACGAAATCCAGCCTTAAGAGCAACTCTTTGGCTAGCTTCATTTTCAAGATGGGTAATTATGGATAATTGTTTTAAGCCAAATTCCTCAAAAGAAAGCTGACAAATTTTTCTAACAACCTCTGTCATAAATCCTTGCGACCAAGCATCTTTTCTCAAAAAATAGCCAAGTTCAGCTTCTTTTTTGATTTCATCTAACTTCTCAAATTTAATAGAACCAATCATTTGTTGATTTTTCTGGTCACAAATTGCCCACACTCCCAAAGGGGACTTCATAAAGTAATTGGCCAGTGCATATTGACTTTCTTCCAGACTTGCCTGAGTTGGGAAAATAAATTGTAAATTTTCTGGATTTGAAGCTATCTCATGGAAATCCTGACTATCACTAAAAAAGAAAGGACGCAAATACAAGCGATCCGTTTCAAAAAAAGAAAACATTGCTAATTTGGTCCAAATATTCATAAACACCTCTACGGTTTATTCTTCAACAAGTGTAATATCCGCTCCTAGATTACGTAATTTTTCAATAATATCTGAATAACCACGTAAGATGAACTCAATATTTGTAATTTCAGTTTTGCCTTCAGCCATTAAACCAGCAATGACAAGTGCGGCCCCAGCTCTAAGGTCAGTAGCTTTTACATTTGCACCACGCAAAACACGTCCACCAGTATATAAAATATGGTCGTTTGTAGTCGTAATATCTGCGTCCATCTTTGCTAGTTCAAAAACATGGTTTACTCGTTTTTCATAAATGGTATCAATAATGGTACCACGCCCCTCTGCTGTTAATAGAAGAGGAGTAATTGGTTGTTGCAAGTCAGTAGCAAAACCAGGATAAGGAGCTGTCTTAATATTGATTGCTTTCAAATTAGACTGTTCTTCGACAAAAATACTGTCCTCCGATACAGTCATTCTCACTCCCATTTCTTCCAACTTAGCGATGAATCCTTCTAAGTGTTCATAAAGAACATTATTAATACGAATTCCCTTACCGACTGCAGCAGCTAAAGAAATATATGTTCCTGCTTCAATACGGTCTGGAATCACCTGATGACGGGTTCCGTGTAATCTGTCAACACCATCAATAATGATAATATTGGTTCCAGCACCACGGATATGAGCACCCATATTATTTAAGAGAGTGGCAACATCAATAATCTCAGGTTCTCGGGCTGCATTTTCAATAATAGTACGACCATTTGCTTTAACCGCAGCAATCATCGTATTAATCGTCGCACCGACACTAACCGTATCCATGTAAATACTTGCGCCGTGAAGTCCTGTATCTTTAGCAGATAACTTCATGTTATCACCCTCGTAGCTAACAGTAGCTCCCATAGCTTCAAAAGCCTTAAGATGTAGATCAATAGGGCGAGGTCCCAAATCACATCCACCAGGTAAACCAACAGTAGCTTCACCAAAGCGACCTAAAAGACTTCCATAAAAATAATAAGATGCACGAAGACTATTGATTTTCCCATAAGGCATTGGAATATTTTGAACACCTCTTGGATCAATCTCTAACACATCGTCATAACGCTTAACAGTAGCCCCCATTAACTCCATAATTTCGACAAGACTAGCAACATCGGAAATATCTGGAACACAATCCAAAGTCACCACATCATCTGCCAAAATAATAGCTGGAATCAAAGCTACTACACTATTTTTTGCGCCACTAATGGTAATCTCACCTTGCAGAGGCAAGCCACCATTGATAACAATTTTTCTCATTTTAAATTTTTAATACTCTTTCAAAATTTCTAAAAAGGTCCTACGTTAAAGTATATCATAAATTCACCCTTTTTTCCATCATTTTCAATTATATTAGTTGAATCGTATTTATTAGTAAATGAGCTGTCTTGAAATGTTTTGCCCCCTAAATACAAAAATAGCCCTTCGGATAAAATCCGAGGGGCTAGAAACGTTGTTAAATCAACGGCCGAACTTTTGAATTTCAAGGTTCGGGATAAAATAGTTCACTGAACTATTTTATTTTTTAAGGTTGTAGAATGATTTCAATCCACGGTATTCTGCTACTTCACCAAGTTGGTCTTCGATGCGAAGCAATTGGTTGTATTTAGCGATACGGTCTGTACGTGAAAGTGAACCAGTCTTGATTTGTCCTGCGTTAGTTGCAACTGCGATGTCAGCGATTGTTGAATCTTCAGTTTCACCTGAACGGTGTGATACAACGGCAGTGTAACCAGCTTCTTTCGCCATTTCGATAGCGTCAAATGTTTCAGTAAGAGTACCGATTTGGTTAACTTTGATAAGGATTGAGTTAGCAGCACCTTCTGCAATACCTTTTTCAAGGTAAGAAGTGTTTGTTACGAAGAAGTCGTCACCAACCAATTGAACTTTACCACCAAGACGTTCAGTAAGAGCTTTCCAACCGTCCCAGTCGTTTTCATCCATACCATCTTCAATAGTGATGATTGGGTATTTGTTTACCAATTCTTCAAGGTAGTCGATTTGTTCTGCAGCAGTACGTACAGCAGCGCCTTCACCTTCAAATTTAGTGTAGTCGTATACTTTACGTTCTTTATCGTAGAATTCTGATGAAGCACAGTCAAATCCGATAAATACGTCTTTACCTGGAACATATCCAGCAGCTTCGATAGCAGCAAGGATAGTTTCAACTCCGTCTTCAGTTCCTTCAAAACGAGGAGCGAATCCACCTTCGTCACCTACGGCTGTTTCCAAACCACGAGATTTAAGGATTTTCTTAAGAGCGTGGAAGATTTCAGCACCCCAACGAAGAGCTTCTTTGAATGATGGCGCACCAGCAGGTACGATCATGAATTCTTGGAAAGCGATTGGAGCGTCAGAGTGAGAACCACCGTTGATGATGTTCATCATTGGAGTTGGAAGAACTTTAGTGTTGAATCCACCAAGGTAGCTGTAAAGTGGGATTTCAAGGTAGTCAGCAGCAGCACGAGCTACAGCGATAGACACACCAAGGATTGCGTTAGCACCCAATTTACCTTTGTTAGGAGTACCGTCAAGTGCGATCATAGCACGGTCGATAGCTTGTTGGTCACGTACATCGTAGCCGATGATAGCTTCAGCAATGATGTTGTTTACGTTGTCAACAGCTTTTTGTGTACCAAGACCACCGTAACGAGATTTGTCACCGTCGCGAAGTTCAACTGCTTCGTGTTCACCAGTAGAAGCTCCTGATGGAACCATACCACGTCCGAAAGCACCTGATTCAGTGTAAACTTCTACTTCAAGTGTTGGGTTACCGCGTGAGTCTAGGACTTCGCGAGCGTAAACATCAGTAATAATTGACATTTTTTACTCTCCTTATGAGTTAAATTTTTTACACCTCTATAATACCTTAAAACCCCTCCTTTTTCAAGAAAAAACGTTATCTTTGTGCAAATTTTCCTTAACTTTATAAAGTAATCGCTTTCTTTTGTCTGTTTTATTCTAACTTTTATGATATACTGTTTTCATGACAGATTTATCAAAACAATTACTTGAAAAAGCTCATGGTGGACCAAAATTAAATCCAGATGAGCAAAGACGCTATCTTGGCACTTTTGAGGAAAGAGTTCTTGGATATGCAGATATTGACACAGCAAATAGCCCTCAGTTAGAAAAAGGCTTTTTATCTATTTTAGAAAATCTTCAGGAAAAAGCAGAACCACTATTTGTGAAGATTTCACCAAATATCGAATTTGACAAACAAGTTTTCTACTTAAAAGAAGCAAAAGAAACTGATAGTCAAGCTACCATTGTATCTGAAGAGCATACTTCTTCTCCTTTTGGCCTTATTATCCACACCAATGCACCAGTTCAAGTAGAAGAAAAGAACCTTCGACTTGCTTTTGCAAAACTTTGGAAAGTTAAAAAGGAAGAACCAGCCAAAACATCCTTCTGGAAGAAATGGTTTGGCTAAATATTGCGCATATTTAATAAATGCCCAATATTGTTAGCCGTGCGCTCCAGATAGAGACTGGCATTTTTCAAACTATCTTCTAAAGGTTCGCTTTTCTCTAAAATAGAAAAGGTAGCTTGGATATTTTCAAATGGTAGTGAAGGTAAATCTTCAGCGAGACTACCGCAAATAGCAATAACAGGAACTCCGACAGGGGTTCTTTTTGCTACCCCTATCGGCGCTTTCCCTGCTAAACTTTGACGATCTAGCCTTCCTTCTCCAACAATAACCAAGTCAGCATCTGAAACTTTCTTATCAAAGTCAATCAAATCTAAACAAGTGTCAATTCCAGATACGATACTTGCTTGAGCAAAGGCACACAAACCGCCAGCAATGCCTCCACCAGCTCCTGCTCCTTTAATTTCCAATGTTACAGGTGAGGCTTTTTCATAAAAATCTTGGATTGCCTGATCTACGACTGCAAACATAGTAGGATGTAAACCTTTTTGTTTGCCAAAAGTGTAAGTCGCACCTTGATAACCACATAAGGGACTCGCGACATCTGCTAAAATACGGATTTGAACACCTTCAGGAATTTCATAGCGATTTTCTGTTGACATAGAAGCTAAGTTTAATAAGGACTGACCGCAAGCGGGCAAGACATTTCCATCCCTATCATAAAATCGATAACCTAAACCAGCAGTGATCCCAATTCCTCCGTCATTACTGGCCGTGCCACCAACGCCGATATAGATTTCTTTAATCCCTTGAGCAATGAGATGACGAATCAACTCTCCAATACCACAAGTTTGGATTTGAAGTGGATTTCGTTTCTCTAGCGGAATTTTTCCAAGGCCAACCAAGTCGGCAACTTCAAATAGTGCCAGTTGACTTTTTTGAAAATAGCGCATGGCTTCTTTTTGTCCAAAAGGTCCTGTAACTTGGATCCATTTTTCTTCAAGGTCAAGAGAATGTCGAATGGAATCTACAGTGCCTTCTCCCCCATCCCCAACAGGGCAGAGGAGACAGTCTACATCTGCTATCGATTGTTGGAAGCCTCTTTTTATTGCTTCAGCTACCTGTTGAGCGGACAAGCTTTCCTTAAACGAATCTGGTGCAATTACAATCTTCATATTTTCCCTCATTCTAAACAGTCAATCAAGGGAAGAACTTCTAAAAAATCCCTCTTGTCAACATGGTTTGGTATTTCTTGTTTCAGTACTTCTTTGGCACAAAAAGCAATTCCCAGTCCTGCTGACTTCAACATTAATAAGTCATTGGCCCCGTCACCGATTGCAACAGTTCTTTCTTGAGGAAGTTTTAGTTCCTCTCTCCATTTTTCCAGAGTCTCTTTTTTGACCTCAGGACTTATAATTTGTCCAATCAATTTTCCAGTTAAAAGACCATCTTTGACTTCAAGTTGGTTGGCAGAGAAATGGGCAATTCCAAGTGATTTTGCTAATCTATCAACTATTGGTATAAATCCACCGGACACCAGACCAACTAGGATTCCATTCTTTTGGAGAATAGAGATAAATTTCTGTGCATTTGGCGATAGATGAATAGAGTTGAATACTGTATCAAAGACCGAATCAGGGAGGCCTTTTAACAAAGCTACTCTCTCTCGTAAACTCGTTTCAAAGTCTAACTCTCCTCTCATTGCCCGACTTGTAATCAGCGAAATTTCCTCCTCACGACCTGCCTCTCTTCCCAAAAGATCAATTACTTCTTCTAGGAGTAAGGTGCCGTCAACATCCATAACACACAAACCTTTTACTTGAGACATCAGTTCTCCTCTCTAAACAGCCCAAAAATCGTATGAAGTCATCATACGATTTTATCTATTAATTAACTAAACTATGGTACAACTCAAGGTATGACCTGCAGGCTGTATCCCACGAGAAATCACACTCCATAGCTTGTTTTTGTAGGTTTCTCCAAACATCAGGATGGTTTCTATACAAGTCCAAAGCTGTTTGGAAAGTCCAATTTAACCAGTAAGGAGATAAATTGTCAAAGCTAAAGCCAGTACCGCTTCCTTCGATTGGATTGAAGGCTTTAACGGTATCTCGCAAGCCACCAACTTCATGGACCAATGGCAAGGTTCCGTAACGCATAGCCATCATCTGAGACAAACCACACGGTTCAAAACGACTCGGCATGAGGAAGAGGTCGCAAGCAGCGTAGATTTCTTGAGCAAGTTTGACATCAAAAGTGATATTTGCTGATAGCTTGTCTGGGTAAATCTGAGCAAACCACGAGAAAGCTCCTTCAAAGGCTGGATCTCCAGTTCCCAAAAGAACAATCTGAACATCATTTTGCAAGATATGGTGAAGACTTTCCACCACCACATCAAAACCTTTTTGACGTGTCAAACGAGAAACAATTCCCACCAGAGGAACGTCAGCTCTAACTGGCAAGCCAACTCTTTCTTGCAATTTTGCCTTGTTTTGGGCTTTACCAGACAAATCGTCCTGATTAAAATGATAATCTAAAAGAGCATCCGTCTGAGGATTATAAAGGTCAGCATCAATCCCATTCACGATACCAGACACCTTGCCAGACTCCATTCGAAGAATCTGATCCAAGTTACATCCGAACTGACTGGTCATAATTTCATGAGCATAACTAGGTGAAACGGTTGAAACACGGTCCGCATAGAGAATACCTGCCTTCATCCAATTCAGACAGTTGTTCCAGCGAAGGGTGCCATCAGCGTAACGTTCAAAGCCGACTCCAAACAAATCCCATAACATTCCTTCTGAAAATTGTCCCTGGAATTCTAAATTATGAATGGTTAAAACTGTTTTAATGCCCTCATAGGCTTGAATCCAACGGTATTTTTCCTTCAACAAGAAAGGAATCATAGCTGTATGGTAGTCATGAACATGGAGAAGTTCAGGAATAAAGTCAATCCTTTCCATAGCCTCAATGGCAGCCAGTTGGAAAAAGGCAAAGCGTTCTCCGTCGTCAAAATCACCGTAAACATGACCACGGAAGAAATAATATTGGTTGTCAATAAAGTAGAAGGTTACACCGTTTAAAACGGTTTTCTTAATTCCACAATACTGTCTGCGCCAACCAACACTCACCTCAAAATGAAGAACATTTTCAATCTGATTTCCAAATTTAGCCTCTACCATGTCATAGTAGGGTAAAATCACTGCAACTTCATGTCCCGCTTTTACTAGTGATTTGGGAAGAGCGCCAATGACGTCTCCCAAACCACCTGTTTTTGAAAAGGGTGCACCCTCTGCTGCTACAAATAAAATTTTCATGAATGAATATCCTCTGTTACTTTAGCACCTTTCTTAACGACGACTGGATGTTCTGCAGTTCCACGGATCACAACTCCATCCGCAACTTCAACACCCTTGTCCAAGATAGCATATTCTACCTGAGCTCCTTCTCCAATAACAACACGAGGGAATAAGATGCTATCTTTAACCAAGCTATCCTTATGGACATGAATATTACGTGATAAAACAGAATTAGCCACTTGACCTTCAATAATACTACCAGAGGCAAACTGAGAAGTGCTTACCTTGGATGTATTAGCATAATAAGTTGGCTCTTCGTTTTTGACCTTTGTATAAATCTTTTGATTTGGTGAGAAGAGAGAGTAGAATTTTTGTGATTCAAGCATATCTTTGTTAGCTTTGTAATAAGACTCTACAGAGTGAATGTTGGCTAGGTAGCCTGTGTACTCGTAGGCAAAAGCCCCTTCTTTTGCAGCCAAATCCCGTAAAACATAGCGCAACTTCTCTGGATGTTCTTTTTTAGCTTCTTCTTCCAAGCGTTCTATCAACCAAGGTGTATCAACGACAAAGATATCTGTAGACATGTTATAGATTTGATCTGGTAACTTGCTATCAAAGAGTTTATGAGAACGAACATGGTCTGTTTCATCCACTTCCAAGATTGCGTTTACTTCTGAAATGTCTTTCTTAGATAGTTTTTTATAAACTACAGTGATAGGCTCTTTTGTTGTACTATGTAGATGGAAAACTTGGTTCAAATCAATATTAATCAAAACATCACAGTTAAGTGAAACTGTTTGGTTTGAGCCAGAACGTTTCAAATAAGTAAGAAGCTGTTGGTAGTATTCTTTTCCAACTGTACTACTTTCCACACGGGTATTGTAAATACCTAGATAGTAGTGGCTAAGAAGAGTTGACAATCCCCACTCACGACCAGAACGGATATGGTCAAAGACTGAGCTAATATTATCTTGTTGGAAAATACCAAAGATACTACGGACACCAGCATTAGCAAGACTTGAAAGTGGGAAGTCGATCAAGCGATATTTACCACCGAAAGGCAAACTAGCCACTGGACGATGGTCTGTCAGTGTTGACATATCATGAAAACCAACTGTGTTTCCTAAAATGGCAGAATATTTATCAATCTTCATCTGTTGCTACCCCCACTACTTCATCATATCCTACAACCTGTACTTCTTCTGTCCCATCAATTTCGACACCATCAGAAATAACTGCACCTTCACCAATAATGGCACGTTTGATTTTAGCTCCCTGACCGACAATTGCACCACTCATGATAACTGAATCTACTACTTCTGCCCCTTCGCGAACTTGCGCACCTGTTGAGAGGATAGAATGTTTAACAGTTCCATCTACGAAACAGCCATCGACAACCAAGGAATCTTCCACATGAGCATTTGCCCCAAGGAAGTTTGGTGGTGAAATTAAGTTTCTTGAGTAAATCTTCCATTGACGGTTACGGCTATCTAAGGCATTTTCTGGAGAAATATACTCCATGTTCGCTTCCCAAAGAGACTCAATTGTACCAACGTCTTTCCAGTAACCATTAAATTCATAGGCATAGACACTTTCACCTGACTCAAGGTAGTTTGGAATAACATTTTTACCGAAGTCTGACATATCGACTTTGCTCTTTTCAGCAACAATAAGCATATTGCGGAGACGTTGCCAATCAAAGATATAGATTCCCATAGAAGCTTTGGTAGATTTAGGTTGAGCTGGTTTTTCTTCAAATTCAACAATACGATTGTTTGCATCTGTATTCATGATACCAAAACGGCTAGCTTCCTTAAGAGGAACATCAAGAACTGCTACTGTCAAACTAGCATTATTATCCTTGTGAGACTGGAGCATATCATCATAATCCATTTTGTAGATATGGTCCCCAGATAGAATCAAAACATACTCAGGGTTTACACTGTCGATATAATCAATATTTTGGTAAATGGCGTGGCTAGTCCCCTCAAACCAACGATTTCCTTCACTTGCAGAATAAGGTTGAAGAATAGAGACACCAGAATTGATACCATCTAGTCCCCAGCTTGAACCATTACCAATATGGTTATTGAGAGCAAGTGGTTGGTACTGTGTAATGACTCCAACATTGTTGATGCCTGAGTTGGCACAGTTTGAAAGAGCAAAGTCAATGATACGGTAGCGCCCACCAAATTGCACAGCTGGTTTTGCGATGCTTTGAGTAAGTTTACCGAGACGAGTTCCTTGCCCACCAGCAAGAATCAAAGCTAACATTTCATTCTTCATTTTCTACTCCTTTTTGGTTTTTACTTGTGACGGTTTTAGTAGGTTTCAAGCGACGTTTGATTTTCCAAACACTTGCTCCCATAGCCGGTAGGGTAAAGGTCAAGGTCTGCTCATAATCTTTCCATAGCCCTTCTTGCGTTTGCACAGTTTGATTATGTTCTTTCCAAACGCCTCCCCACTCTTCTAACTCAGTATTCCAGACTTCTTCGTAAATCCCTGCAACAGGAAGTCCGATTGTAAAATCTTTTCGTTCAACAGGTGCCATATTAAAGATACAGACTAACATATCATCCTTCTTACCCTTACGGATGAAGGAAAGAACACTCTGGTCTCGATTATCCGCATCGATGATTTCAATACCATCATAGCTGGTATCAATTTCCCACAGACAGCGGTGGTCTTTGTAAAACTGGTTTAGCTGAGAAGTGAAATACTTCATCTTAGCATTCATTGGATCTTCTAGGTTAGACCATTCCAACTGCTCTTCAGATTTCCATTCTAGGAATTGGCCGTATTCGCTACCCATAAAGAGCAATTTCTTACCAGGGTGACAAATTTGGTAAGTGTAGAGATTACGTAAGCCTGCAAATTGATTGTAGCGATCTCCCCACATCTTGTGCATCATACTCTTCTTGCCATGAACCACTTCATCGTGCGAGAATGGTAGGAGATAGTTTTCATTGAAAACATACATAAAGCTGAAAGTCACCAGATTAAAGTCATATTTACGGTAAATCGGATCTTCTTCGTAGAATCGGAGGATATCATTCATCCAGCCCATATTCCACTTGTAGTCAAATCCTAGACCATCTGAATCCTTAGTGTCAGTAATCTGAGTAGCTGATGAACTTTCTTCTGCAATCATCATCACATCTGGATGAGCTAGTTTAATCACATTATTTAAGCGTTGAAGGAAATAATAGCCTTCATAGTTGAGATTGCCACCATCTTTATTAGGTGTCCATGGAGCATCATCGTAGTCAAGATAGAGCATATTGCTAACGGCATCTACGCGAATACCATCTAGATGGTAAAAGTCAATCCAAAACTTGATACTAGAAATCAAAAAGGACTGGACTTCATTCTTTCCAAGGTCAAAATTGAGAGCTCCCCAACCGTAGTTATGAGCCTTATTATGGTCTTGGTATTCAAAAGTCGGTGTTCCATCATAATAGGCCAAGGCATCATCATTGATAGTAAAGTGACCAGGTACCCAGTCTACAATAACGCCTATATTGTTTAAGTGACATTCCTCAACAAAATCTTGAAATTCTTCAGGACGACCATAGGCATGCTCTAGAGCAAAGTAACCCATAAGCTGATAGCCCCAACTCAAACCTAGTGGGTGAGACATCAGGGGCATAAACTCAATGTGAGTATAATTCATCTCAACCAAGTAAGGAATAAGTTCATCTTTCAATTGAGCAAAACTATAGGGGCTGCCATCCGGATTTCTCTTCCAAGAGCCAGCATGAGCCTCATAAATATTGACAGGACGCTCTTCAAAGCTCAAGCGTTTTCTACGGGCTAGCCAGAGGCCATCCTTCCATTTCTTTTCTGGAATATCTGTTAAAATAGCCCCAGTACCAGGTCGTGCCTCATATCGAACAGCCAAAGGGTCAATCTTCATCAGTTGATGACCATTTGCACGCGTGATATGGTACTTATAAATTTGGCCTTCTTGAGCAAGACTGGTAAAGACTTCCCAGACTCCAAATTCATTCCGTTCCATCGGAATTTGATTTTCAACCCAATTGGTGAAATCCCCTACCAAGTGAACAGCCTGAGCATTAGGCGCCCACACACGAAAAGTATAGCCATACTCTCCATTTTTTTCTTCCCTATGAGCTCCCAGATAGTGCTGGAGGTGAAAATTTTCACCTGTCATAAAGGTTTCTAAAGCATTATTCTTATCCATACACCCTCCTATTTCTGTAAGCGTTTTCTATAGATTTATTATACTACCTTTTTAGGGAAGATTCAAGTAAATTACGGAATTTGCAAAAAAATCTTTTGAAAGTCTTCAACAAATTCACTGATGTGTTCACTTGTAAATCAAGAAATTTTCAGAAACGCTTTGAAAACGAATTGTTTTTTTATAATACTATCATAAAGTTCGTTATTTAGCTAACAAAAATATAATTTTAAGTAAAAAAATAAATCAGGAAACGAATCTCCTGATTTTACATTTCATTTCACATCAAAAACAATGGATTTGACATTTGTCATCGCTTCAATACTATATTTAATTCCTTGCACTCCAGCGCCAGAACCTTTGACACCAAGGAATGGGAAATTATCTGGACCACGCTGGGTTTTATTATTTATATGAACTGTACCCACTTCAAGTTTTTCAGCAATTTCAAATGCTTTTTTGAAATCATTTGTAAAGACTGAGGATTGAAGGCCGAATTCAGATTCGTTGGCAAAGGCAATGGCTTCCTCTACACTAGCCACACGGATAATTGGTAAAACAGGACCAAATGGCTCTTCCCATGCCACTTTGATATCTTTTGTAACTTGGTCAAAAAGCACTGGCCATAGAAGATTGCCTTCGCGTTTGATTGGTGTAAGAGCCTGAGCACCTTTTTCTTGTGCATCATCAATCAAGCCCCAAATAAAGTCTGCTGAAGCATTGTCGATAACTGGTGTGATATCAGCATTGTCGAATGGATCGCCAACTGTTAATTTAGTAACCTCTGCTTGAAGCAAAGCAGCTAGTGTATCTGCTACACTTTCGATAACAATAACACGTTTAATGGCTGTGCAACGTTGACCTGAATAGCTAAAGGCACCCGCAACAATTTGCTTGGCAGCATGTTCCAAATCTGCATCTTCTAGTACTAAGGCTGCATCTTTCCCACCAAGCTCCAACATGATTGGACGCATACCAGCTAAACGACCAATACGTTCTCCGATAGGAGTTGAACCTGTAAAGTTGATGAAGTTGACTTCTTTGTGTTCAATGATATAATCCCCAATTTCTGAACCACGACCCGTAATGGTATTGAAAACACCAGCCGGAATCCCTGCTTCTTCAAACGCTTTAGCCAACAAGAGCCCAGAAATAGAACCTTGTGTTGGTGGCTTAAACATGACTACATTCCCTGCAATCAAGGCAGGTGCAATTTTAGAAGCAGATAAATTAACTGGATAATTAAAGGGAGCGATAGCCAGCACGACACCAACTGGCTCGCGACGAACAACGGCCAATTTATTTTTACTTGCTGCTTCAAAACCGCCACCTTCCATTGCTTGTCCAGTGATACGGAGACCTTCCTCAGCAGCATAGCGAATCAAGTCTGCGGTACGCACCACTTCTCCAATAGCTGCTTTAATTCCCTTTGCCACTTCTTTGGCAAGTATAGTACCAATTTCTTCCTTATCACGTTCTAAAATAGCTGCTGTTTTGTGCAAATAAGCCGCACGTTCAACTGCTGATAAAGCTCGCCAAGCTGGCAGGGCTGCACGCGCAGCTTTCATAGCCTCATCTACTTCTGCCTGAGTCATAGCTGGAACAGTCCCTAATTCTTCTTGGTTTATTGGTGAATAAATCGTAATTTCTTTTTCAGCTGATTTCCATTTTCCATTTACTAAATTCTGATATCTTGTCAAATTCTCGTCCTCCTGAAAATGATTAAGATATATTTTACCAAATTTTCAGAAAATTACAACCCTTTTTGCAATTTTTTTGAGATTATTTTCACAAGCTTGGTTTTTCAAACTATTTGAAACTTGATTCTAATCTTCATTGAAAACTTATAAATGATAAAAAGGATTAGACAATCTAACCCTTTTTAGTTTATGCATTTAAGAGAGTACTTTTAGCACTGCGACACTAGTATCATCAATGACATTTTCTTGTTTCGAACGACTATTGGTCACAAGCATTTCTAGATTTCCTGCATTTTCAAAGTATAAGGAAGTTCCCTTGGCATTGAATACTACCAATAGATGTTCTGGCCCCCCGTGAATCTCGTAAACAATCCATCCGCTATTTTCTGCAGCTGTGTGAACAAAGACATGACGGTAAACTTCTTCGTATGTAGGATAAGAAAAGGCGCTAGTCTGTGTTTTCAGTCGAATAATTTGACGGACAAAGTCAATGCTTTCTTGTCTTTCATTGATTAAATCCCAGTTTATTTGGTTAACACTGTCAGGAGCGTTGTAACTATTCATAGCACGTTCTCGGTCTGCCGAAGTGAGTTGTCCATGTTCACCCGTCGGAATTAATTTGGTTCGACCAAATTCTTGGCCAATTTCCATAAAGGACATTCCTTGCATGAGAAGGTTCATTGCTGTCGCTGTCTCAACCTTGCGCATAATCTGGTCTGAACTTTGATCAGGATGAAGAGTCGCCAACAAATCATGAAGATTGTAATTGTCATGGGCTTCAACATAGTTGAGAACCTGGTTTGGACTGAGATAAGAACCCAATTCTCGGCTACCAAGAATGGCCTTGGCAATGATTGGTTCAGTGGCTGCACCACTTACAAATCCTGACTTGATTGCACCATAAACTTCTCCTCCTTTGACCGCATCACGCTGATTATCATTGAAGAATCCGATATTTGGCATTTGGTAGGCATTATCCTTCTTGGCCTTATCATAAGTTGCAAGACCTGTTCCCATATCCCAGCCTTCTCCATAAGTGATAATACAGGGATCAACCTCATCTAGCGCCCAACGAATCGCTTGCATGGTTTTGACATCATGAATACCCATCAAGTCAAAACGGAAGCCGTCAATATTGTATTCCTGTACCCAGTATAGAAGAGAATCAATCATGTACTTGCGGAACATTTCGTGTTCACTGGCTGTTTCATTTCCAACACCTGTTCCATTCTGGAAGGTACCGTCTGGATTCATACGATAGTAGTAATCAGGGACAGTTGTTTGGAAAGGTGCATCAACCGTTGAAAAGGTGTGATTATAAACCACGTCCATAATGACACCAATCCCCGCATCGTGATAGGCTTGAACCATGGTCTTCAAATCACGAATGACCTGCCCTGGATCATCTGGATTACTAGAAAAACTTGGTTCTGGTGCATTGTAGTTTTGAGGGTCATAACCCCAGTTATAGGTTACATTTCCATCCTCATCGTATTCCTTATGGCGATCAAAGATAGGCTGGAGTTGAACATAGTTGCAGCCAAGTTCTTTGATATAGTCAAAGGCGGTTGCTTGTCCGAATTGGTTTACAGTTCCAGTCTGGGCAGCACCAAGGAAGGTTCCACGGAGATGCTCTGCAACTCCAGAGGTCGGAGATTTGGTTAAATCTCGGATATGCATTTCACAGATAACTGCTTTACATGGATTTTCCAAACGCCAAGGCGCTTCTGTTCCATGTTTGACCACAAATCCTTCTACTTGTCTGTCTTGATGAGAAAGAATTACGGAACGTTTGCCGTCAGGACTTGTGGCAATCGTGTAAGGATCTCTCGTCACAGTCTGGTGGTGAGGAAAGTCAATCTGATACTGATAAGCCTTGCCAGCAAGATTTTCATCTAAGTCTAGACTCCAAACACCAATGGTATTGTACTTATGACTGTATGAATAGCTATTACCACGCTCTAGATTAAAGGTTTTCCAAATCGGAGCGTCGTTGCTGGTATTTTCGTAGACAACCACCTGTACAGCAGTAGCCGTAGGAGCCCAAAGTTTAAAGCTAGTCTGATAATCTGAAAGACTGTAACCTAGTTCTCCTTGGTAGCCCCAGTGGTGATCAAAACTAGCGCTATGTATTGCTCTATCAAAAGCAAATGGATTTTGATCTTTGTAGTAAGGACTAGCAATGGCTGGGTTTTCAGAATAATAAACAGTCTCGTCGCCCTCTAAAATCCAAACTTCTGTCAGAAGCGGATAGTAGTTATAACGCACGGAATATTCCTTAACTGTCCCATCAATCTCGACAGAAAACTTCAGGTTTTCTAACTTTTCTTGACTTGTAACTGTGAAGGAGAACTTTGCTCCAAAAAAGTTATTTTCATAATACAATTTTTCAACATTGTCCGCCTGTTTTCTACTAAATGAACAGGCTGCATAATCCCCGTTTTTTCGATGAAAATGGATGACTACAGGGTAATTAAACATTTCTTTTCCTAATTTCTAATTTTAATTTAATTTTTTATGTGGTGCTGATAGATTCAGCGATTTAATTTCTTACTCAAGATAGACTCAATCCATGTCAAAACACTTTAGGAAAGACAGTTTCAGACTATCTAACACCTAGCCTTCTACTATTCTTTATAAACTTTCTAGCCAAGCTTCATCTCGAACCTCAATACCAAGTTCTTGTGCTTTTTGAAGTTTACTTCCAGCATCTGCTCCTGCAACAACGAGGTCTGTCTTTTTAGAAACACTGCCTGTCACTTTGGCACCCAGACTTTCGAGTTTACTTTTAGCTTCTGAGCGCTTGAGTCGCTCCAATTTTCCAGTCAATACAACGGTCAAGCCTGACAAGGCTGCATCTGCCACTACAGTCTGACCTTTATAGTCCAGATTTACCCCAGCTTCTTTCAATTCTCTTAGGAGAATTTCAGAGCCTTCTGTCGCAAAATAAGTCTGAAGACTCTTGGCAATCACACCACCCAAACTCTCAATACTAGCCACTTCCTCTGGATCTGCCTGAGCCAGATTTTCGATTGAATGAAAATGTTGAAGTAACAGCTGACTGGCCTTGCTTCCGACATGACGAATTCCCAAACCAAATAAGAGCTTCTCGGCAGAATTTTCCTTAGATGCTTGAATAGCTTGATACAGTTTAGAAGCAGACTTTTCCTTAACCCCCTCTAAAAGGAGGAAATCTTCTTCTTGTAATCGGTAAATATCTGCCACATCCTTAACCAGATTAGCAGCAAATAGCTTCTCAACTACTGATGGACCGAGTCCTGTAATATTCATGGCATCTCGAGAAGCAAAGTGAATCAAACCTTCCATAATTTGGGCAGGGCAACGCGGATTGATACAACGGAGGGCCACTTCATCTTCAAAGTGCAACAAGTCAGAGTTACAACTTGGACAGTTTGTAGGGATATCTAGTTTTTCTTCAGAAATCCGTTTGGACTCTACTACACGTAAAACGGCAGGGATAATGTCACCAGCCTTATAGACGATAACCGTATCATCTTTGCGGATATCTTTTTCAGCAATATAATCCACATTATGCAGAGTCGCACGGCTAACAGTTGTACCAGCTAGTTGTACTGGTGTTAGATTGGCTGTTGGGGTTACAACACCCGTACGGCCAACTGTCCAATCAACTGATAAGAGTTGAGCTTCTTTTTCTTCAGCTGGGAACTTGTAGGCCACTGCCCACTTTGGAGCCTTAACGGTAAAACCAAGTTCTTCTTGACTTGCTAGGTCGTTTACCTTGATTACCACTCCATCGATATCATAAGGCAGGTTTTCCCGTTCCTGTCCTACTTCTTGGATAAAATTCCAGATTTCATCTATGTTTTCTGCCAAGATTCGCTTAGGATTAACCACAAAACCTAGTTGTTCAAGGTGCTTCAACACCTTTTCTTGACTGTCACGAGTTGAAAGACTGGCTTCTTGATAGAGGAAGGTAGCAAGATTGCGCTTGGCTACTACTGCCGTATCCAACTGTCGCAGGGTGCCTGCTGCCGCATTACGAGGATTGGCAAATTCAGGCTCTCCATTTTCTTGTCGTGCTTGGTTGACCTGGTCAAAAGAAGCGCGTGGCATATAACATTCCCCACGAACTGTGATATCTAGTTCTTCTGGCAAAGTCAAAGGAATGTCCTTAACACGCTTGAGGTTTTCCGTGATATTCTCCCCAACAGAACCATCTCCACGTGTTGCACCAACAACTAAAATCCCCTTTTCATAAGTAAGCGATATAGACAAGCCATCAATTTTCAGCTCACAAATATAGGTCGGATGAGCCACTTCCTTACGAACACGCGCATCAAAAGCTTCAAGCTCCTCACGTGAAAAAGCATCCTGCAAACTATAAAGAGGATACTGATGACTGTATTTTTCAAAACCATCTAAAACCTTGCCACCAACACGATGGGTCGGACTATCTGCTAACACTTGATCTGGATAGGCAGTTTCTAACTCAACCAACTCACGGTAAAGACGGTCGTACTCACTGTCTGAAACCGAGGGATTATCGCTGGTATAGTACTCAGTCGCATAGCGATTGAGCAAGGCGACCAACTCATTCATTCTTTTATTCATAAAACTATTTTACCATAAATTAAGCCCTTCTCACAAACGAGAAGGGCGGAAAAAACACTTAGATTGGAATTATTTTTGAAGTCCAAGCAAACTTATGTCTCTTTTTCAAAATGAGTTCGTACATAGCCTAGAGCTAAGAAGGATAAGGCGACAACTCCAAGTCCAATAATCAAGAAAGAATAAAGATGGACACTTGGAAGAAAGGTCATCAAACCTTTCGCAAGCGGCATAAAGAGAATTGCCAGTGTAAAAATGGTACTCAATACCCTACCCAAATATTCTCCATCAATCTTGGTCTGTACCTGTGTAAAGAAGTGAATATTAAAAATCGTCATAAAGAGTTCACAAATCAGGTTTCCAGAAAAGGTTAAAATATTGGGCAGAGGCAAACCCATCATGAAAACTCCTACTCCTGTTAAAATCAATAAGAACAAAAGTGTATTCATACTTGATTTAAATTTATTTGCTATCAGTGCTCCTATAATTGAGCCAATCGCACCCATGGTTAAGATAGTCGCATAAGCTCCTTCTACTCCATATAGTTTATTTGAAAAAGGAAGCAAAAACTCAAAAGCCGCAAAAAAGAAATTAACGCTGGAAGCCACTAACAGGAGAAAGAAAATCTCTTTTTGATGCCAGATATAGTGCAAGCCATCTTTGATATCTGCAAAAATATCTTTACCAGTAAAAAGTTTCTTATCTTGAACCATTGGTTCTTCTTTTGGAAGTAAGGCCACTAGAACAAATGCTATAAAAAAAGTCAAAGCATCTAGTAAGAGCGTCAGATGGAGACTTGCAAATTGTAAGACCAGAAAAGAAAGTACAGGAGAACTCACACTGACAACCTGCAAGACCAACTCCAAACGAGAATTGTAGAGGACCAGTTCATCCTTCTCTACCAATTCTGTGATAATGGCCTTATTTGCAGGTCTAGAAAAGGCAAAAGCAATAGCCTGCACAATATTGGCAAAAATCAAAGCGCCAATCATCCAGCTGTCATTCCTTATGAAAGAAATAGCCAGACAAAGAATCCCACAAACAAGGTCTGTCACCATTAAAATCCTACGACGAGAAAAACGGTCTGAAATGACTCCACCAAAAGGATTTACGAGAATAGATGTGACCAGTTCAGAAATCTGATACATTCCTAAAACTGTCTGTCCGATAGTCCCCATGGAAGCCAACCAGACACTATTTCCATAATCATAGAGCATATTCCCTATCTTGTTAACAGCTCCACGGCTAATCAACTGTACGGCATAGCGATTCATAAAAACTCCTCTCAAATTTTGAAACTATTGTATCAAAACTTGGAGGAGTTTCTCATTTTTCCCATATTTGGGAAAATTAATCTTTGACAAATTTCTCGTAGTGTTCCTGATAGTAGGCTACTTGCTCTGGAAGACCTAGCACGTCAAAAATATGCATGGCCTCTTGCATCTGCTTACAGCCTACTTTACACTGTCCCTTTTGATACAAGGCAAAACCTTTTAAATAATGGAAAACATTACGCTCATAAAGTTTAATACCTTTACCAATAATCTTCTCTGTATAAGTCTCAAAATATCTTGCATTGTCAAAAGAAAGATGCTCTAAACAATGCTGGTAACAATTAAGGGCTAAAATCAAGACCAGTTTTCTATGGCGACCAATTTCTTGATAAAATCCCTCCCTCTCCATCACTTCTCTACCAATTCGAGTGACGTAGTCCACATCGTAGAAACTATAGAGGTTTCCAAAAAGAATCAACTCATACATGGTCCATTCTTCTGTTTTGAAGAGATAATCTGCTACCTTATCCAAATCATCCCGCTCCATATGATAACTCGAATCTCTTTGACAAATCAGACCTTGTAGCAAAATCCAGTTCAGCTCAAAATAAAGGGGATTCGTCGAACTCTTAGCCTTTTCAAGTTGTTCTCTTTGAAGCTTTTGAAAACCTGCAATATCATTTGAGTAGTAAAGGGGTACAATTTGTCCCATCATGGCAACATGTTCATGATTATGAAAATTCCTTGCCTTGTCCATGAAATTTTCGATTGTAACATGAATGTTATCCAAAATCTCAAAGAAACGAGAAACTGCTAGGTCAGACTCCCCAAGCTCAAAGCGAGATAACTGGGAAGTTGAACAGGACTCCCCTGCCGCCTCCTTTAAAGAATAATTTCCACTTGTTCGAAATTCACGAAATACCTTTCCAAGATGTTCCATTTTACACCTGCTCCGATAATTCTTCCCATTCAAGCATCGCTTCTTCCTGACGGTGGCTAATTTTGTCCAGTTCAGCCTGTAATTCCATCAGTTTGTCGGCATCGTTGGTTTCCAACATTTGTTCAGAAATGGCCTGGCTTTGACTTTCTAGCTCTTCAATTTCAGCTTCTAGACTTTCGATTTGTCGCATGAGTTTGCGAACTTCTTTTTGACTTTCTTTCTGAGCTTGATAGTCATTAACTGGACTTGCTTCTTTTGCTTGATTAGTAGTTGAAATTTCCTCAGTTTGAATCATTTCTACTTCTGCTTTCTTCTCGACATAGTAGTCGTAATCTCCAAGATAGAGAGTTGATCCATTCTCAGACAATTCCAGTACATGAGTTGCCACACGATTGATAAAGTAACGGTCGTGACTGACGAATAGAAGAGTTCCATCAAAGTCAATCAAGGCATTTTCCAACACTTCCTTGCTATCAATATCCAAGTGGTTGGTTGGCTCATCCAGAATCAAGAAGTTGTTGTTTTCCATGGAAAGTTTAGCCAGAAGTAAACGGGCTTTCTCGCCACCAGACAGCATGCCGACTGATTTTTTAACATCATCTCCTGAGAAAAGGAAGGCACCTAGACGGTTACGAATTTCAACTTCTGGTGTCAGTTTAAAATCATTCCAGAGTTCATCCAGTACAGTATTACTTGGTGTCAGCTTGCTTTGGGTTTGGTCATAGTAACCAACCTCAACATTGGCGCCAAAGCGCTTCTCACCCTTGATAAAAGGAATCTGGTCCACAATAGACTTGATAAAGGTTGACTTGCCAATACCATTTGGTCCAACAATAGCAACAGCATTCATCTTACGAAGGTCTAGGTTGATAGGATCTGACAATATTTCCCCATCATAGCCAATAGCTGCATTCTCAACAGTCAAAACAACATTGCCCGACGTTTTTTCAGACTGGAAGGTCATGTTGGCTGATTTCTTGCCAGCTTCAGGTTTGTCCAAACGCTCCATTTTTTCCAGTTGTTTGCGTCGAGATTGGGCTCGTTTGGTCGTCGAAGCACGTACTAGATTGCGATTGACAAAGTCTTCCAGAGCAGCGATTTCCTTTTGTTGCTTTTCATAGTTTTTTGCCTCAGTAGCTAGCTTTTGCTCCTTTAACTCAACAAAACGAGAGTAGTTGCCCACATAGCGATCCAAGGAATGCTTGGTCAAATCCAGCGTAATTGTCGCAACCTTGTCTAAGAAGTAACGGTCGTGGCTGACAATAATAAGGGCGCCGCTATAGTTTACCAAGTAATTCTCTAGCCAGGCAATGGTTTCAATATCCAAGTGGTTGGTTGGCTCGTCCAAGACCAAGAGATTGGGCTTTTCAAGGAGCATTTTAGCCAGTGCCAGACGAGTATTTTGACCACCCGAAAGCTCGGCAATTTTCATCTGCCACATAGACTCGTCAAACTTAAATCCATTTAAAATCGCTCGTATATCAGCTTCATAGGTAAAGCCACCTGCTTGGCGAAAATTCTCAGATAAGCGGTCGTAATCTGACATCAGTTTATCCAAATCAGCACCAGACTTTTCTCCCATCTCTAGCTCCATCTGACGAAGTTGTTTCTCCGTCCGACGCAAATCATCAAAGACATGAAGCATCTCATCGTAGATGGTATTTTCAGACTCAAAACGGCTATCTTGGGCTAGGTAAGACAGAGAAATATCTTTTTTCTTATTGATTTCTCCACTAGTTGGCTCCTCTTCTCCAACCAAAATCTTCAAAAGAGTAGACTTACCTGCACCATTTTTCCCAACAAGGGCTATCCGATCTCGTTCATCAACCTGCAGGTTTATATTATCAAAAAGAACCTCTCCTGCAAAAGAACGTTCAATTTTATTAGCTTGTAAAATAATCATAAGAGTAGTATAGCATGTTTCCCTAAGGCATTCAAGACTTGATAAACAGGCATATGTCACTACTTTTCTGAAAATTATGCTACCGTTTTACTAAAACGCTAAAAAGTGCTATAATGTGAACGGTTAAAACAATTTACAAAAAGGAGAATTTCAATGTCTTACCAAGAAAATTACCAGAAATGGGTTGATTTTGCGGAGCTTCCTGATTACCTTCGTCAAGATTTGGAAAATATGGACGAAAAAACTAAGGAAGATGCCTTCTATACAAATCTTGAATTTGGTACTGCAGGTATGCGTGGCTTGATTGGTGCTGGTACAAACCGCATCAACATCTACGTTGTGCGTCAAGCTACTGAAGGATTGGCTCGTTTGATTGAGTCTAAAGGTGGAAACGAAAAAGAACGCGGTGTCGCAATTGCCTACGATAGCCGTCACTTCTCACCTGAGTTTGCCTTTGAATCTGCGGCAGTTCTTGCTAAACACGGCATCAAATCTTACGTATTTGAAAGCCTTCGTCCAACTCCAGAACTATCATTTGCAGTTCGTCACCTCAACTGTTTTGCGGGTATCATGGTCACAGCCAGTCATAACCCTGCACCATTTAACGGATACAAGGTTTACGGTGAAGACGGTGGACAAATGCCTCCACACGACGCAGACGCTTTGACTACATATATCCGTGCAATCGAAAATCCATTTGCTGTAGAAGTTGCTGATGTGGAAGCTGAAAAAGCTTCTGGCTTGATTGAAGTTATCGGCGAAGCTGTCGATGTTGAATACCTCAAAGAAGTTAAGGACGTAAACATCAACCCAGCCTTGATTGAAGAATTTGGTAAAGACATGAAAATTGTCTACACACCACTTCATGGTACTGGTGAAATGTTGGCTCGTCGCGCTCTTGCCCAAGCAGGATTTGACTCTGTTCAAGTCGTTGAAGCGCAAGCAACTGCCGATCCTGACTTCTCAACTGTAAAATCTCCAAACCCAGAAAGCCAAGCAGCCTTTGCCCTTGCTGAAGAACTTGGTCGTCAAGTTGGTGCAGATGTTCTTGTGGCAACTGACCCAGACGCTGACCGTGTTGGTGTTGAAGTTCTTCAAAAAGATGGTAGCTACCTCAACCTTTCAGGTAACCAAATCGGTGCTATCATGGCTAAATACATCTTGGAAGCCCACAAAAACGCTGGAACTCTTCCAGAAAACGCAGCCCTCTGCAAATCTATCGTATCAACTGACTTGGTAACGAAGATTGCTGAAAGCTACGGCGCAACCATGTTCAACGTTTTGACAGGTTTCAAATTTATCGCTGAAAAAATCCAAGAATTCGAAGAAAAACACAATCACACATACATGATGGGATTTGAAGAAAGCTTCGGTTACTTGATTAAACCTTTCGTACGTGATAAAGACGCTATTCAAGCCGTTCTTGTCGTTGCTGAACTTGCTGCCTACTACCGTTCTCGTGGTTTGACACTTGCTGACGGTATCGAAGAAATCTACAAAGAATACGGCTACTACGCAGAAAAAACTATCTCTGTTACCCTTTCAGGTGTTGATGGTGCTGAACAAATCAAAGCGATTATGGCTAAATTCCGTAACAACGCTCCAAAAGAATGGAATGCAACAGCTATCACTGTAGTAGAAGACTTCAAGGCTCAAACTGCCACTGCTGCTGACGGTACTGTTACAAATTTGACAACTCCTCCAAGTGATGTTTTGAAATACACACTTGCTGACGGTTCATGGATTGCTGTTCGCCCTTCAGGTACAGAACCAAAAATCAAGTTCTACATTGCAGTTGTAGGTGAAACCAACGAAGAATCACAAGCTAAAATCGCTAACATCGAAGCAGAAATCAATGCTTTTGTAAAATAAAGCCCTATAAAAGATGAGACCAACCAATCTCATCTTTTTTTCGTATCAAATCTAAGCAATTTTAGAAACTTTATGGCATACTAGACTTATCAATGAAAGCGAGGTAATCTCATGGAACAATTTTTAGATAATATCAAAGACCTTGAAGTCACTACAGTAGCGCGTGCGGAAGAAGCTCTTGATAAAAAAGAAACTGCAACCTTCTTTATCGGTCGCAAAACTTGCCCTTACTGCCGTAAATTTGCTGGTACCTTGGCAGGTGTCGTAGCTGACACTAAAGCTCACATCTACTTCATCAACAGTGAAGAACCAAGCCAACTCAATGAGTTGCAAGCATTCCGCTCACGCTACGGAATCCCAACTGTACCAGGATTTGTTCACATTGCGGATGGACAAATCAATGTCCGTTGCGACTCTTCAATGTCAGCACAAGAAATCAAAGATTTCGCTGGATTGTAAAAAAGCCACTCATCGAGTGGTTTTTAAATGGTCAAAATTACGTTTTTTCAAGCAAATCTTGTATCATCCGATGCAGTTCTTCGATTTTCTCAGATTGTTTCTCTATTAATATTCTTTGGCCCGATAATTCGTCTTGGAGTTTATCAAGTTTTATCTGTTCATCTGGATTATCTTTTACAAAAAAGTTCGTCAAGGCACTTGTTAACATTCCTATTGTACTAATCCCTACCAACATTAATAAAAAAGCTAGCCATTTCCCAAAAAGGGAAACTGGAACAATATCACCATAACCAACAGTGGTTACTGTCACAAGAGCCCACCAAAGACTATCTGAGAAAGATTTTTCTTCAACTACAGATAAAATTGAACTTCCTACTAGAACAATAAAAATATTAACATACAAGATATAAATCAGGCCATTTGTCCGTAAGAATCTACTAATTTTTCTTTCTAATTTACCTGTAAGTCCAATTATTCTAAGTAAACGAGTCAGTTTCAGTAATTTTGTCAGCCTTGCTAAGCGGAAGATACGCCCTAATCGCAATACTGTAAAAATAGCATTTAAAGGAAGGATAGCTAACAAGTCAAAGATATTTTCAAGTATAAACCTCCATTTTGCTTTACTTGAAAAGAACCGCCAACTATAATCTACCACAAACACAAACCAAAGTAGCAAGTCAATAATACTGTATGGAGGACTGTCTAAATCAATCATCTCAGCAAATCCAAGTAATACCAGAATATACTCAACTTTAATTCAATAAATATCTCTCCGATGACCAACTTCTAAAGTAGCAATGACTAATTCATCATCTACAATTTGTACGATAACTCGATAATTACCAATTCTATAGCGCCATTGACCAACGCGATTACCAACCAAAGCCTTTCCGTGTCGTCTTGGGTCTTCCAAAACATTGGTTTGTAAATAGTTTGTAATTATCTTCTGCGTATAACGATCCAATTTTTTCAATTGCTTGATGAAACGTCTTGTTGGAACTAATTTATACAAATTATTCATCCTCCAAGCCTAAATCATGCATCATTTCTTCCCAAGTAATGGGTTCAACTCCTTTTTCCAAGTCTTCTAAATACTCTTGATAGGCTAAATCTGCCACACGAGCATCGTATTCATCTTCTAGAGCTTCAAGAGTTTTGGTGCGGATAAGTTCCGACAGGGAAACCCCTTCAAACTTAGCCATTGCTTTCATAAATGTTTTATCAGCTTCAGAAACTTTTAATGTAATAGTAGTCATCTTTTGCACTCCCTTTTTTAATAGTAACACCATTGTATTACTTTTTAGGTGTTCAGTCAATATAAAAAGAACACCTTCTTAGCGTTCTTTCTATATATCTGTCAATGGTGTTGCGGTATCTGGTGAGGTATCATATACCTTAAAGTCTATCCCAACTCCAAGATCAGCTTGAGCCAACTGATTTACCATGGTCATATGAGCCAGTTCCTTGATATTGTTCTCCTTAGATAAATGACCAAGGTAGATTTTCTTAGTGCGGTTTCCCAAGGTACGAATCATAGCTTCAGCACCGTCCTCGTTAGAAAGGTGACCCAGATCCGATAGTATTCGTTGTTTGAGTCGCCAAGCGTAAGAACCTGCTCGCAAAATCTCTACATCATGGTTGGACTCGATAAGATAGCCATCTGCATTCTCGACAATTCCTGCCATACGGTCACTAACATAACCTGTATCTGTCAAAAGGACAAAACTCTTGTCATCCTTCATAAAGCGATAGAACTGCGGTGCGACTGCATCATGACTTACACCAAAACTCTCGATGTCGATATCTCCAAAGGTTTTTGTTTTGCCCATTTCAAAGATATGCTTTTGCGAAGAATCCACCTTGCCAAGATACTTGCTATTTTCCATAGCCTGCCAGGTCTTTTCATTGGCGTAAAGATCCATACCATACTTGCGAGCCAACACACCGACTCCATGGATATGGTCTGAATGCTCATGGGTAATCAAAATGGCATCCAAGTCTTCTGGCTTGCGATTTATTTCAGCAAGTAGGCTGGTGATTTTCTTACCAGATAAGCCTGCATCCACTAAAAGTTTCTTTTTTGGCGTTTCCAGATAAAAGGAATTTCCACTGGAACCCGACGCTAAAATACTGTATTTAAAGCCTGTTTCACTCATTCTGGTCTTCTATTTCGTCCTCCCATACTTCTTCCTTCACTGCATCCTTATCATAAGGGAGCACAATGGTAAAGGTTGATCCCTTACCATATATACTCTTGGCCCAAATAAAACCATTATGTTGTTTGATAATTTCTTTAGCGATAGACAGTCCTAGCCCTGTTCCACCTTGAGCACGGCTTCTAGCACGATCCACACGGTAGAAACGGTCAAAGATACGTGGCAAATCCTGCTTAGGAATACCCAATCCTTGGTCTGAGATGGATAAAATCATCTGATCATCAGTCGTCTTCATGGTCACTGTGATTTTTCCACCATCTGGAGAATATTTAATGGCATTGTTGAGAATATTATCAATCACCTGCGTCATCTTGTCTGTATCAATTTCAATCCAGACAGACGTAATCGGATAATCTCTAACCAATTCATATTTCTTTTCTTCGTCTGATCCCCTCATCTTATCAAAGCGGTTAAGAATAAAGGTAATAAAGGCTGTGAAGTTAATCAGTTCCACATCTAGGTGACTAGTTGCATTATCAATTCGAGAAAGATGGAGAAGGTCTGTCACCATCCGCATCATACGGTTGGTTTCGTCTAGAGACACCTTGATAAAGTCTGGTGCAACAGGTTCTGACAAGGCTCCCTCATCCAAGGCTTCAAGATAGGATTTTACACTAGTCAGAGGCGTCCGTAACTCATGACTAACGTTGGAAACAAAGAGTCTTCGTTCGCGTTCTTCCTTCTCCTGCTCCGTCGTATCATGCAAAACAGCTACCAAACCTGAGATAAATCCAGACTCACGACGCACCAAGGCGAAGCGTACACGAAGGCTCAGATACTCACCATTGGCATCCTGAGAATCAATCATGAGTTCAGGAACTTGGGTAATCAAATCACGAAGTTCATACTCATCTTCAATCTTAAGTAATTCTAGAATACTTTTATTGAGAACATCTTCCTTCTGAACACCTAGCTGTTTCTTAGCCATGTCATTAATCATAGTAATCTTACCACGACGATTGGTCGCGAGGACTCCATCTGTCATGTAAGAGAGGATACTGTGCAATCGTTTACTCTCTTGTTCCAGATTTTCTTGGGTCAAACGGATTACTTCTGATAAATCATTGAGATTATTGGTAATATTAGTGATTTCAGAGCTTCCCTGCATATCCAATACCTGAGAATAATCTCCTGCAATCAAGTCTTTAACTTTTTGATTAATTTGCTTCAACCGAATATTATCTCGCCGATTTTCTAGCAAAAGCAAGGTAACAATCAAGATAAAACCCAATAAAATTAAAATGAAGATAAAATCACTAGTAAGAATATTTTTTCTAATCAATTCAATCATTATTTCTCATATAATAACCAACACCACGACGTGTTAGGATATACTCTGGACGACTAGGTGTATCTTCAATCTTCTCACGCAAACGTCTGATAGTTACGTCAACAGTCCGAACATCTCCGAAATAATCATACCCCCAGACCGTTTCAAGCAAGTGTTCACGGGTAATCACTTGACCAATATGAGAAGCCAAGTGGTACAAAAGTTCAAATTCACGGTGGGTCAAGTCTAGTTCTTCACCATATTTTTTAGCCACATAGGCATCTGGTACAATCTCCAAGTCCCCAATTTGCAAAGGTTGGGTTTTCTTTTCATCTGACTCTTGATTATCTACAGAAACCAAGTCCGTACGACGAAGAAGAGCTTTAACACGCGCCTGCAACTCACGATTTGAGAAGGGTTTTGTCACATAGTCATCCGCTCCAAGCTCCAAACCAATAACCTTATCAAATTCGCTGTCTTTAGCTGACAGCATGATAATAGGAACACTACTCGTCTTACGAATAGTCTTTGCAACTTCTAAACCATCAATTTCGGGAAGCATCAAATCCAGAATAATAATATCTGGTTGCTCTGCTTCAAATTGTTCTAGTGCTTCACGACCATTAAAAGCAGTTACAACCTCGTAACCTTCCTTGGTCATATTAAACTTGATAATATCCGAGATTGGTTTTTCATCATCTACAATTAATATTTTTTTCATTTGTTCACCTTTTTCTCTACTATTATATCAAAAAAATAAAAAGAAGACACAATAGCTAGTCTTTACTACTGTCTAAGTTGGCTTGTGCATAAGCCTGCCAGATTTTTTGTTGGGGTTTGGCAAGTGGGTAATTCTTAAACTCTTCTGGTGAAAGCCAGCGAACTTCCCTATCTGGAAAGTCATTGTAGTCACTCACCTGACCTGCTACAATTTGAACATGCCACTTACGATGACTAAAGATATGCTTGACAGTCTCAAAATAAATATCAAGCCAATCAACATCTAGGTCATAGTCCTGCTGGAAACTCTCTTCTGGACTGGGACCAAAGTTCACGCTTTCTTCTGCAACCTGATGAAAGAGGTCAAACTGCTCTCCTTGCGAAAAGTTATCAACTTCTATCAAGGGGAAATGCCAAAAACCTGCCAATAGCTTTTCACTTTCATTTTTTTCAAGTAAAAATTGTCCCTGAGTATTTTTGACCACCAAGGCTTTAAGATAAATTGGAACAGGCTTTTTCTTGGGAGCCTTAATTGGATAACGGTCCATTGTGCCATTCTGATATGCCGCACTAAAGTCCTTAACTGGGCTTTCTTCTGGTCTGGGATTTACAGGCGCCTCAATATCAGATCCTAAGTCCATCAAAGCTTGATTAAAGTCACCAGGCCTTTCTGGGTCAATCAAGATTTCCATCATTGCCTGAAAAATTTTACGATTACTTGGAATCCCAATATCGTGATTAACTTCAAATAGACGTGCCAAAACACGCATGACATTACCATCTACAGCTGGCTCAGGCAAGTTAAAAGCAATACTGGAAATGGCTCCTGCAGTGTAAGGTCCAATTCCTTTCAAGCTGGAAATTCCTTCATAGGTGTTTGGAAATTGACCACCAAAATCAGTCATAATCTGCTGGGCTGCAGCCTGTAAATTACGAACTCGAGAATAATAACCCAAACCTTCCCAAGCCTTCAACAAACGCTCTTCAGGCGCATTCTCCAAACTTTCTACTGTTGGAAACCAGTCCAAGAATCGTTCGTAATAAGGGATAACCGTATCCACCCTAGTTTGCTGGAGCATAATTTCAGACACCCAGATATGATAAGGATTTTTACTTCTACGCCACGGTAAATCTCTTTTGTTTTCATCATACCAAGCGAGAAGTTTCTCACGGAAAGAAATGATCTTCTCCTCCGGCCACATGACGATACCGTATTCTTTCAAATCTAACATATCTCTAGTATAACACAGAAGATTCTAACTGTCCTTTTCCTAGTATTAGTACTCTTCGAAAATCAAATTCAAACCACGTCAACGTCGCCTTGCCGTACTCAAGTACAGCCTGCGGCTAGTTTCCTAGTTTGCTCTTTGATTTTCATTGAGTATAAAAAGCCTCTTCCCAAAGGAAAGAGGACTAAATCTTATTGATGAACAGCTTGGGCTGCTGTGATAAGGGTCAACTTGTAAACATCATCTGCATTACATCCACGAGAAAGGTCGTTAACTGGCTTGTTCAAACCTTGCAAAACAGGTCCTACAGCCGCAAAGCCACCAAGGCGTTCTGCCATCTTGTAACCGATATTTCCTGCCTCGATACCTGGGAAGATGAAGACATTTGCTTGACCAGCTACCGTACTTCCAGGAGCTTTCAGAGCTGCAGTTTCAGGAACAAAGGCTGCATCAAATTGCAATTCCCCATCTATTTCAAGGTCAGGACGCAAGTCGTGAGCAATTTTAGTTGCTTCTACAACCTTATCAACACTTTCACCAAAACCTGAACCCTTAGTAGAATAACTTAGCATAGCAATTTTAGGTTCGATGCCAAACATCTTAGCTGTGATTGCTGAGTTGATTGCAATTTCAGCCAAGGCTTCAGCGTCTGGATTGATATTGATGGCACAGTCCCCAAAGAGGTAACGCTCCGTACCACGAACCATGAGGAAGGCACCTGAAGTACGAGTTACATTTGGACGAGTTTTGATGATTTGAAGAGCTGGACGAACTGTTGAAGCTGTTGAGTGAATCGCTCCTGACACCATTCCATCAACCAAGCCCAAGTAAACCAACATAACACCAAAATAGTTGACATCTTCAACCAAAACCTTGCGTGCATCTTCTTCAGACATTTTGCCCTTGCGACGCTCCACTAAAGCAGCAACCATTTCTTCAAATTTATCGTAGTGTTGAGGGTCGATGACTTCATAACCGTCCTCAATACCTTCGATTTCAAGATAAATTTTAATTTTTTCAGGATTTCCAAGCAAAACAGGAATCACTTCTGTTTCTTTTACCAGGCGTTTAGTCGCTTGAAGAATACGAGGTTCTTCCCCTTCAGGGAGAACGATACGAGCATTTTTACCAACCAAGTTGGCTTTGAGACTTTCAAAAACTTCCATGAGTTTTCTCCTTTTAGATAATAATTATACTCTGAAACTGTTTTTATAGAGTATTAGTTGATAACTGGGTAATAAGGTTGCTAAAATCATTCGGCAAGGGACTTTCTAACTGCAAGTCTTGCTCTAAAAATGGATGATAAAAAGATAGGTAATGGCAATGCAGGGCTTGGCGCTGAATTCCATCGTCTAGACTACCACCGTACAAATCATCTCCCAACAAAGGAAAACCAATATGAGAAAAATGGACTCGGATTTGGTGGGTTCGCCCAGTGTGCAGGCGAATGTCTACCAAATGAATATTCCCATAAGATGCTACAATCTTGTAAGAAGTATGAGCATACTTTCCACCTTTAGCCACCCGTCTAGTGATAATAGAGTCTTCATCACGCGCAATCGGAGCAATAATTTCTCCCTCTTGCTCCAAGTGTCCATCACCTTTAACCAAAGCAAAGTAGCGTTTTTCAATGGACTTCTTCTGCAACTGCTTGTCTAATCGTGCGTGGGCATAGCCGTGCTTAGCAAAGAGCATCAAGCCAGAAGTATCTCTATCAAGCCTAGTCACAATGTGAACCTGCTGATTTTCATAGTTTTGCTTGACGTAGTAACCCTTAATAAAATTGGCAATGGTATTAGAGTGGTTGACACTAGGAATAGAAGCCACTCCATAGGGTTTATTCAAGACTAGAAAATGGTCATCCTCATAGAGAATGTCTAATGGTCTCTCGATAGCTTCTAGAGTTTCAAAACCTTCCTCAGCGGGAATATCAATGGCAACGCGGTCTCCAATGTCCAATAGATACGTCGCATTTTGTGGTTGATCATTGACCAGGATAGCTCCGCCTCGAAACTTAATCTTAGCCAGGAGCCCCTTAGAAACCTCGTGCTTTTTTAAGAAGGTCTTAACCTTGACATGCTCATCTGCGATAAATTCAAACCTCATTCGTCCACCTCTCCGATAAAAGCATCCTTAACTCGGTTCCAGAAACTGGTATGGCTCGGTGATGCGACAAAGTGAATCTTATGATGGTCGATTTGATACTCAATTCGTTCAATATTGCGGAAGGAATAAACGCTATTGTCAACCGAAATAGTATGGTAATCGTTTCTCGTCGGGATAAGTTCAATCTTATCCTTCTTTGGAACAATAATGGACGAACCCAGCGTTCGATAGACACGATTGTTAAGGCTGGCAATTTCCGTTAATTGCAAAGCTTCAATGGTTGGGTGTAAAACAGCTCCACCGAGCGACTTGTTATAGGCTGTACTACCAGTCGGTGTCGAAACTGTTAGCCCATCTCCACGAAAACGTTCAAAGTGGACACCGTTAATCACAACATCCGCCACCATGGTTCGATCAGACCTGCGGATGCTGGCTTCATTTAATGCTCTGAAAATCTTCACTTCACCATTTTCAAGAAAGACCTTCACATTTAGAACAGGGTAAGAGACTCTTGCTCCGGTATCTAGCTGCAAATTAGTCACTAGCTTATCCAACTCAAAATCACGGTAGTCCGTATAGAAGCCCAAATGTCCAGTGTGAACACCAATGAAGCGGACCTTGTCAAGCTGGTTTTCGTACTTATGAAAGGCCGACAAGAGCATACCATCCCCACCGATGGAAATAACGATATCTGGATTGGTATCATTGAGTATAAACTGATTTCTCTTCAAACGATCTCGCAATTCATACAAAACCCTTTGACTCTGCGGTTTTCTATTAGCTATCAGGTCAATTCTTTTACCTGTATTCTTCATCTGTATCGTCACTGTTTCCTACACCATCATTTAATTTTCTACTCAAAGGATCAAAAAGTGCCTGGGCTTCCTGGATATCATCTCGAATTTTACCCATTTCTTCATCCAACTGATGAGCAATCTTGGCTGTAATTTCCAGTCGCTTCTTTATCTCCTCTGGGAAATCCCCTTGGTACTTGTAGTTGAGAGAATGTTCTATCGTTGCCCAGAAATTCATGGCCAAGGTACGTATTTGAATTTCCGCCAAAATGGTTTTAGCACCATTGATAGTGTCAACCGTATATTCTACTACCACATGATAGGAACGATAGCCTGATGCTTTTCGATGAGTAATGTAATCTCGCTCCTGTATGATCCGCATATCCTGACGCTTGCGCAAAATCTCCACTACTTCCTTGACGTCATCTACAAACTGAACCATCACACGCAAACCAGCAATATCTTGCAAATCGTGCTCTAAGGTCGCATAAGTAATGCCACGCCGAGCCATTTTTTCCCTGATGCTCTCAATTGGCTTGACTCGGCCAGTCACAAACTCAATCGGAGAATGCCTATTTTGCTTACGATATTGCTTCCGAATACCACGTAGTTTAATCTTTAACTCACCAACAGCTTGAATGTAAGGATCTAGAAATTCTTCCCATTCTAAGGTCATATATTCTCCCTTGTTCTCATATTATCCTTCAAAAATATCTTTGATTTTTTCTCCAGATTCATATACAATAAATACAATGCTTATTATACCATAAATCCGCTTTCAACGATAAAGAAAAGGTAAGAAAAATGAAACATTTAGAAATTGAATTGAAAACACTCTTGAAAAAAGATGAATACAATCGTCTAAAGGACCAGTTCACAGACGTCACTCCTGTTCTTCAAAAAAATTACTACATAGACACGCCTGATTTTGAACTGAGAGAAAAGAAAGTTGCTATGCGCATTCGAACCTTTGAAGACTGGGCAGAATTGACACTCAAAGTCCCGCAAAGTGTTGGAAATATGGAGTACAACCAAAAATTGCGACTAAAAGATGCTGAAAACTATCTGAACAAGGAAGAACTTCCTCAAGGGCTTGTGCTTGATGAATTAGCAAAACATGGTATCCAAAGTAAAAAATGGCAGGTCCTTGGTTGTCTAACAACGCTTCGCTATGAAATGCAAACACCAATTGGCCTCATGGCACTAGATGAAAGTCAGTACTTTGATATTACAGATTACGAATTAGAGCTTGAAGTGGAAAATCACGAGCAAGGGAAACAAGATTTCCAGCAATTTTTAGAGGAAAATCAGATTGCTTATCAAAAAGCTCCCTCAAAATTGGTCCGATTTGTCAAAAGCATGAAAAATAGCTGAAATAATCTCTATTTTTTGGTAAAATAGAAAAAATAAAATACAAAAATCCCAGTTCATATAGGCTAGGCAGATATGGCTAGGATTTAAAAAGTTTACAGAGGAAGGTCTATAATGTCAGATAGAAAAAACATGAAACTTTTCGCACTCAACTCTAACCAAGAGATTGCACAGAAAATTGCACAAGCTGTTGGTGTACCGCTTGGAAAACTATCATCACGTCAATTTTCAGACGGAGAAATCCAAGTAAATATCGAAGAAAGTGTCCGTGGTTATGATGTGTACATCATCCAATCAACAAGTTTCCCTGTTAACAACCACCTAATGGAATTGCTAATCATGGTCGACGCTTGTGTTCGTGCAAGTGCCCACAGTATCAACGTTGTCCTTCCATATTTTGGTTATGCACGTCAAGACCGCATCGCTTCACCTCGTGAGCCACTTACAGCGAAACTAGTTGCCAATATGCTAGTTAAGGCTGGTGTAGATCGTATCCTTACGCTTGATTTGCATGCCGTTCAGGTTCAAGGATTCTTTGATATTCCTGTTGACAACCTCTTCACAGTTCCCTTATTTGCAAAACATTATTGCGATAAGGGCTTACTTGGCTCAGATGTTGTTGTTGTTAGCCCTAAAAATTCAGGTGTAAAGCGTGCCCGTAGCTTGGCTGAATATCTTGATGCTCCTATCGCCATTATCGATTACCCACAAGATGATGCAACTCGCAACGAAGGCTATATCATCGGTGATGTTGAAGGTAAGAAAGCTATCTTAATTGACGATATTCTGAATACAGGACGTACCTTCTCTGAAGCTGCTAAAATCGTTGAACGTGAAGGGGCTACAGAAATTTATGCTGTTTCTAGCCACGGTCTCTTCGTCGAAGGTGCTGCTGAACTTCTTGATAATACTAATATTAAAGAAATTCTTGTGACTGATTCAGTAGCAACAAAAGAAAAAACTCCTAAAAACGTATGCTACATCACTGCTAGTGAGTTAATTGGTGATGCTATCGTCCGTATTCACGAAAGAAAACCAGTCAGCCCACTCTTTGCCTACAACAAAAAGAAATAAGGTGATTCTTTGATTTATTTGGACAATGCTGCAACGACTCCTATGTCATCAGTTGCTATTTCAGCTATGACTAAGGTTATGCAAGAAACCCATGGCAATCCTTCTAGTATCCATGGTCATGGTCGTCAAGCTGGCAAACTTTTGCGTGAAGCCCGTCAGGAACTAGCTCAATTACTGGGAACAAAACCTCAACATATCTTTTTCACTTCTGGTGGAACCGAAGGCAACAATACTGCTATCATCGGCTACTGCCTTCGTCATCAAGAAAAAGGAAAACATATCATCACAACTGCCATCGAGCACCATGCTGTCCTTGAAACAATTGATTACTTGGTTCAGCACTTCGGTTTTGAAGTAACCATTATCCAGCCAAAAAATCAGGAAATCACCGCCCAGCAAATTCAAGAGGCCTTACGTGACGATACGATTTTGGTTTCTACCATGTTTGCCAATAATGAGACAGGAAACCTACTTCCCATTGCTGAAATTGGCCAAATACTCAAGCAACATCCTGCTGCCTACCATGTTGATGCAGTTCAGGCTATCGGTAAAATCCCTATTCACCCAGAAGAATTGGGCATTGATTTTCTCACTGCTTCAGCCCATAAATTCCATGGTCCTAAGGGAATCGGTTTTCTCTACGCATCAAGCATGGACTTTGATTCCTATCTTCATGGCGGAGATCAAGAACAGAAAAAACGAGCAGGAACTGAAAATCTAGCTTCCATCGTTAGCATGGTTGCAGCCCTAAAAGAAGACCTAGAAAAACAAGAAGAACATTTTCAACATGTACAAAATCTAGAAACTGCCTTTCTTGCGGAGCTTGAGGGAGTTCAGTATTACCTGAACAGAGGAGAACACCATCTACCTTATGTCCTCAATATTGGATTTCCTGGGCAGAAAAATGACCTCCTACTCCTTCGTCTAGACTTAGCTGGAATTTCAATCTCTACTGGCTCGGCCTGTACTGCAGGCATTGTCCAATCCAGCCATGTTCTTGAAGCCATGTACGGGGAAAATTCAGAACGTTTGAAAGAATCCGTTCGCATCAGTTTGTCTCCACAAAATACTATCGAAGACCTAGAAACCCTCGCAAAAACCTTAAAAGAAATTATCGGAGGTTAGCCATATGGCATTTGAAAAAACCATTCAGTTAAAAAATTGTCGTTACGACTACACTCTTAGCCCTTCTGTTAAGAAATTCACCCTCAAAGACAACACTTTTTTTGAAACAAAAGTTGGTAACTATGAACTGACTCGCCTACTTGAAAAGGTTCCAAACAGCGGTGAAGGCTTCCAACTAAAAATCATCATTAACAAGGAACTCACAGGGGCTAAAATCAATATCACTGACAAGTTTGGTCTTCGTCTAGTTGATATTTTCAAATCAGAAGACCACCACATTCATCAGGAAAAATTCTATTTCCTCATGGATAGCTTGGTAGAACGTGGTGTCTTTACAAAAGCGGAAAGATAGAGCCAAAATGTTTGAACTGACCTATAAGGACAGCTATCATGTAGAGCGCACTCTCAAGTATGAGGATTACGAGGCTCTCATGCTGGCTCTGTCAGGATGTGTGACTCTGCCAGATACACTTTATGTAACTTCTTTGACCTTTAAAGGGCAGGAAGTTTACCAAGGACTGGTCGGAGACCTCTACCGTTTTCTATCACATGCAGATTTTTTACATCAAAACTAAGATTTTTCTTAGTTTTTTCTTGTTTTTGTTGATTTTTTCACAATGTTTCTATAAAATAGAAGAATAGAAAGGTTGTGATTTTGTGAAAGATAAACAGTCTGCTATTCCAAAAGCTACAGCGAAAAGACTCTCTCTCTACTATCGAATTTTTAAGAGATTTCATGCAGAAAAGATTGAACGTGCCAACTCTAAGCAAATTGCAGAGGCTATCGGTATTGATTCCGCGACCGTACGTCGTGATTTTTCCTATTTTGGTGAACTAGGTCGTCGTGGTTTTGGCTATGATGTCAAAAAACTGATGACATTTTTTGCCGATTTGCTCAATGATAACTCCATCACCAATGTCATGCTGGTAGGTATTGGAAATATGGGCCATGCCCTTCTCCACTATCGCTTCCATGAGCGCAACAAGATGAAGATTATCATGGCCTTTGACCTAGATGACCATCCCGAAGTCGGTACCCAAACTCCTGATGGAATTCCCATTTACGGGATTTCTCAAATCAAGGATAAAATCAAGGATGCTGATGTCAAGACTGCTATCCTGACCGTTCCCAGCGTTAAGTCACAAGAGGTTGCTAATCTCTTGGTGGATGCTGGCGTGAAAGGAATTCTCAGTTTTTCACCTGTCCATCTGCATTTACCAAAAGACGTGGTCGTTCAGTATGTCGATTTGACAAGTGAACTCCAAACTCTCCTCTACTTCATGCGAAAAGAGGATTAGAAAGCGAAAATCATTTTATGAAAAAACCAGTTATTGGGATTACAGGAAACGAAAAAACTCATCCAGATGATGACATCATGATGAGCTACGCAGCAAAAGGCTTTGTTGAAGGCGTTAAAGACGCTGGAGGGATTCCCATCATCCTACCGATTGGTGATCAAGAAATGGCCTGCCACTATATCAGTATGATTGACAAGCTCATCTTGACAGGTGGGCAAAATGTTGATCCAAAATTCTATGGTGAACCAAAAACCATTGATAGCGATGACTACCACCTTCAAAGGGATATCTTTGAACTGGCCCTCATCAAGGAAGCTATTAAACAGAAAAAGCCAATTTTCTCTGTCTGCCGTGGTACCCAACTCTTTAACGTTGCCATGGGTGGAACTTTGTATCAAGATATCGAAGATCACTGGCAGGATTGTTCCGCCGAGTACACAACCCAACGCTTGGCGACAGAACCAGATACCGTTCTCCGAGAAATCTATGGAGAAATTTCCCATATCAACTCCTTCCACCACCAGAGCATCAAGGATTTAGCACCAAATTTAAAGATTGCGGCTCATGATCCTAAGGATGGCATTATTGAAGCTGTCATGAGTACGGATGATGTCGCCTTTCTCGGTGTCCAATGGCATCCAGAATTTCTTTTTGAAAATCGTCCCAAAGATAAAAACCTCTTTGACTATATCGTTAATGAACTTTAGATTAAATCTGTCTTTTCTCGATAACTAAAGTAACTGGAGTGAGAGACAATCAAATGGTCCAAGAGGACAATTCCCATCAGATCGCAGGCTTCTTTGACAAGTTTAGTGACATGATCATCATTTCGGCTAGGGGCCACCGCTCCTGAAGGATGATTATGAACCAAGATGAGAGAAGTCGCCATATGCTTGATAGCATAGTGAAGAATCTCTCGCGGTTCAGCAATACTACGAGTGGCAGAACCGATAAAAATGGTCTGTTGATGGATGATTTGATTTTGAGTATTGAGATAGAGCGCCACCAGGTGCTCTTGTTTTTTATCCCCCAATTCCTGTTGCATCTTCTTGGCCAACTTTTGACTGCTGAGAATACTTTCCATCTCAAGGGTTTCGTGTTTATGAATACGATGGCCCAGTTCAATCATGGCTTGTAACTCTATTGCCTTAACTCGTCCGATACCAGATAGACTCTGCAATTCCTGCAGTGTCATTTTTTTCAAATCTGTTAGGCTTGAAAGATTATTCAAGACTTTCTGGGCAATTTCAAAAACACTGGCCTGACGTGTTCCTGTTCTGAGTAAAATAGCTAGCAACTCTTGGTTACTGAGCGCTTCCACTCCTTCTTGGGCAAGTCTTTCTCTTGGCAATAGTGAATCTTCTTGGAATGAAATACTGTACATAAAAATCCTCCTCACTTTATTATTCGTGAGAAGGATGAAAAATTAGATTTTTTTCTCAATTGGGGCCACACTGGCCAAAAGTTTTTTCAAACCAACTTCTGGGAAATTGATTTTTAATTCCTGCGTAGCACCGCTACCTGAAACTTCCAGAACAGTTCCCTCTCCCCATTTCTTGTGGAGGGCAATGTCACCAATGGACCAATTTGTTTCGCTAGACGCTGATTTTGCACCAGCTGTAAATTGACCAAATGGGAGACCGCTTGACTGGATAGTTTTTGGGGCCGCACTGCGTTTACGGTCTTGAAGAGCCTGGGCCAAACTCATACCTTGACCGAAGGCAAGGCCACCACTACTATATGATGCTTTAAAGCTTGTATTTGCTGGACGAGCCAGACCTTGATACTCAAGCAAGTCTGAACTGATTTCGTTAATAAATCGAGTAGGACGGTTGTAGTTGGTACGACCAAAAAGCAGGCGTGAGTTGGCATTTGTCAGATAGAGGATTTTCTCTGCACGCGTAATTCCTACATAGGCCAGACGGCGCTCTTCTTCTAGTTCATCTTGATCTTCAGCAGCACGACTAAGTGGAAAGACATTTTCTTCCATCCCAATCAAAAAGACAACTGGAAACTCGAGACCTTTGGCAGCATGCAGGGTCATTAGAGTAACTTCTGATGTCTCCTGACTACCTGAATCGGTGTCCGCAATCAAGGCTAAATCATTTAAGAAACGACTCAGTTTGTCCAGACCAGTTTCTTCTTCTGGCTCATCAGAGGTGTCATCAAAGTTTTTCGTCACAGAAAGGAACTCTTCAATATTTTCAACCCGAGCCTTACTTTCCAGAGTTGCTTGGGCATTAAGAATATCAACGTAACCTGTTTTTTCTAGAACCGCCTCAACCAACTCTGTAATATTTAATTGATCTAGCTGCTCTCGCAAATCCAGAACCATATTGGCAAAATCCCAGATAGACTGGGCTGCTTTACCCTTGATACCAGACAACATGATATTGGCAGAAGCATCCAGCATGGACATGTTTTGCATATTCGCAAAGTCACGAATTTTCTCAACTGTACCTGGGCCAATTCCACGTTTAGGCTCGTTGATAATACGCTCAAAACTGATATTGTCACTCAAATTAGCAATGAGGTTGAGATAAGCGATAATATCTCGGATTTCCTTACGGCTGTAGAACTTGGTTCCGCCAACCATGGTATAAGGGATATTTGACTTGAGCAAGGCTTCCTCAATAGTACGGGACTGGGCATTAGTCCGATAGAGAACTGCAAAATCCTTGTGAAGGAAGTTTTGACTGCGACTAAGTTCATCGATGGTTCTGGCTACAAATACAGCCTCATCCAGCTCATCATCAGCACGATAGTAAACGATTTGCTCCCCATCAGCATTCTGGGTCCAGAGATTCTTAGGACGGCGGTTTTTATTGTTTTTAATGACCTCGTTGGCCGCTTGGAGAATAGTTTTAGTTGAACGGTAATTCTCCTCCAGCAAAACAACCTTGGCTTGGGGATAATCTTTCTCGAAATCCAAAATATTCTGCATATCAGCACCACGCCAACCGTAGATAGACTGGTCCGCATCCCCAACCACACAGATATTTTTAAAACGGGAAGCCAAGAGTTTGACCAATTGATACTGAGCGTGGTTGGTATCTTGGTACTCATCAACATGGATGTACTGAAACTTCTGCTGGTAGTAGGTCAAAACATCAGGATTTTGATCAAAGAGACGCAAGGTCAGCATAATCAAATCATCAAAATCAACGGATTCAGACTGACGAAGTTCTTTTTGATAAGCTGTGTAACACTGGGCTACGATTTGCGTGTACATATCGCCAGCTTGGGCAGCATAGGCAACATCATCAATCAGATCATTCTTAGCATTGGAAATTGTTCCTAAGATGCTCCGTTCATTCCATTTTTTCGGATCCAGGTTCAACTGCTTAAGAATGCGTTTCATAAGAGTTCGCTGTTCACCAGGATCGACAATTGTAAAATTACGGTTGTAGCCAATATGGTCCGCATCGCGACGCAAGATACGAACACACATGGAGTGAAAGGTCGCAATCAAACAGTCCTGAGTGGCTGGATTGAGGCCATAAGCACGTTCCTTCATCTCACGCGCAGCCTTATTAGTAAAGGTAATGGCCAAGATATTCCAAGGATTGACCAGCTTTTCATCAATCAGATAAGCAATGCGGTGGGTCAAAACTCGGGTCTTTCCAGAACCAGCCCCCGCCATGATCAACAAGGGACCTTCTGTCGTTTGCACCGCCTCAGCCTGACGGTCATTCATTCCATTTAATAATGCGTTCATCTTCTCTTCCTTACTCTTGAAGTCAATATTTCCATTATATCAGAATTCGAGGAAAATATCTTTAACTAGAATGGTTACGTATAGTAAACAACTCTCTCATCAACTGAAGACAACTACTTCTATCTAGATAAAAAATGAGCTTGGATTAAAATCTCCAAACTCATTTAAAGTCAATTACAATCTACTAGAACAAGCCTAGAACAGTTCCGTCGCTTTCAACATCCATGTTGAGAGCTGCTGGTCGTTTTGGAAGGCCTGGCATGGTCATGACATCACCAGTTAAAGCAACGATGAAGCCTGCACCTAATTTTGGTACCAATTCACGAATGGTAATTTCAAAGTTTTCAGGTGCTCCAAGTGCATTTGGATTGTCTGAGAAACTGTATTGAGTTTTAGCCATACAGATTGGCAATTTGTCCCAACCATTCTGAACGATTTGAGCAATTTGCGTTTGGGCTTTCTTCTCAAAGTTGACTTTGCTACCACGGTAGATTTCAGTAACAATTTTTTCAATCTTTTCTTGAACAGAAAGGTCATTGTCATATAAACGTTTGTAATTAGCTGGGGTTTCAGCAATTGTCTTAACAACTGTCTCAGCAAGTGCTACCCCACCTTCTGCGCCATCAGCCCAGACACTAGCCAACTCAACTGGTACGTCGATTGAAGCACAGAGTTCTTTCAAGGCTGCAATTTCAGCTTCAGTATCAGATACAAATTCGTTAATAGCTACGACTGCAGGTACTCCAAATTTACGGATATTTTCAACGTGGCGTTGCAAGTTAGCAAAACCTGCACGAACTGCTTCTACATTTTCTTCAGTAAGAGCGTCTTTAGCCACACCACCATTCATCTTAAGGGCACGAAGGGTTGCAACAATAACTACTGCATCTGGAGATGTTGGCAAGTTTGGTGTCTTAATATCAAGGAATTTCTCAGCACCAAGGTCGGCACCAAAACCAGCTTCAGTAACCGTGTAATCAGCTAAGTGAAGAGCTGTTGTCGTTGCCAAAACAGAGTTACATCCGTGAGCGATATTGGCAAATGGACCACCGTGTACAAAGGCAGGTGTTCCGTAAATTGTCTGAACCAGATTCGGCTTAATAGCATCCTTCAAAATCAATGCCAAAGCACCTTCAACCTGTAAATCGCCAACAGAAACAGGTGTTCGGTCATAGCGATAACCGATAACAATATTAGCCAAACGGCGTTTCAAGTCCTCGATATCCGTTGCCAAACAAAGAATTGCCATGATCTCTGAAGCAACTGTAATGTCAAAGCCATCCTCACGTGGAATACCATTTAGAGGACCACCAAGTCCAACGGTCACATGACGAAGAGCTCGGTCGTTTAAGTCCACAACACGTTTCCAGAGGATACGACGTTGGTCAATTCCAAGCTCATTCCCTTGGTGCAAGTGATTGTCAATCAAGGCAGAAAGCGCATTGTTGGCAGTTGTAATAGCATGCATGTCCCCAGTAAAGTGGAGGTTGATGTCTTCCATTGGCAGAACTTGAGCGTAACCACCGCCTGCAGCACCACCCTTAATCCCCATTACTGGACCAAGGGATGGTTCGCGGATGGCAATCATAGTTTTCTTGCCAATCTTGTTCAAAGCATCAGCAAGACCAATGGTAATAGTTGATTTTCCTTCACCTGCTGGTGTTGGGTTGATGGCAGTAACCAAGATCAATTTCCCAACTGGATTGCTCTCAACTGCACGGATTTTATCAAAGCTGAGCTTAGCCTTATACTTTCCGTACAACTCCAAATCGTCGTAAGAAATACCAAGTTTCTCTACAACATCAACGATTGGCTTCAACTCAATACTTTGTGCGATTTCAATATCTGTTTTCATTCAAAACTCCTCTAACCTCTTATATGATAATTCATTATAACACAAAACAAGATTTTTAACATCCTTAAACTCTCTAAACGTTCGTAAATATCTCTATTTTTAAGAATTTTAGAGCCCTTTCTTAAATTTTATATGGCTTTATAGTTTGAAACTATAGTAAATCTTCGTTTTTACCAAAAATTTATCACTTTTATTTTACTTACCGTTTATTTTTGTGTACAATAGTGCTATGAAAATTTTAGTTACATCGGGCGGTACCAGTGAGGCTATCGATAGCGTCCGCTCTATCACTAACCATTCTACAGGTCGCTTGGGGAAAATCATCACTGAAACCCTGCTTGCTGCAGGACATGAAGTTTGTTTGATAACGACAAAACGAGCTGTGAAGCCAGTAGCCCATCCTAATCTAAGTATTCGAGAAATTAACAATACCAAGGATCTTCTTCTTGAAATGAAAGAACGTATTCAGGATTATCAGGTCTTGATTCACTCAATGGCCGTATCTGATTACACTCCTGTTTATATGGCAGGACTTGAGGAAGTTCAGGCTAGCTCCAATCTAGAAGAATTTTTAAGCAGGCAGAATCATCAAGCTAAGATTTCTTCAACTGATGAGGTTCAGGTTTTATTCCTGAAAAAAACACCCAAAATCATCTCTCTAGTCAAGAAATGGAATCCTGCTATTCATCTGATTGGTTTCAAACTGCTGGTTGATGTCTCTGAGGATTATCTCATCGAGATTGCCAGAAAAAGTCTTATCAAGAACCAAGCTGACTTAATCATTGCGAATGACCTGACTCAAATCTCACCAAACCAGCATCGTGCAATCTTTGTTGAAAAAGATCAGCTTCAAACAGTCCAGACTAAAGAAGAAATTGCAGAACTCCTCCTTGAAAAAATTCAAGCCTATCATTCATAGAAAGGAAAGCTATGGCAAACATTCTCTTGGCTGTAACGGGCTCAATCGCCTCTTACAAGTCGGCAGATTTAGTCAGTTCTCTAAAAAAACAAGGTCATCAAGTCACTGTCTTAATGACCCAGGCTGCTACAGAGTTTATCCAACCTTTGACACTACAGGTACTCTCACGGAATTCCGTCCACTTGGATGCCATGAAGGAACCCTATCCTGATCAAGTCAATCATATCGAACTTGGAAAAAAAGCAGATTTATTCATCGTAGCCCCTGCAACTGCTAACACTATTGCAAAACTAGCCCTTGGCTTTGCGGACAATATGGTGACCTGTACAGCTCTAGCCCTGCCAAGTCATATTCCCAAACTAATAGCTCCTGCTATGAATACAAAAATGTATGACCATCCAGCAACTCAGGCTAATCTGAAAACATTAGAAGCCTACGGCTATCAGCTGATTGCTCCTAAGGAATCCCTACTAGCTTGTGGAGACCACGGACGAGGAGCTTTAGCCGACCTCACAATTATTTTAGAAAGAATAAAGGAAACTCTCGATGAAAAAACGCTCTAATATTGCACCCATTGCTATCTTTTTTGCAACCATGCTCGTGATACACTTTCTGAGCTCACTTATCTTTAACCTTTTTCCATTTCCAATCAAACCGACTATCGTTCATATTCCTGTCATTATTGCCAGCATTATCTACGGTCCACGAGTTGGGGTTACACTTGGATTTTTGATGGGGCTGCTTAGCTTAACGGTTAACACGATTACAATTCTACCGACAAGTTACCTCTTCTCCCCATTTGTACCAAACGGAAACATCTACTCAGCTATCATTGCCATCGTCCCACGTATTTTGATTGGTTTGACTCCGTATCTAGTTTATAAACTGATGAAAAATAAAACTGGTCTGATTCTAGCTGGTGCCCTCGGTTCACTTACCAACACTGTCTTTGTACTTGGTGGAATTTTCTACCTTTTTGGAAATGTCTTTGATGGTAATATCCAAAAACTCCTAGCAACCGTTATCTCAACAAACTCCATTGCCGAATTAGTTATTTCCGCGGTTCTGACCCTAGCTATTGTTCCAAGACTACAAACTTTGAAGAAATAAAAACAATCTCCGCTTTCATACTTGAAGGTGGAGATTTTGTTTGAAGTCGTTTCTTTTTAGTGAAATCTTTACCAACTTTTAACTAAAAAACGACCAATAAACCCAAGTAAATCCTTGCTTTATTGTCTTGTTTGTTGTACTATACTAGTGTATATACAGTTAAAAAGGAGATTCTTATGAATACACGGAAAAAGACACAATTTATGACAATGACTGCCCTCTTAACGGCTATTGCAATTTTGATTCCGATTGTGATGCCTTTCAAGATTGTCATTCCACCTGCTTCTTACACTTTGGGGAGCCACATCGCTATTTTTATTGCCATGTTCTTGTCGCCCTTGATGGCAGTTTTTGTCATCCTAGCCTCTAGTTTTGGATTCTTGATGGCTGGCTATCCCATGGTTATCGTTTTTCGAGCTTTTTCCCATATCTTTTTTGGTACTCTAGGAGCTCTTTACTTACAAAAATTCCCCGATACTCTTGATAAACCAAAATCTTCCTGGATTTTCAACTTTGTTTTAGCTATCATTCATGCCCTTGCTGAAGTATTAGCCTGTGTCGTTTTTTACGCCACTTCCGGTACCAATGTAGAAAATATGTTTTATGTTCTATTTGTACTAGTTGGATTTGGCACAATTATCCATAGTATGGTAGACTATACATTGGCACTAGCTGTCTATAAAGTGCTTCGAAAACGCCGTTAAAAGGAAGAACTATGACAAAAGATCGCAAACAAGCCCTTCTCCAACTCTTGAAAGAAGCTCCTAAAGCCCTCAATGGCCAAAGTTTAGCTGAACATTTTCATGTTACACGCCAGGTCATTGTACAGGACATTGCAATTTTAAGAGCCGATGGCGCTCCTATCCTATCCACTAATCGTGGCTACATCTATAAGCAAATTGAAACCAATCCTTATGTTCACAAACTTTTCAAAGTGAAACATGAAGTTGAAGAAATCGGTCAAGAACTCCTTGCTATCGTTGATAATGGTGGACGTGTTCAAAATACCTTGATTGACCATCCCGTTTATGGAGAAATCGAAACCTTGCTGAAACTGTCTTGTCGCAGAGATGTGCAACATTTTCTAGAACAAGTCGAGCATTCAGATTTTAGACCTCTGTCTGAATTGACAGATGGCATCCATTACCACCTAGTCGAAGCTGAAACACAGCAAGACCTCCGCTATATCGAGGAGGCCTTGGATCAGCTAGGTTATTTAGTAAAAGACTAGAAGATTTTCTTCTCCCAGCCATCTTCTATACGATGACGGTAGAAAAATTCAGATTTGTCCGGAGCTTCCATCATCTCCATCAAAGGTAGCATATCATAGGCCAGATCCAAGTTTGGAATCTGGTCTTTTTGAATCCAATAGCTCAAATAGTAACAATGATATTTAAAAACCACATTGAATGAAAATTAACAACTACTTGCTTACTAAAAATATATCACCAGTTATGTTGATCAACATTATCCTTAGTCACAAGATAAATTGGAGAAACTGTTTCTTTTTCCAGTTTTTTCCCTTGATAATGATCTATTGCTGATTGAATAGCAATTTCACCCATCTTAGCTGGTTGCTGAGCAATAGTGGCAGTAATATCACCTTTTGCAATAGCATCATGTGCATCTGGTTGACCATCAATACCAACAATTAATACATTGCTAAGACCAGCTGCTTTTACTGCTTGTGCAGCTCCTAACGCCATCTCATCATTCTGTGCAAAGATTGCTTGCACTTCTTTGTTTCCTTGAATCATATTTTGCGCTGTATTCAAAGCTTTTGCGCGGTCAAAATTAGCGGATTGACTAGAAAGAACATCTAAATTTGTCTTTGAAATTTGTTCAAATCCTTTACCTCTATCTACAGTTGCAGAAGCGCCAGGGACTCCTGATAATTCAAAAGTTTTTGCTTTTTCTCCCAATTGCTTGGTAATAAATTCTGCAGCCATTTTACCTGCTTCTACGTTATCAGAAGCAACAGTTGTCAAGACTTCACCTCCATTACTACCGCGGTCAATTAAGATTACCGGAATATTTGCATTATTAGCAGCTTTAATAGATGTAACAATTGCATCAGAATCAACTGGATTAATTAGTAAAGCATCAACATTTTGACTAATAAAATTTTGAATATCATCTGCTTGTCTAGCAGCATCATCTTGTGCATCTGCTATCTTCAAAGTTACTTCTTTTTCTCTTGCGGCTTTTTCAAGACCATCTTTCATAGCTACAAAATAGGGATTGTTAGTAGTCGAAATAGAAACTCCTAATTTTAATTCTTTTGCCGACTTTTGAATCGTAGATTTATTATCATTTGATGAATTTCCTAAACCAGTTTTTCCACAAGCTACTAAAGCAAAAATAAATGTTACAAACAAAGCAAAAATGCTAATTTTTTTAATATTTTTCATGTTATTACTCCTCGTAATATATATCTATAGGGATAGTTTCAATCCCGATTATTGTACGTCATCTAATAAATTGTTACTATTTCCAAAAAAATTGAAAATTATTCTACTGTTTTACAACTTTAAAACGATCAATCAGAACAGCAATTAAGATTACAACTCCTTTTACTACTTGTTGCCAAAATGCTGAAACACCGATAATATTAAGTCCATTATTCAAAACCCCAATAATTAAAGCACCTATTAAGGTCCCCAGTATGCGACCTTTACCTCCTGATAAAGAGGTTCCCCCAAGAACAACAGCTGCAATAGCATCCATTTCATAACTAGCACCTGCTGTTGGTTGAGCAGAACTTAAGCGTGATGTTATAATCAATCCAGAAATTGAAGCCATAATACCTGAAATTGAATAAATGATAATTTTCACTTTATTTAGTTTCACACCTGATATATATGCTGCTTTTTCATTCCCCCCTATAGCATACACAGATTTACCAAATGCTGTTTTATGAAGTAAAACATATAAAACAATAAATACAATAAACATAATAATTACAGGAAATGGAATTCCGACTATATAACCTTGCCCCAAAAATTGAAATAAGAATGTATCACTTAATCCTTTTGTGATAGGATTCCCATTTGTATAAACAAGTGTTGCGCCTCTAAAAATAGTCATAGTTGCTAAAGTAACGATAAATGGAGCTAATTTCCCGTAGGAAATCAATAAACCATTCATCATCCCCAGAATGCAACCCAAAATTAAAGAGATGAGAATTGCTAACGTAACAGGCATTCCAGATCCTAATAGGCCAGCGGTTAGCGCACTGGATAAGGCTAAAATTGATCCAACTGATAAATCAATTCCACCTGTTAGAATAACAAAGGTCATTCCAAAAGCGATCAGTGCATTTGATGTTACTTGCAATAGTAAATTTAACAGATTATTTGCTGTTAAAAAATTTGAATTGATAATAGTGATGACAGCCATTAAAATTATCAATGCTATTACTGTTGTCAATTCTGACATATACTTCATAGTATTTTTCACACTATTGTCCTCCTGTGGCTAGTTGCATAACTTTTTCTTGTGTAGCTTCTTGACGTGTTAATTCTCCACTAATTCTTCCTTCATGCATGACCATAATGCGATCACTGACTCCGATCACTTCTGGTAAATCTGAAGATACCATAATAATCGGCACACCTCGTTCAGCCAATTCATTCATTAATTGGTAAATTTCACGCTTAGCACCAACATCTACCCCACGAGTTGGCTCATCTAGAATCAGTACTTTTGGAGCAATACCTATCCATTTTGCTAAAACTACTTTCTGTTGATTACCACCAGAAAGTGTCCCAACTTCCTTATCTGGATAACCTGATTTAATTCGTAGCCTATCAATTAAACGTTGTACAAATATATCACTTGTTTTATTATCAAAAATGCCATTTTTAACAAAATCACGAGTACTAGGTAAAGTCATATTATCTTTAATAGAAAAATCTAAAATCAATCCCTCATCTTTACGATCTTCTGTTAAGAAACCAATTCCATGCTTAATTGCTTCAAAAGGATTTTTAATTATCAGTTCTTCTTCATTTATTATAATTTGACCAGATTTTAAAGAATCAATTCCAAAAATTGCTCTCATTATTTCAGTACGACCAGCACCCATCAAACCAGAAAAACCAAGAATTTCCCCTTGACGTACATAGAAAGAAATATCCGTAAAAGCATCACCAGAAAGATTCTTAGCTTGAAAAACAATATTCCCAATCTCAGCCTTTTTTTCTGGATAATAATCTTCTAATTCACGCCCCACCATCTTTTGAACTAATTCATCCGCATTAGTTAACTTCGTTCTCTTGGTATCAATTACAAACCCATCCCTCATAACAGTTATAAGATCTGTAATCTTAAAGATTTCTTCCATCCGATGTGAAATATACACAATACCTACACCATCAGATTTTAATCCTTCTATCACTTTAAAAAGTGTTTCAGTTTCACGATCAGTTAAAGCTGCTGTGGGTTCATCCATAATTAACAAGGAAACTTCTGATAATAAACATTTTGCTATTTCTATCATTTGTTGTTGTCCGACTGATAATTGACCAATGATTGCATCGAGAGGAATAGAGATATTAAGACGTTTAAATGCTTCTTTAGCTTTCCTTTCCATACTAGCTTTATCTAGAAACCCAATCGAATTTTTAATTTCTCTTCCTAAAAAAAGATTATCAAGTACAGTCATATCTGGCCAAGTATTCATTTCTTGATGAATAAAACTCAGTCCAAACCGTTCTGCCTCTTGAGGATTAGAAAATGTTTTTTCTTTTCCATCAATAAAAATAGTTCCTGAAGTAGCTGGAAAAAGTCCAGTTAAAATATTCATTAAGGTTGATTTGCCTGCACCATTCTCTCCCATTAAAGCATGAACTTCTCCTGAATTAAGAACCAAATCAATACTTTCTAAAACACGATTATTCCCAAAAGATTTTGAAATGTTCTTCATTTCAATTTTCATAGGCAACTCCCTTCTAAATAATAACTCCTGATTGCAAGATTATATTCGAATATGGTGTATCTTCCCCAGTGCGAATAACTGCCTTAACTGTAGTATTCATAGCTTTCAATTCTTCATGACTAATATATTCAATAATTATATTCGATCCTAAAAGATCTAGAACTGCTTGCCACTGTTCTTTGTTTTTTTCCTTAATTTCTTCTGCTAAGAAAATTTTTTCAATAAGTACATGATCTGAATATTCTTTTAAAACTTCTAAAAAACTTGGACTACCTTTTCTTAATGCTAAATCAATTTTATCAATACCTTTTGGAACTGGCAATCCTAAATCTCCAATACAAACCAAATCCATATGACCTAAATCATCAGCTAGTTTTGCTATATTACTATTTAAAATCCCATATTTCTTCATATCCTGGATGCTCCTTTATTTCTTTCAAACTCGGCATGCCACCTTGCGCTCCAAATCTTTGAACAGAAAGATGTGAAGCAATCGTTGCAAAGGACAATGCAACATTCATCTCTTTTCCTTTTGAGACAGCATAAGCAAAAGCACCATTAAACGTATCTCCTGCTCCTGTAGTATCAACTACTTCTGCTTTTATAGCAGGAATCTTCTGAACTGCTGCCCCATCATAATAAATAGAACCTTCAACTCCTAATGTCACAATCATTTTATTAGGATAAATTTTAATAATTTCTTCTAATTTCTTATCTGGAAAAAGCTCTGAACATTCATGCTCATTAGGAGTAATAAAATCACAAAAAGGAATCATCTCTATATCTGTTTCTCTAGCTGGTGCAGGATTGTAAAGTACCTTAACTTTATTTTCTTGACAAAATTTAGCTATAGATAGGTTGGCTTCATGTGGTATTTCATTCTGTAATACAACAATACTTGCATCACTAATCAATTCCCACTCATTTTTCCAATCATTTGTTTTAACTAAATTATTCGCTCCGGGATAATAAATAATTCTATTATCACCTCCATATAAAGTAATTTGTGCAACTCCTGTAGATTGTGGTACCGTTCCCACATGTTCTGTAGAAATATTATTATTTTGCAGATTACTTAGTAAATCTGCTGAAAAAATATCTTCTCCGACGTTTCCAAATATGTAAATATTATCTTCTACACTGGATAATCTACCAATAGCTACAGCTTGATTTGCACCTTTTCCACCCGGAACTATATTAAATGAATCCCCAAAAATCGTTTCACCTCCTTCTGGAATCCTTTTTGTTCTCATAACTAAGTCCATTGAAATACTTCCAACAACAACAATTTTACTCATTACTTTCTCCTTAATGTATTTCTTTCTACGTATCTAACAGGTAGTTTAATTTTAGCTTCATCTATAGAGAACTTATTTGCCATATTATAGATTAGCTTTGCAGCCTGTTCTCCCATTTTATATGATGATTGGTGAATAGTTGATAAAGAAGGATAAATAAATTGACTAAGTACAATATCATCATAACCAATGATTTGAATATCATCTGGGATTTTTTTACCAATTGCTAAAATTTCATGAATATAAGCTATCGCATGAATATCAGAAGGCGCTATAATACTATCAATATTTGGATTTCTTTTTAGATTCTCTTTAGCTTCTGTTTGAATTTTTTCAAACTCAAATGTTTCACTTTCTTCAATACGAATCTCTAAAGATTTATTCCTCAAATAGTTTAAACTTGCTTCAAATCGTTCCGCAATGTTCTCAGCTTTATCATCTAAAACTTTAATAATCATAACTTGCTTAGCGCCAGCATTCCAAATTGCTTTAGCAGCCAAACGTCCACCCAACTGATTATCAGAAAAGACACCGTAACCTGTATCTTTACTAATCCGGTCAACCACAACGACAGGTAACGTCAGATTTGGAAATTCCTTTGTAAAGTCAAGTGTCGTTATAATACCAGCTGCATTTGTTTTTAACAAAAGGTTTATATATTCTTCTAACGAATCATGATCTGAAATAGTACCAACCATAATCCTATAACCTTTATCTTTCAAATATGATTCAGCTCCTCGAACCAATCTTGGGAAGAAGGGATTAGAAATATCTGGCAATAAGAGTCCTACCATTTGATTTTTTTTAGTTTTCAAAGATTGTGCTAATACATTCGGCGTGTAATTTAATTTCTTGATAGCATTTTTTATCTTTTCTCTAGCATCATCTCCGACATAGCCTTTTTTCGAAATATATCTTGAAACTGTTGATTTTGATACTCCAGCTTCTTCAGCAACCTGTTTTATTGTAGTCATCACTCCTCCTTCTTACGTTGTGGAACCGTTCCCTTATTTATATAGTAAGCGTTTTCTTTTATTTTGTCAATACTTTTTTAGAAATATTTTAAATTTATTTCAGAGTACACATGTTTTTACTAATATCCTATTACTATTAGATACGAAACACAACAAGACCTCCACTATATTGAGGAGGCCTTGGATCAGCTAGGTTATTTAGTAAAAGACTAGAAGATTTTCTTCTCCCAATCATCTTCTGTACGGCGAGGGTAGAAAAACTCTGATTTGTCAGGAGCTTCCATCATCTCCATCAAGGGTAACATATCATAGGCCAGATCCAAGTTTGGAATCTGGTCTTTTTGCACCCAAGAAACTTCTCCTTCATCTGAAGAGCGAAGGCTACCAGAGAACTCAGTCGCCTTATAACAAATGACAATATAGCGCCCACCTGTATCTAGTGGCCAATTTTTAATGCCGACAAGTTGAGGATTTTGGATAGTCAATCCTGTTTCTTCGTAGATTTCACGAATGACAGACTCCGCAAAAGCCTCACCATTTTCAACATGACCTCCAGGAAAGGCATAACCAGACCAGCGATTTGTTTCAGGAGAGCGATACTGCATAACCACGCGCTGAGTTTCGGGGTCTTCAATCAGACAAATGTTTGTTAAAATTGTTAATTGGGAACGGGACATATTTTCTCCTTTAGATACTATTCTAATCCAACGCCTTGACTTCCAGCATCATATCACGAATCTGAGCTGCGAGTTCAAAGTCAAGCACTTCGACAGCTTCTTGCATTTGTTTTTCTAGTTTCTTGACGAGGTCTTTGCGTTCTTGTTTATTAAGGCTATTAATATCGACTTCCTTGTCCTCTTCCTTAGCAACTGCCTTGGTCACGGCAATAAGATCACGGATTTCTTTCTTGATGGTTTGAGGTACGATACCATGCTCTTCATTATAAGCCATCTGGATTTTCCGACGGCGGGCAGTTTCATCAATGGCACGTTGCATAGACTGAGTCATCGTGTCCGCATACATGATGACATGTCCTTCGCTGTTACGGGCAGCACGTCCAATAGTTTGGATTAAGCCACGTTCGTTACGGAGGAAGCCTTCCTTGTCAGCATCTAGAATGGCTACGAGACTCACTTCAGGTACGTCAATCCCTTCACGGAGCAGGTTAATTCCGACCAAGACATCAAAGACACCCAAGCGCAGATCACGGATAATCTCCGTCCGTTCCAAGGTCTTGATATCCGAGTGCATGTACTTGACCTTGATACCCATTTCCTTGAAGTAGTCGGTCAAGTCCTCTGCCATTTTCTTAGTCAAAGTGGTGATAAAGGTTCGTTCATTCTTTTCAACACGGGCATTGATTTCACCCAAAAGGTCATCAATCTGTCCCATAGTCGGACGGACTTCTACCTCTGGATCCAAGAGTCCTGTTGGACGAATGATTTGCTCAATCACTGTCTCGGTCTGTTCATTTTCATAGTCACCAGGTGTCGCTGAAACGTAAACAATCTGATGAACGTGACTCTCAAACTCCTCCCGACGGAGAGGACGATTGTCCAAAGCTGATGGCAAACGGAAACCATAATTAACCAGCATTTCCTTACGCGAACGGTCACCATTGTACATACCTTTGATTTGTCCCATAGTCATATGACTCTCGTCAATCATAATCAAGAAATCATCTGGAAAGAAGTCGAGAAGCGTATAAGGTGGCTCACCTTCGCTACGGCCATCCATATGGCGTGAATAGTTTTCAACCCCATTTGTATAGCCCATCTCGCGCAGCATTTCGATATCGTACTCTGTCCGCTGCTTCAAACGCTGAGCTTCAAGTAATTTGCCTTCCTTCTCAAAGACAGCTAACTGCTCCTCCAACTCTGCCTGAATCTTGGCAATAGCCACTTCCATATGGTCGTCATTGGTCACAAAGTGAGTAGCTGGGAAAATCGCCAAATGATCCACTTCTCCCAATACCTGGCCTGTCAGAGCCTCAACCTCACGGATACGGTCAATCTCGTCTCCGAAAAACTCCACTCGAAAGGCATGTTCATCACGGGAAGCAGGGAAAATCTCCACTACATCCCCACGCACACGAAATCTTCCCCGTTGGAAATCAATATCATTACGTTCAAACTGGATATCAACCAAGTCATTCAAGAGTTTATCACGAGAAATTTCAAGACCTGGACGGAGACTAACGACACTATCAGCGTATTCCTTGGGCGAACCCAAACCATAGATACAAGAGACAGAAGCCACAACAATGACATCATTACGCTCCAAAAGAGCCGAAGTCGCTGAGTGGCGGAGTTTATCAATCTCGTCATTGACAGAGCTGTCCTTCTCAATATAGGTATCACTAGAAGGAACATAGGCCTCTGGCTGGTAATAATCATAGTAAGACACAAAATACTCAACAGCATTCTCAGGGAAAAATTCCTTAAACTCCCCATAGAGCTGTCCTGCCAGAGTCTTATTGTGGGCGATGACCAGAGTGGGTTTATTGACTTTGGAAATGACCTGACTCATGGTATAGGTCTTCCCTGTACCAGTCGCCCCCATCAGAATCTGAGCTTTTTCGCCCCCCTCGATATTATCAACCAACTGCTCGATAGCTTGGGGTTGGTCTCCTGATGGTTCATATTTTGATACTAGTTTAAATTGATTGTCAGTAATGCGGGTAATCATAAGAATCCTCTCTTGATGTGCTATTCCTATTTTAGCATACTTGTAACATTTTCACGAAGAAAAGGACGGACCGAAGTCACATCCTTTCATTTTCTTTCTTTAATTGATAAGCGAGATAGACAATCAGCAGTAGCAAGATCAGACTTGTCATGATAGATCCTTCTATCCCAAAAGAGCCACCTGATAGCCAATCTTGATTACCTTGTGGTAAAAAGGTCATCAAAGACGTTCCTGACGGCTGACCACTAACTAAAATCCCAAAAAGATTTCCCTGAGCAAAATTCCAAGCCCCATGAATACCTGCTACACCCCAAACTGTATCTGTTTTGAGGAGGTAAAGTGACATGGCAACTCCGAATAAAAAGAGATTCACTAGAGATAGAGGGGTGAGACCAGAATTTCCCGCATGAAGCAGGGTAAAGAACAGGCTAGATATAAGAACAGCTAGTTTTAGATTGGTTCTTGAGGCCAATTGAGGAAGGAGCCAAGCACGGGCCACCACTTCTTCTGTTGTCCCCTGTAAAATCCAAAATGGAACGGTAAAAATGACAAAGGCTAGCGAATAAGGATTCAAGTGAATGGACTCAAAACGATATTGCCCTAATGCTACTAAACCTAACAAGGTCAGAAGAAAAAGTGCCAGACCTATACCAAATCCTTTAAGAAGATTGCTGAAGAAATTCTCTCTATAAAATCCCAAGGTTCGAATAGGTCTTTTCTCAACTTTTCTAGTCCATCTGAACACAGTGTTGAGAACGAAACCAAAGGACAGCAATTCTAAAATTAAACGAAAGTCACTTGTTTTATCCGTCAAGCTCTGAAGCAAGGTTTGTAAGAAGGCAGCAAAAGCTTGACCACTCTCTCCAAAATTTCTAGCAAGTCCGATGAGTGCTAACAAACTAATACCATACAAAGTATAAGCCACAAACTCTCCTACGAAGACAAAAACAAAGGCTAACAAGAGACTTGTGTAAATGTATAAACTCATTTTTGAAGCTTGGAAGTCTTTAAATATTTTTTTGTTCTTCATATCCCTGTCCTCTTTCCTTCTATTATATACTATTATTATAGCACTTTGTGGTAGCAGTTCAAGAAAGAAATAAAGAGCTTTTATGTTATATCTTCTAACATAAAAGTCCCTAGATTTGCATTTTTTTGTTTTTTCTGATATAATGGGAAAATATTCGGAAAAGGAGACTAAAAATGAAGAAAAAATTTCTAGCATTTTTGCTAATTTTATTCCCAATTTTCTCATTAGGTATCGCGAAAGCTGAAACGATTAAGATTGTGTCTGATACCGCCTATGCACCTTTTGAGTTTAAAGATTCAGATCAAACTTATAAAGGAATTGATGTTGACATTATCAACAAAGTCGCTGAGATTAAAGGATGGAACATTCAGATGTCTTATCCTGGTTTTGACGCAGCGGTAAATGCGGTTCAAGCTGGTCAAGCTGACGCTATCATGGCAGGGATGACAAAGACTAAAGAACGTGAAAAAGTCTTCACCATGTCTGATACTTACTATGATACAAAAGTTGTCATTGCTACTACAAAGGCACACAAGATTAGTAAATATGACCAATTAACTGGCAAAACCGTTGGTGTTAAAAACGGAACTGCTGCTCAACGTTTTCTTGAAACAATCAAAGATAAATACGGCTTTACTATTAAAACATTTGACACTAGTGATTTGATGAACAACAGCTTGAGTGCTGGTGCCATCGATGCCATGATGGATGACAAACCTGTTATCGAATATGCCATTAACCAAGGGCAAGACCTCCATATTGAAATGGATGGTGAAGCTGTAGGTAGCTTTGCTTTCGGTGTTAAAAAAGGTAGCAAATACGAGCACCTAGTTACTGAATTTAACCAAGCCTTGGCTGAAATGAAAAAAGATGGTAGTCTTGATAAAATCATCAAGAAATGGACTGCTTCATCATCTTCAGCAGTGCCAACTACAACTACTCTAGCAGGCTTAAAAGCCATTCCTGTTAAAGCTAAATATATCATTGCCAGCGATTCTTCTTTTGCACCTTTTGTTTTCCAAAACTCAAGTAACCAATTTACTGGTATTGATATGGAATTGATTAAGGCAATCGCTAAAGACCAAGGTTTTGAAATTGAAATCACCAACCCTGGTTTCGATGCCGCTATCAGTGCTGTTCAAGCTGGTCAAGCCGATGGTATCATTGCTGGTATGTCTGTCACAGATGCTCGTAAGGCAACTTTTGACTTCTCAGAATCATACTACACTGCTAATACTATCCTTGGTGTCAAAGAATCAAGCACCATTGCTTCCTATGAAGACTTGAAAGGGAAGACAGTTGGTGTTAAAAACGGAACTGCTTCTCAAACCTTCCTAACAGAAAATCAAAGCAAATACGGTTACAAAATTAAAACCTTTGCTGATGGTTCTTCAATGTATGACAGTTTAAATACTGGAGCCATCGATGCTGTTATGGATGATGAGCCTGTCCTCAAATATTCTATCAGCCAAGGACAAAAATTGAAAACTCCAATCGCTGGAACTCCAATCGGTGAAACAGCCTTTGCTGTTAAAAAAGGAGCAAATCCAGAATTGATTGAAATGTTCAATAACGGACTTGCAAACCTTAAAGCAAACGGTGAATTCCAAAAGATTCTTGATAAATACCTAGCTAGTGAATCATCAACTGCTTCAACAAGCACTGTTGACGAAACAACTATCTGGGGCTTGCTTCAAAACAACTACAAACAACTCCTTAGTGGTCTTGGTATCACTCTTGCTCTAGCTCTTATCTCGTTTGCTATTGCCATTGTCATCGGGATTATCTTCGGTATGTTTAGCGTTAGCCCCTACAAATCTCTTCGTGTGATCTCTGAGATTTTCGTTGACGTTATTCGTGGTATTCCATTGATGATTCTTGCAGCCTTCATCTTCTGGGGAATTCCAAACTTCATCGAGTCTATCACAGGCCAACAAAGCCCAATTAACGACTTTGTAGCTGGTACTATTGCCCTATCGCTCAATGCAGCGGCTTATATCGCTGAAATCGTTCGTGGTGGTATTCAGGCCGTTCCAGTTGGCCAAATGGAAGCCAGCCGAAGCTTGGGTATCTCTTATGGAAAAACCATGCGTAAGATTATCTTGCCACAAGCAACTAAATTGATGTTGCCAAACTTTGTTAACCAATTCGTTATCGCTCTTAAAGATACAACAATCGTATCTGCTATCGGTTTGGTTGAACTCTTCCAAACTGGTAAGATTATCATTGCCCGTAACTACCAAAGTTTCAAGATGTATGCAATCCTTGCTATCTTCTATCTTGTAATTATCACACTTTTGACTAGACTAGCGAAACGCTTAGAAAAGAGGATTCGTTAATGGCAAAACTAAAAATTGATGTAAATGATTTACACAAGCACTATGGAAAAAATGAAGTTTTAAAAGGAATTACGACTAAATTCTATGAAGGAGATGTTGTTTGTATCATTGGTCCTTCAGGTTCTGGTAAATCGACCTTCCTTCGTAGCCTCAACCTTCTAGAAGAAGTTACTAGCGGTCACATCACTGTGAACGGTTATGACTTAACTGAAAAAACAACCAACGTTGACCACGTCCGTGAAAATATCGGAATGGTTTTCCAACACTTCAACCTCTTCCCACACATGTCTGTATTGGATAACATTACTTTTGCTCCTATCGAGCACAAGTTGATGACTAAGGAAGAAGCTGAGAAATTGGGAATGGAGTTGCTTGACAAGGTTGGGCTAGCAGATAAAGCTAATGCTAATCCAGATAGCCTATCAGGTGGTCAAAAACAACGTGTGGCCATCGCTCGTGGACTTGCAATGAACCCAGATATCATGCTCTTTGATGAACCAACTTCAGCCCTTGACCCTGAGATGGTCGGAGACGTACTGAACGTTATGAAGGAATTGGCTGAGCAAGGTATGACCATGATTATCGTAACCCATGAAATGGGATTTGCCCGTCAAGTTGCCAACCGCGTTATCTTTACTGCAGACGGTGAATTCCTAGAAGACGGAACACCTGATCAAATCTTTGATAACCCACAACACCCACGTCTGAAAGAGTTCTTGGACAAGGTCTTAAACGTCTAAACTCAAACTGTAAGGATTTCCTTACAGTTTTTTTCTATCTCGTATTGGATTTTTTGATTTTTCGGAAAATTATGTTAGAATTAAGTTTATGAAATGAGGTTTCCTCATACCTAGCAAGACTAGGAATAAAAATAGAAATTAGGTAGCTAGATGTCATCTAAGGTTATTGTTACAATTTTCGGTGCGAGTGGAGACCTGGCTAAACGCAAGCTCTACCCTTCCCTTTTTAGACTTTATAAATCCGGCAATCTTTCCGAGCACTTTGCAGTCATTGGAACTGCTCGTCGTTCTTGGAGCAAGGAATATTTTGAATCTGTTGTAGTCGAATCGATCCTTGATTTGGCAGATAGTACCGAACAGGCTCAGGAGTTCGCTAGCCACTTCTACTATCAAAGTCATGATGTCAATGATACAGAGCACTACATTGCTTTGCGTCAATTGCAGGCTGAACTAAATGACAAATACCAAGCTGAACACAACAAGCTCTTCTTCTTGTCTATGGCACCTCAGTTCTTTGGAACTATCGCCAAACACCTCAAGTCTGAAAACATTGTGGATGGTAAAGGTTTTGAGCGCTTAATCGTTGAAAAACCATTTGGTACAGATTACGCAACTGCAAGCAAGTTGAATGACGAGCTCCTAGCAACATTTGACGAAGAACAAATTTTCCGTATTGACCATTATCTTGGTAAGGAAATGATCCAAAGTATCTTTGCAGTTCGCTTTGCAAACTTGATTTTTGAAAATGTTTGGAACAAGGATTTTATCGACAATGTTCAAATTACTTTTGCAGAGCGCTTGGGTGTAGAAGAACGTGGTGGCTACTATGACCAATCTGGTGCCCTCCGCGACATGGTACAAAACCATACACTACAACTGCTTTCTCTCCTTGCCATGGACAAGCCAGCAAGCTTCACAAAAGACGAGATTCGTGCTGAGAAGATTAAGGTCTTTAAAAACCTCTATCACCCAACTGATGAAGAACTTAAAGAATACTTTATCCGTGGTCAATACCGCTCTGGTAAGATTGATGGCATGAAATATATCTCTTATCGTAGTGAACCAAATGTGAATCCAGAATCTACAACTGAAACCTTTGCATCTGGTGCCTTCTTTGTAAACAGCGATCGATTCCGTGGCGTTCCTTTCTTCTTCCGTACTGGTAAACGTCTGACTGAAAAAGGAACTCATGTCAACATCGTCTTTAAACAAATGGATTCTATCTTTGGAGAACCACTTGCTCCAAACATTTTGACCATCTATATCCAACCAACAGAAGGCTTCTCTCTTAGCCTAAATGGGAAGCAAGTAGGAGAAGAATTTAACTTGGCTCCTAACTCACTTGATTACCGTACAGATGCGACTGCAACTGGTGCTTCCCCAGAACCATACGAGAAATTAATCTATGATGTCTTAAATAACAACTCAACTAACTTTAGCCACTGGGATGAGGTTGGTGCATCATGGAAATTGATTGACCGTATCGAAGAACTCTGGGCTGAAAATGGTGCCCCACTTCATGACTATAAAGCTGGAAGCATGGGACCTCAAGCAAGCTTTGACTTACTTGAAAAATTCGGTGCTAAATGGACTTGGCAACCAGATATCGCTTATCGTCAAGATGGTCGTTTAGAATAAAAAAAATCCTGCAAGTTTGTGCCTTGCAGGATTTTTGCTTCTGATTAGATTAAGCCTTCTAAGAGACCCTTCATAAAGTTTTCTGAGTTAAACTCTCCAATATCATCGATTTTTTCACCAAAACCAATCAATTTTACAGGAATATTGAGTTCTTCACGGATGGCTAAAACAACACCACCTCGAGCAGTTCCATCAATCTTAGTCAAGACAATTCCAGTTAATGGCGTTATTTTTGAAAATTCTTTGGCCTGTACAAGAGCGTTTTGACCTGTTGATGCATCAAGTGCCAAGAAGGTTTCATGCGGAGCTTCTGGCACAACACGTTTGATGATACGACCAATCTTTTCTAGCTCGGCCATAAGGTTATCCTTATTTTGCAGACGACCTGCAGTATCGATCATGAGAATATCGATACCTTCAGATACGGCACGTTCCATGCCATCAAAGACCACACTGGCTGGGTCAGCTTTTTCAGCTCCAGTTACTACTGGAACATCTACACGACGGCCCCATTCTGCTAGCTGGGCTACTGCCCCTGCACGGAAGGTATCTGCCGCAACCAACATGACTTTCTTGCCAGCTTGTTTGTAGCGGTGGGCTAGTTTCCCGATAGAAGTTGTTTTCCCAACACCATTGACCCCGACAAAGAGCATGACTGTCAAGCCATCTTGGAAGTGGATTCTTTCATCGTAGTTACCATCCTTTTCATAAAGCTCAACCAATTTCTCAATGATGACACGGCGAAGTGCGTCAGGTTTCTTGGCGTTTTCAAGCTTGGCTTCGTAGCGTAGCTCCTCTGTTAAGTTAGAAGCGACCTGGACACCAACATCACTCATAATTAGCAGTTCTTCCAGTTCCTCGAAAAATTCTTCATCAACAGAGCGGAAATTGGCAAAGAAGGCATTCAAACGAGCACCAAATCCTGTACGAGTTTTCTTGAGACTGCGGTCATATTTTTCCTGAACAGTCTCTTCTACTTGAGTCGTTTCTGCTTCAAGAACTTCAGAATTATTTTCTTCTACAGTCTCTAGGAGCTCCGTATTCTCTTCCTCTGTGACTTCTTCTGAGTTTGGAAATTCTTCTATTTCTTCTTGAGAAACTTCTACAGTTGGTTCTGAATCCAGACTTTCTTCAACTGTGTCTTGATTTTCCTCTTCTTGGAGCAGAGCTTCTTCAGAACTTTCAACTTCTGCTTCTTCATGAGGAAGTTCCTCAGCTTCTGTTAAGGCTGGCTCAACATCTTCAGACAAATCAAGATTTTCCAGAGCTTCTTTTACAACTTCTTCGATTTTAGGTTCTTCTTTTTTTCCGAATAGACGGTCAAACAATCCCATATCTTAGTTCTCCTTTAGCACATATTCTTCGATAGCCCAGGCGACAGCTTCCTCATCATTGGTCATTGGGGTCACCACATTTGCGACTGCCTTGACTTCAGGAACAGCGTTTTGCATGGCAACACCGAGCCCTGCCCATTCAATCATAGAAAGGTCATTGGCTTCATCACCACAGGCCATCACTTGGCTTTGGTCAATTCCAAGATGACTGATTAGTTTAGCCAAACCGGTTGCTTTGTGTACATTCTTTGGTGACCACTCTAGCAACATTTCACGTGATTTAAAGATTTCATATTGGTCAAACAATTCTGGTGAAATCTTTTGAATGGCTGCATCCAAGGGTTCTTGAGCAAAGGCAGTCACGCATTTATTGTAGGTCATTTGACTAGACAGGTCTTCAAAGTCAACTGGTACAAAAGTTAAAGCTGGATTGAATTTGGCATAAAGACTTTCTTGGTCCGATTGGATTTGATAAACAGTTCCTTCTGAGATGGCGTCAAGAGGCAGTGACAATTTCTCTGTTTCTTCATACAAGCGTGCCACATCATCATATGAAAAGACTGTTTTATCAAGGATTTCACCTGTATTTTTCTGAACCAAACCACCATTAAAGGTAATGGTATACTCATCTTCATGACCGTCAGTCCCCAACTCATGGAGAAAGAAATCCATAGCTTTTAAGGGACGACCAGTTGTCAATACAACTTTAATACCACGATCACGCGCAGCTTTCAAGGTTGCCTTGGTACGATCCGTCAGCTTTTTATCAGTAGTCAGCAAGGTCCCGTCCAAGTCCAATGCAATCAATTTTATATCTGCCATTATAAGCCCTCCATATAAGCTATAACCGACTGGTCTTTATGGTGACCAATCACAGTCTCTGCTAATTCTAAAATTTCTGGTCGTGCATTTTCAGGAGCTACAGGATGTCCCACAACCTGCATCATGTGCAAGTCATTTAGATTGTCTCCAAAAGCCATGACCTGATCCATCGTGATGCTAAGTTTTTTAGCTAATTCAACAATGGCTACTCCCTTATCGACATAGTCCAGAACAATATCAATGGATTCAAAGCCAGTTGTCATGGCCTTAACACCAGGAACGTTTTCGTTTACCCAAGCTTCACCAGCTTCAAGGGTTTCTTCTGTGAAGTTGGTTGTAAATTTGAAAATATCATCTGTGATATCTTCTAAACTCGCTACTTTTTGGATATTTTCATTATAATGTTGGCTCTCTTTCAAATAGGTCTCATCAACCGTATCTAGCACATAAGAGCCCTTCTTACCCGTCAAGAGCAATTTATTGATATCTACATAAGGTGACGTTTTCAGCCTTTCAAAAGTTGATAGATAAAACTCACGAGACATGGTCGCTTCATACAAGTCTTGACCTCGATACTCTACCAAACTGCCATTTTCCGCGATGAAAATGATGTCATCACGAACATCAGCAAATAATTTTTCTAGAGATAAAAATCCGCGCCCCGAAGCTACCGCAAAGTAAATCCCTTTTTTCTTGTAGGAAACCAAGAGAGACTTGAGGCGGTCCATATCAAAGCGTCCATTCCCATCTAGGAAGGTTCCGTCCATATCCGTTGCTACTAGTTTAATTGTCATCCTTCAATACTTTCTAAATCTTTTAACTTCACCGAAACAATTTTTGAGACACCTGATTCTTGCATGGTCACTCCATAGATAGAATCAGCCGCTGCCATGGTTCCTTTACGGTGGGTTACGACGATGAACTGGCTGTCCTTGTCAAAGCGGTTGAGGTAATCCCCGAAACGTTTAACATTGGCTTCGTCAAGCGCAGCCTCTACCTCATCCAAAATCACAAATGGAATAGTCTTAACTCTAATAATAGAGAAAAGCAAGGCTAGAGCTGATAGGGCTTTTTCCCCACCACTCATGAGGTTGAGGGACTGGATTTTCTTGCCTGGTGGTTGAACAGAAATCTCAACCCCAGCTGTCAGCAAGTCTCCTTCAGTCAAAATCAGGTCTGCTTGACCCCCACCAAACATCTGCTTGAAAGTTACTTTAAAGGACTCACGAATAGCTTCAAAGGTTGATTTAAAGCGTTCCTTGACCTCATCATTCATCTCTGTAATGGTTTCAAGCAGCAAGTTTTTCGCCGACAAAATGTCATCTCGCTGGCTATTTAGGAAATCCAGACGATTGTGAACTTCTTCGTACTGGTCAATAGCTTCCAAGTTGACCGGACCCAGTGAACGAATAGCCTTCTCTAAATCCTTAACTTCCTCCTCTGCCAGATTGAGATTTTCAAGTTCATGAGCCTTTTCTAGTGCTTCAGTATAGCTAATCTGATACTGATCTGTTAATTGGCTTTGTAAATGGCGTAAGCGCTCGCTAACCTTTTCTTTCTTAGCTTCAGCACGTGTTTGCTTGCGAATCCACTCCTCATTATGTTGGCGAGCTTGGTCCAAATGACTAGCAATATCATCCAGTTTACCTTCAATATCATCCAACTCAAACTGCTTGCGAATCAAACCTTGTTGGAGATTTGTTTTCTGGTTTTTGGCTTCTTCAGCCTGTTGACTGAGCAATTCTGTATCAACCTTCTCCAGATTATCAACCTTTTCTTGAAGAAGGCGCTGGATTTCCTCTTGTTCGATATCTAGATTATTCAATTCCTTGCCTAGACGGTCAATATCAGCCACTTCATAACGTTTTTGCCCTTGCAGTTCTGTCTTAAGCAAGCGAACTTGCGCTACCTGTTCTTGCAAGTTTTGATAGCGTTCTTGGATGGCATTTTTGTTAGACTTAATCTCTTCAATCTCAGCTTCCAGATTTTGCTTGTCACTGGCGATTGTAGTAAGGCGCTCTTGGCATTTTTCCTTATCCGCTTGCCAATCTCCCTCAGAAAGACGATTTAATTCCTCTTCTTGGAGTTTCCAAAGAGTTTCCAGTTCATCAACTTGCTGACTGGTCTGCTGGTAAGAGAGGGATAAGCCCTGCTCCTGAATACGTGCCTGTTCTCCCTGAGATTTAATAGCTTCTAATCTTTCTGTCAATCTAGCCATCTGGTCTTGCAAGGTCTTCAAAGCCACTTCTTCTGAACGAAGACTTGCTTCCTCTTCAGCAATTTCTTTTTGTAATTGCTCCAGTTCTGGCTTGATAAAAATACTGTTGTTCTGGCGATTGGCTCCACCTGCATAGGAACCACCTGTGCGCAGCTCTGTCCCATCCAGTGTCACCATGCGAACCTGATAACGAACGTGACGAGCTGCTGCACGCGCATGTTCCACGGTATCAAAAATAGCCGTCGTAGCTAGCAAATTCTTAAAAATAGCTTCCAGTCTAGTGTCGAATGTCACCAACTCATCTGCCATCCCAAGGAAACCTGGGCTTGCAGCAATAGCATCTTGATTCTGACTAGAAATCGTACGCGCCTTGATCGTTGTCAACGGAAGGAAGGTTGCACGACCAGCCCTGTTTCGTTTAAGGAAATCAATCGCCTTGGTTGCCGCGTTTTCATCTTCCACGATGATATGCTGACTGCTGGCTCCAAGCGCAATCTCTAGGGCAATTTGATAATGCACATCAAAGGTCAGATGCTCACTAACTGCACCAATAATTCCACCAAGGCGGGCTTTTTCTTGGAGAACACTCTTAACACCTGCATAAAAGTTACTATGATTTCTGAGGATATTTTCCAAACTTTGGGCTCTAGCCTGCTTGTTTTTGAGATTATCCAGACGGGCAAAGAGTTGATTTTGTTGAGCCTGATAGGAAGATTTCTGATTCTCTTGCTCCTTGGCAATAGCTTGGTAGTCAGCCAATAATTTCTGAACATGCTCCTTGGCAGCTTCAAGCTCGTCTTTTTGCTGACTAGCCTTCTCTTTAGCTGTAGCCAGCTGTTCTTTCAGCTTTTCTAATTGATCTGCTTGTTTTTGAGAAAGCTGACGACTATTTTCCAACTCATTCTCGATGCGAGTCAGTTGGTTTGAGACATCAGCTTCTTCTTGTAGAAGAGCTACAAAGCGTTCACGTAAGAGTTCAATCATCTGATCAGGATCATCTGAAAAAGCTAGCAATTCAGCTTCTAAACGATTGAGTTTTTGATTATTTTGGACTAGATTTTCCTCTAACAGAGTTAATGAGCTTTCTTTATCAGATTTTTCTTGGCTGAGTAAATTTCTCTTATCCTCCAAAGCAGCCAAACGAGCTTGTGCTTCCTGTTGATTCAGGGCTACTTGTTCAGATTCTAATTTCGATAGGGCTAATTTTCTCTCTAAATCACTAATCAGACTGGTCAAATCCATCAAACTGCCTTGGTCTTTGGCCATTTCAGCCTGTAAATCTTGGCGTTGCTTTTTAAGAGTATGATTTTCTTCCTCTAATTTTTCACGCTTTTGGTAATAACTAGTCAATAGTTCCTGAACCTGTGCCAACTCTTCTTCTGTCAAATCTAGTTCAGCCTTATTTTCCTTGATTTGAGCAGCTAAAACATCCAAGTAAATAGCTTTACGTTGGCCTTCCAAATCTAGAAACTTACGAGCATTTTCAGCTTGCTTCTCAAGAGGCTTGATTTGATTGTCCAACTCATAGATAATGTCTTCTAGACGATCCAGATTATCCTGGGTTTGCTGCAGTTTACTCTCAGTTTCTTTTCTGCGAGTCTTGTATTTTAAAACTCCAGCAGCTTCTTCAAAAATAGCTCGGCGTTCCTCAGGCTTAGAGTTGAAAATCTCCTCAACCTTCCCTTGGGAAATGATAGAGAAGGAATCTCGTCCCAATCCAGTATCCAAGAAAAGGTCATGAATATCACGCAGACGGACTTTCTTGCCGTCAATCTTGTATTCGCTATCTCCACTGCGATAGATATGACGTTCTACCCTGATTTCTTGACCTGCATCCTTGATAAATCCGTCATGATTATCCAAAGTCACAACTACAGAAGCATAATTGAGCGGTTTGCGACTTTCTGTTCCAGCAAAGATAACATCCGGCATCTTGCCACCACGGAGACTCTTGACACTAGACTCCCCCAAAGCCCAACGCAGACTTTCTGTAATATTCGACTTTCCAGATCCATTGGGCCCAACAACTGCCGTCACACCTTGGTCAAAGACTACCTTAGTCTTATCAGCAAAAGACTTGAATCCCTGAATTTCGATTTCCTTTAAATACATGAATCCAGCCCTTTCTCAACGGCATTTTTGGCAGCTTCCTGCTCTGCTAGTTTCTTAGAACGACCTTGACCTTGACCAATGCTCTTACCTTCAACAAGAACTTCTACTTCAAAAACCTTATCGTGGGCAGGACCCGTTTCAGAAATTACCTGATAACGAATAGCCACATCCCCATTGACCTGAAGCAACTCTTGGAGATGGGTTTTGTAGTCTGTAATCATCTCAAATTCGCCTGCTTCAACCTTAGGAATCATGACTTGATAGATAAATTCCTTGACTTTGGCCACATCCTTGTCCAAAAGGAGGGCACCAAGAAAGGCCTCAAAGGCATCACCAAGAATGGTATCACGATTGCGACCACCAGATTTTTCTTCCCCCTTACCCAGCTTGATAAACTGATCAAACTGACAATCACGCGCAAAACCAGCCAAACTCTCCTCACGGACAATCATAGCACGGAGTTTAGATAAGTCACCCTCAGGCTTTTTAGGATATTTTTTATACAGATATTCTGAAATCAATAGCTGTAGAACAGCGTCTCCTAAAAATTCCAAGCGTTCATTGTGTGAAATTTTTAAGAGGCGGTGCTCATTGGCATAACTCGTATGAGTAAAGGCAGTCTCCAGTAAATTTTTGTCTGCAAATTCGATTGCAAAATGGTTCTTTAGTACAGTTTGTAATTCTTTCATACCAACCTCTTTCTAACTGATAACAGTCCTTTTTATTATATCAAAAAAAGCCCCCTGAGTCACTTTAAAACGGGACTGGAGAGCATTTGGGAATTCTTTAAAAAGAGATTTTCAGTTTTAAGGGCCAATTTAGGGCTGTGTAAAGAAAAAAGCCCTATTAAAGGCTTTTTAGGATGTTTACATCCACCCTGAGGGAATCGAACCCCCATCTCAAGAACCGGAATCTTACGTGATATCCATTACACTAAGGGTGGAAACTTGTTTTATTATAACAGAAATTTGCTCTAATAACAAGTTTTTTTCTAGTGAGATAGCCCGTCTTAGTGGGAAGCATCCCCATTCCAGATGGAGTTTTTCACGATAACATAATCAACGTGTTTAAGGTCAGCAACCTGACGTCCACCTGCATAAGAAATAGCACTTTGAAGGTCTTGTTCCATCTCAGTTAAAGTGTCTTGCAGATGACCTTTAGCAGGAAGCAAGATACGTTTGCCTTCCACATTTTTGTAAGCACCTTTTTGATATTGTGAGGCTGAACCATAATATTCTTTGAACTGTTCACCATCGACTTCAATCGTTTTCCCTGGACTTTCAATATGTCCTGCAAAGAGGGAACCAATCATGACCATGCTAGCACCGAAGCGGATAGACTTGGCAATATCACCGTGAGTACGAATTCCTCCATCAGCAATAATCGGTTTACGTGCAGCCTTGGCACACCAACGAAGGGCAGCCAATTGCCAACCACCTGTACCAAAACCTGTCTTGACCTTGGTGATACAAACCTTACCTGGACCGATTCCGACCTTAGTAGCATCCGCACCAGCATTTTCCAATTCACGCACAGCTTCTGGTGTTCCCACATTTCCTGCAATGACAAAGGTATCTGGCAATTCTTTCTTGATGTGTTGAATCATAGAAATCACGCTATCCGCATGACCGTGGGCAATGTCAATCGTGATGTACTCAGGAGCATCAGATTTGAGCTGGCTAACGAAATCATACTCATAATCCTTAACACCGACAGAGATAGAAGCAATAAGCCCTTGCTCATGCATGCGCTTAATAAAAGGAATACGTCCTGCCTCATCAAAACGGTGCATAATGTAGAAGTAACCACCTTTAGCCAGTTGCTCTGCTACATTTTCATCCAAAATCGTTTGCATATTAGCTGGCACAACAGGTAGTTTAAAGGTGTGATTTCCTAAAGTGACACTTGTATCCGCTTCTGCACGGCTTTTAATGACACATTTATTTGGAATCAATTGAATATCTTCGTAATCAAAAATTGGAAATTCATTTAACATATCGATGTCTCGTTTCTTTTGTAATGACCTACCTATGCTTGCGCATCTCTACGCCTTTTCCGACGTTTCCTTAATTAATTATAAATCAAAGTACAGATTTTGTCAAATAATTTTATAAATTAAAATATAATGTTCGGATTTTTCTTGCGTAAATAGAAAAAAGAGGGGAAATTGTTTTCTCCCCACTCCTTCTCTATTCTAATAATACTCACCCTGGCGGTAGTCCCATGAGTTAAAGGTGTCTGAAAGGTGCATCATGATTTTATCAATGTCAAGTCCTTTACGAATCACAACTGGTGCTGGTGAAGTTGAGCGAGCTCCTCCTTGTTCTGGGATGAGTTTGCCGTCCTTATCGACCATAGACACCATCACACCTTGCTCATAGCGAGTTTCAATCGTTTTGTCAGGCTGGATAGAAGCAACGTAGTCATCTGCCTCGATAACAAGGTCCACTGCTCCTTCGATACGTTCTCCAATACCTTCTACTTTACCACGGTTTCCTTTTCCAGATGGGTTAGCTGATGAGGCATAAACCATCTTGCCTTCTTCCCAAAGTTTGGCAGCCAATTGTTCACCAGCTTTACCAAATTTGATAACAAAACAGCTCGTTCCACGCACGTCAGTCATCAGCTCTTCACGACCATCACCGTATGCTTTGAGTTTTTCAAAAGCTTCTGGTTTCCAAGGAAGGATACAACCAAGAAGAATATCTTCATCCCAATGTTTTTGGTAGAAGGCTTCAATTTCTGGGTTAAGTTGTGCTAAAGCACGAAGCTCATCCATGCTACCGCAGAGAACAACACCTGGTTTGTTACGGTTACGCTCTTTGGCTGCGAACTTACGCTCAAGTCCTGCCTTATCGCTGGTCATGATAATGTAACCAACTTTAGTAGGGCAAACGATACATCCGCCCTCACCTTTTAAAATGTCATAGCCTTCTTGTGAAAGTGTTCCGTTCCATTGAATGTGTTTTGTCATAGTTCTATTTCCTTTTCTAATTTTCTTCTAATCCTGCCAGTAGGCTGGTCGTTGTTTTTCATAGGCAGCAATCAAATCTTCATACTGCAAGGTAATTCCGATATCATCCAAACCATTTGAGAGCTTGTGTTTCCACTCGCTATCAATTTCAAAAGTGAACTCTCCAACCGGTGAGATGATTTTCTGTTGTTCCAAGTCCACAGTTACCTGGTCAGTCGGTTTGAGCTGGGCTAGCTTTTCTCTAACCTCTCTAGGCTGAACAATAGGCAACATGCCATTATTGAGTTCATTATTGTAATGAATATCCCCAAAAGATCCTGCAATCACGACCTTAAAACCATAGTCTGCTAAGGCCCAAGCTGCATGTTCCCTCGAAGAACCTGCCCCAAAGTTATCCCCTGAGATAAGAATACTGGCTTTACGATATTCAGGCTGATTAAAGACAAAGTCAGGATCCTCAGTATACTTGTCGTCCAGATAACGCCAAGCATACATGAGGTACTTACCAAAGCCTTTTTTATCAATCAACTTGAGAAACTGCTTGGGTAGGATTTGGTCGGTGTCGATATTATCATTCATGAGAGGAACGGTCGTTCCCGTATAAACTGTAAATTTCTCCATATCCTCTCCTTACTGGGCTTCTGGCATTTGCCGAACATCTACGAAACGCCCTGCAATAGCTGCCGCAGCTGCCATAGCTGGACTACAGAGATGAGTCTTAGCGCCAAAGCCTTGTCTGTCTTCAAAGTTTCGATTGCTGGTTGAGGCGCAGTGAACACCATCAGGGACCTTGTCTGGATTCATCCCTAGGCACATAGAACAACCTGGATCTCTCCACTCAAAACCAGCGTCTAGGAAAACCTTGTCCAAGCCCAACTTCTCAGCAGCTCGTTTGACAGGACGAGAGCCTGGGACTACGATAGCCGTTAAGTTAGGAGCAATCTTCTTCCCTTTAACAAATCGCGCAGCCAGTTGCAAGTCGCTGAGACGAGCATTAGTACAAGAACCGATAAAGATATAGCCTAGTTCAATATCAGCTGGCTTTTGACCAGGCTCCAAGTCCATGTAATTGTAGGCTCGCTCATCATTCATATCCTTAATTTCTGGGAATCTACTGTCAAAGTCAACCCCCATAGCAGGGTTGGTTCCCCAGGTCACCATAGGAGCCAAGTCTGAAACATCCATCTGGATAACCTTATCGTAAACGACATTCTCATCACTGACAAGGGTCTTCCAATCTGCCACAGCCTCTTCAAAGTCCTCTGGAACACATTCCCGTCCTTTGAGATAATCATAGGTGGTTTGATCTGGATTCATGATTCCCATCTTGGATCCAAACTCGATGGACATATTGCAGATGGTCATTCGTTCTTCCATGCTCAGTGCATCAATAGCTTGTCCACGATATTCCACCACGTAGCCAACGCCGCAAGCAACGCCGTACTTGGCAATCAAAGCTAAAATGAAATCCTTGGAATAAACTCCTTTTTGAGGAACACCAGTGAATTCCACCAGCATTTTCTTGGGTTTGACCTGCCAGAGGGTCTGTGTCGCAAAGACATGTTCGACCTCACTGGTCCCAATTCCAAAAGCGATTGCTCCGAAAGCCCCGTGGGTTGCTGTATGGCTATCCCCACAGACGATGAATTTCCCTGGTTGAGTTCTTCCTGTTTCTGGACCAACCATGTGAACGATTCCTTGCTTTTCAGAACCGTGGGCAGCATGTTCGATCCCAAATTCCTCAACATTTTCAGCAAGCTTATCAATTTGTACCTTAGAAATCACATCTCGAATATCGTAGATATTGACTGTCGGGACATTGTGGTCAAAGGTTCCAAATGTCAAGTCTGGTCGTCTCAATCTACGACCTGCGTCTCGTAATCCTTGAAATGCCTGAGGGCTGGTCACTTCATGAATATAGTGCTGGTCCACATACATGAGTTGGGGTTGCCCCTCTTCTCCTGTGATGACATGACGGTCCCACAATTTATCAAAAATCGATTTTCCTGCCATCCATTACCTCCAAATAAAATATAAGGCTACTAGTGTGGTCACCATCCCAAGAAACCAAACTGTTTTAAAGTACCATTTTCGAGTCTTGTGATGAAAGATGATTCCTGCTAACCAAGCACCAAAACCACCACAAGTAAAGGCTAAAATAAGTAAGATTTTCTCAGGGATGCGCCAAGCTCTTCTCCTCGCCTTGGATTTGTCAATGCCATAAATCAAGAAAATGATGACATTCCAAATCAAAAGGACTAGAGTAATTTTTTCGTCTAACTTCATAACCTTGCGATAATAGCTTCCGTCATTTCCTTGGTCGAAGCCTGTCCTCCTATATCTCTCGTTAATGTACCAGCTGCCAAACTTGCCTCAACAGCACGCTCGACACGCTCTGCATCCTCATAACGTCCAAAGCTGTCTCTCAGCATCATGGCCACTGATAAAATCATGGAAATAGGATTGGCAATTCCTTGACCTGCAATATCAGGTGCTGAACCGTGAATAGGTTCATAGAGACTTGGTCCATTTTCAGAATGACTGGCTGATGGCATAACCCCAAGTGTGCCAGATAGAACGCTTGATTCATCAGATAGAATATCTCCGAAAAGATTCTCCGTCACGATGACATCAAACTTAGCAGGATTAGTAATCATAAGCATGGAAGCTGAGTCGACTAGCTGGTGTTCCAAGGTCACATCTTGGAAATCCTTTGCGACCTTCTCAGCTACTTTCCGCCAGAGTTTTGATGTTGCCAACACGTTTTGCTTATCAATACTGGTAAGGATTTTTCTCCGACTTCTTGCGATTTCAAAGGCTTTGCGAATAATCCGCTCCACTTCCTCATAGCTATAGTCGTTGATATCACGCGCTTTTCTTTCTTCAAGAATATGATCCCCAAAATAAATCCCACCTGTCAACTCCCGTACCACAACAAAGTCTACACCAGCAATTCGTTCCGGTTTGAGTGGTGACAAATGCTTGAGACTGTCAAAGATTTTTACAGGGCGAATATTGGCATAGAGATTGAGTTCCTTACGGAGAGCTAGCAAGCCTTGTTCAGGGCGAACCGCTGCTCCATCATACTGAGGACTACCGATAGCCGCTAGGAGAATGGCATCTGTTTCTCTACATGCTTTGAGGGTTTCACTAGGTAAAGGATGGCCTGCTGCATCAATTCCTGCACCTCCAAAAGGTCGTTTGTCTATTTCATAGTCAAAGCCTGTTTTTTCAGCTAGAGCTTCCAAAACTTCTAAACCAGCCTCCATGATTTCTGGGCCGATTCCATCCCCTGCCAGAACTACTATTTTCTTTGTCATAGCTTTCTCCTTTACACACTAGGCATATCACGATAGGAAACACTGCGTCCCATCTCACCAGCATTCTCTTTTTGAACAAAGGTATTAGCATTGATGTAGGCAATAGCAGATGCTTTCAGTACATCGAAATCAAGCCCTGCTGCATTAAAGATGGTTTCTGTATCTCTGTTTTCAACAGTGACCAAAACCCGAGCTTGGGCATCAATTCCATCTGTCACAGCGTCAATAGTATAGGACACCAAGCGGACGGATTGGTTAAAGAACTTATCGATAGCGTTAAAGATTGCTTCAACAGAACCTTGCCCTGACGCATTGAAATCAACTTTCTCACCATCCATATTGGCTAGGCTAACGAGTGCTTCAATGTCATTATCTGCATGAGTTTGAAGTTGTAAATCATCAAAGTGGAAGCCTTCTGGATTTTCAACCATGGTTCCAGCTACCAGAGCACGAATATCTGCATCTGTGATTTCTTGTTTCTTGTCGGCCAATGCCTTGAACTTAGCAAAGAGTGGTTTGATATCCTCTTCTGTAAAGTCTAAGGCCAGTTCTCTTAGTTTTTCAACAAAGGCATGGCGACCTGACAATTTTCCAAGTGGGAGGCTGTTACTCTTGACACCGACCAATTCAGGGGTGATAATCTCATAAGTAAGAGGATTTTTAAGGACTCCGTCTTGGTGAATACCAGATTCATGAGAAAAGGCATTGCCACCAACAACGGCCTTGTTTTTAGGAACTGGGATACCTGAGAAGCGAGAAACCATTTCTGACGTATTGATGGTTTCATTTAAAACAATACTAGTTTCTGCTTGATAGTAATCTTGACGAATACTGAGGGCCACTGCAATTTCTTCCAAAGCAGCATTACCAGCTCGCTCCCCGATACCATTGATAGTCCCTTCAACACGTCCTGCTCCGTTCTTGACAGCAGCAAGGCTATTAGCTACTGCCATTCCAAGGTCATCATGACAGTGAGGCGAATAGATAATCTGACGTTCCGTCTTGACATTCTCAATCAAGTATTTGAAGATAGCTCCGTATTCCTCTGGTGTGGTAAATCCTACCGTATCAGGGATATTGATATAAGATGCACCTGCATCGACCGCTGTTTGAACAACTTGCAGGAGGAAATCCAACTCCGTTCTGGTCGCATCTTCAGGAGAGAATTCGACCACTTCAAACTTGGAACGTGCATAAGAGACATGCTCACTGATTGCTTCCAAAATCTCTTCCTTGCTCTTATTGAGCTTATACTTACGGTGAATCGGACTGGTAGCGATAAAGACGTGAACCTGTGGATACTTGGCATCCTTGAGAGCTTCATAACAAGCATCAATATCAGATTTGACAGAGCGTGCCAGACCAGTTACCGCTGTTTTCTTCAAGACTTTGGCAATCTCCTGAACTGCTGTGAATGAATCAGGACTCGCCGCTGGAAAACCAGCTTCGATGGCTGAAATACCCCATTTCTCCAGCTGTCTTGCAATGGCAATTTTTTCCTTGATTGAAAAGTTAACACCCGGTGTCTGTTCTCCATCCCGAAGGCTGGTATCTAGAAATTCAACTGTTCTCATAAGATTTCCCCTTTTCCAAATGTGGTTTTAAAAAAACATCTCGCTCAGAAGTCCAAGCGAGATGTTGATTCACTCCCGCTTGGTAAGCCAAACAGGACTAATGCTTTTTGCACTAGCCCGAGTACCTCAACAACAAAGCAAATTGATTAAACTTAGCTGTTTTCATGTTTGACTTTCTCCTTCGTTTGATATCTTGTTTAGTATTTTAGCATAGGCAAAAGTACTTGTCAAGAAAAAAATTCAATATTTTCTGAAAATTTCTTCAGTAGAGAATATTTTGCTAATTGAAAGTTCTTGAAAAATCTTGAAATGTTTCATTTTTTAGTGGTTAAGTTCCAACTTTTTTCCATCAATTCCAGTACTTCTTCATCTGATAAAGTATCATCAAGCGCCACACTAATCCAGTAACGTTTATTCATATGAAAAGCTGGATAAATGCCCTTGTGTGAAAGCAAATCAGCTACTTGGTCATGCTTGAGGTTGACTGCTTCCATTTGTCCCTCTCTTCCTTTTTCCAGCTTATCCCAAGAGATTTTCATCAAAACGGCATACCACTTTTGATTGCCTTCATGTCTTAACACTGCCGTATCAGGCGATTTCTCCCACAAATACTCCAACTGATTACCATACTTTTCCTGAACTTGAGTCATGATTCGTTTAGTCTGAGGACAGATATAATCCTGCACATCAAAACAAGCCTTCCGAATCTGGTAGAGAATCTCCAGACAAGCCTCACGGACACTTGCAACAAAACTTCCTTTAAAACTTTCCATATAGACTTGAGGATAGAGGTCACCAGTCTCCTGGTCAAAGACTTGAAAACTCACATTATCAGCAGTGATGGACAAAACCATGACAAAGTCACCTTGCAAAATCTGGCAACTATAGGTCCAGACTCCACTATTTTCTACAAAACCATAAGCATGAGCTTTTTCTTGATTAAACTGATAGGATTTAAAAATTTCAAACATAAGTGAAAACTGCTACCCTAAGCAGCAGTTCCTTTCTATTTTTTAAAAGACAACCTTAGTTCCGTGCAATTGTGTCACACCTAGCTGATCGATAAAGGTTTGACGGTTGTCAAGGTCAATCCCCCCACCAGGTAGAATTTCAATTTTACCTTTAGCACGCTCCAAAATTCTGTGATAGCGAGCAAAGCGTTTCTCTAGCGAGTCTCCAGACACACCCGCACGAGTCAGGATTCGAGTGATTCCAGCTTGACTGAGCCAGTCAATAGCTTCCAGTTGATCTTCATCGCTCAATTCATCAAAGGCCATGTGAAAGACAATTTCCATCCCTTTTGATGCAGTAATTAACTTTTCAAGATTAGGTTTATCCAACTTCTTATCAGCAGTTAAAACCCCAAATACAACTCCTTGACTTCCAGACTGAGCAGTCAAACGAATATCTTCTAGCATAATAGCAATTTCTAGGTCATTATAGACAAAGTCGCCACCACGTGGACGAATCATGGTCATGATGGTCGTATTGTAGTTAGCTGCCAATTCAACCGCTGCCTTGGTTACTCCATAGCTTGGTGTTGTCCCACCAACTGCAAGATTATCACAGAGTTCGATTCGACGAGCTCCAGCCTGCATCGCTTTTTCAAGCAAGGTCACATTTTCAGCACAAAATTCGTAAATCATTTGATTCTCCTTGAGTATTACTTTGAATTTATTATATCATATTGTTGTGAATATGCTTTCAATTTTATCAAGGCAAATAACTACTATTTTAACTATTCTTTGTCTGGAATGACCTTGAAAAGATAATAGGTGATAAAGATGGTCAAAGCACCAAGACCGATTTTGACTGGTAAAAGAGGGGCAAAATAAATGGAAATTCCCATTAAGATGTAGATAGATACGATGATTTTTTTCTTTCGTTCACGCGCAATAGACTTAGTCTCGCGAAAATCAGCAACATATGCTTGATAGAGCTTGGTATGGTAAAGCCAATCTTCGAAGCGCTTAGAACTTCTGGAGAAACAAGCAATAGACAACAAAAGAAAAGGCGTTGTAGGCAACAAGGGTAAAACGACCCCAACAATAGCCAAGGCCAGCGATAAAAAACCAATAATAAGATAAATAATACGCATAACTACTCCTAGTTAATACTCTTCGAAAATCTCTTCAAACCGCGTCAACGTCGCCTTGACGTAGGTATGGTTCCTGACTTCGTCAGTCTTATCTGCAATCTCAAAGCAGTGCTTTGAGCAACCTGCAGCTAGTTTCCTAGTTTGTTCTTTGATTTTCATTGAGTATAAAATAATCTTCTTCTAGTTTCGCATACAATGGTGAATTTTGTCAAGTTCTAACCAAAAGAGCCTGAAATTTACTTTCGGGCTCCTCCTCTTATTTAATCTTTTCTTCTTCGTAGTCGCCATTACTACATACAACCTGCTTACCACCACCACGGACTTTTTTCTCCATAAGGAAGTTGCCACATTTTGGACAGTCACGACCAACAGGCTTATCCCAAGAGGTAAATTCACAGTCTGGATAGCGATTGCAACCATAGAAGAGGCGGTTACGTTTTGTTTTACGTTCAATAATTTGTCCCTGATGACAACTTGGACACTCAACACCAATCTCTTTCACGATTGCTTGGGTATGACGGCAATCTGGGAAATTGCTACAAGCGTAGAACTTACCAAAACGACCAAGTTTAATGACCATTGGACTGCCACACACTTCACAGTCAAATCCAGCTGGTTCATCCTTAATCTGGATTTTCTCCATTTCTTCTTCAGCCTTGGCAACCTCTTTAGAGAATGGTTTGTAAAAGGCATCAATGACACGTTGCCACTGCTCTTTTCCGACTTCGACATCATCCAGTTTGCCTTCCATTTCAGCTGTAAAGGTCACGTTTACGATATCTGGGAAATATTCAACGATGAGCTTATTAACAATTTCTCCCAACTCTGTCGGTTCAAAGCGTTTGGCTGCAAGGCGAACATAATAACGTTTCTGAATGGTTTCAATTGTTGGTGCGTAGGTTGACGGACGGCCAACCCCATTTTCCTCCAAGGTCTTGATCAGTGTCGCTTCAGAATAGCGAGCAGGCGGTTGAGTGAAATGTTGCTCTGGTTTGCTATTTACCTGCTTGACTACATCTCCAACAGCCATGTCCGGTAACATCTTATTCTTGTCAGAATCATTATAAATGGCAAGATAACCATCAAACTTAACCTGACTACCATTGGCAGCAAATTGAACTCCATTTTGCGACAATTTAACAGCCATAGTATCAAAGACAGCAGCTGTCATCTGGCTAGCCACAAAACGATTCCAGATAAGGGTATAGAGCTTGAGCTGGTCCTTGTCCAGATACTTAGCAATACTTTCAGGTGTATTAAAAACGCTAGACGGGCGAATAGCCTCATGGGCATCCTGAGCACCTGAAGCATTTTTAACCTTGCTACCATGCTTAGAATACTTGCTACCAAAACGATCCGTAATGAAACTTGCAGCTTCATTTTGGGCTACAGGACTGATACGGGTCGAATCAGTACGCATATAAGTAATCAAACCTTGGACACCAGAACCAATATTAATCCCTTCATAGAGCTGTTGGGCAACCATCATGGTCTTTCGAGTACGGAAATTGATTTTATTGGCAGCATCCATCTGCATAGATGAAGTAGTATAAGGTAATGGAGCATTGCGTTTGCGCTCTTTCTTATCCACCTGATCCACTGAAAAGTCTTTACTAGTCAGACGAGACAAGACTTCCTTGACCTCATCATTGCTAGTCAGTTTCAGCTTTTTGCCATCTACTCCATAGAAGGATGCCTGAAATTGCTTGGTTCCCTTTTTAAAGACACCATCAATTGTCCAGTATTCTTCAGGCTGAAAGACATTAATTTCATTCTCACGGTCAATGATTAACTTAAGCGCAATAGATTGAACGCGCCCTGCTGATAAGCCCTTCTTGACCTTCTTCCACAAAATAGGCGAAATCGAATAGCCTACCAAACGGTCTAGGACACGACGAGCCTGTTGGGCATCGACCAAGTCCATATCAATCTTACGAGGTTCTTTAAAAGCATTTTTGACCGCATCCTTGGTGATTTCATTGAAGACCACACGGTTGGCATCATTTTCATCTAAGTTGAGAATATGGGCCAAATGCCAAGAAATCGCTTCTCCTTCACGGTCCGGGTCACTCGCCAGGAAGACTTTATTAGCTTTTTTGGCTTCTTTTTTTAAGTCATTGATGAGAGGGCCCTTTCCTCGAATATTGATATATTGCGGTTCATAATTATTTTCAATATCGACAGACATACTGGATTTCTTCAAATCACGGATATGCCCGACACTGGCTAAAACCTTGTAGTTTCTGCCTAGATATTTTTCAATCGTCTTGGCCTTAGCAGGCGACTCCACGATTACTAGATTTTTTTTAACTGTTGATTTTTTCTTTTTTGTTGCCGTAGCCACAGTATCACACCTTTTCAAAGTAATAAACTTTATAAAGTGTAAACCATTTTGCCATAACTGTCAAGACTTAGCTACTATATATAGAAGAAAAGTTTATCTAGTAAGCGGACTTTCTTCTTATACTCAATGAAAATCAAAGAGCAAACTAGGAAACTAACCGCAGGTTGCTCAAAGCACTGCTTTGAGGTTGCAGATGAGACTGACGAAGTCAGTAACCATACCTACGGCAAGGTGATGCTGACGTGGTTTGAAGAGATTTTCGAAGAGTATTAAAATTCAAATTCCGCAAGAACATCCTGCCCGCTGGTGACCAATTTTGCCCCTTCTTGAATCAAATGATGGCAACCGTCTGATAGTCCATCTAAAATGCTACCAGGAATAGCAAAGACATCGCGCCCTTCTTCCATTGCTCTCTCACAGGTAATGAGACTACCTGAACGCATCTTAGCCTCTGCTACAATCACACCACGACAAAGTCCAGCAATGATACGATTACGGGCAGGAAAATGAAATTTCAGAGGTTGTTCACCAGGTCCGTATTCACTTAGAACCAGATGGTCATTGCCGATGTAGTCTTGCAAGCGTTTATTGGCTTTAGGATAAAACACATCCAGTCCTGTTCCAATCACTGCAATGGTTTTTCCGCCATTCTGAAGAGCTGCCATATGAGCTGCTGTGTCAATGCCCTTGGCTAAGCCACTGACGATAACCAGTTCATTTTCCAAGCCCTGAATGACTTTTTCAACTGACTTAGCTCCCTGTTTGCTACACGCACGACTGCCCACGACTGCTACCTTCGGGAATTTCAAGAGGTCAAGATTTCCCTTGTAAAATAAAAGTACAGGCGCATCATATATTTCACTCAAATCCCAAGGGTAACAGTCATCTAAAATAGAGAAAGATGGAAATTTTTGAAACTCCTTCTCCAAATGCGCATCGTCTATCTGAAAGTAACGTTCCATAAAAACAGCTGGATTTCTGCAACCTGATATTTCTGCAATATCACCCAACAAAAGTTCTTGATCGACATTTTCACCGTATTCTAGAACTGCCAAAACCTGTTGATTGGTCAAACCTGATTTTTTCAATTTATAGATTTCATAGTTTGTGATTTTCATAAATAACTCCATTTCTTTTTCTACTCATCTATTTATTCGTAAAAAAATCAAAAAACATCCGACTATTTCAGCCAGATGTTGGAATCTTTAATTTTCGTTTTTAAGAATTTCTTCTAATTTATGATAATCTTGGACACTATCGATTTCATAGATGCTATTGCCTTCTAATTCTTCAACATAGACATCCAGCTCTTTGATATTATCCTTAACCATATTATCCCAGTAGAGATCAACAAATTCACCACTTGCATAGGCCTTATCGATAAAGCTGACAATCTTTTCTGCAGTTGGAGCATCCCAGAAGGATACACCACTAAGGATGCGACCCGCCTTGCTATCAACAATAATGTCTTGAACCTTGTAGTCATCTCCATAGACCAAGAACCATTCGTTGGTACAATCTTCACGATAAACACTAAAATAAGTCGAACGTGTCAAATCATTGCGGAACATATTTTTAAAGAGATAATTATCGGCATCAATAACATAACTGTTAGCTAATTCTTCTTTTACAAGATAGAGAGAGTAAAAGTTATTGTAGTCAGCGTATTTATCATTGAAGACGAGGCGAACACCATATTTTTCTTTCAAGTAATCGAATTGTTCTTTAAGGTAACCAACAATGATGATGATTTCATTGATTCCTTTTTCTTTTAAAAACTCAATTTGGTATTCAATCAAGGGTTTTTGATTAACCTGAACCAAGGCTTTAGGGGTATTTTCAGTCATAGGACGCAAGCGAGTTCCCAATCCCGCTGCTAAGATAATGGCTTTCACACGAATCTCCTTTATTCTTTAATAATAATATAAACTCCAGCAATGACGACAAGTGACGTAATAATTGTCAGCATATCTAGCGGTGCACCCAAGAAAACAACTGCAAATAAGACTGTCCAAACTACATAACTCACGTTCAAGCCTGTAGCCTTGGCTGGTTGCAAGCGATTGATAGCGATATAATAAGCCAAATAGGAAATCATATCAAAGGCTGCAAAGACAATCATAAGACCTAGCAATTGTCCATTGGCCACTTCTGCAAATGACTGATGAGAGAAGAGCACAATCACAAGATAGGACAAGAATGAAGTTACTTGACGGATTAAGAGGGCTTCGATTTCACTCAATTCACTTTCCATGGCAAAAGAGCTAAGAACACTCTCACTTCCCCATGCAATAGCACAAACCAAAGCACAGAGAATCCCAATGTAGAAGGAATTGACCTGTTCAACCTTATAGGTCTGAGCAATAATCCCTGCAATAATCAAGACAATCCCAAATACAGTATTTTTTGAAATCTTGTGCTTCAAAAAGAAGAAAGCCAATAAAACCGAAATCGCAGGGTAAATAGCCGACACAGATGAAGCTAAGGAACTTCCGATATACTTAACCGCATAAAGATTGGCCTGCATACCGATAGGGCCTGCTAATAAGGCTCCGATAATAACACTAACATTGCGAATATTTAAGAAAATTGAGAGACGAACTTTCCCTTCTTTTATCAAAAGAAAAGCTAGTAAGATAAAGATACTCAAGAAATCGTGAGCAGCAGCCACCACAAAGGGCGACAAATCTGTAAAAATCGAAAAGATATAAGCACTAATCGTTAGACCCAACCCCCAGAAAATACCTGAGAGTAGACCAAAAGAAACTCCATTTTTATTTTTCATCTGAACCTCCATAATAAGCTAAACCTTTAACAGCTCTTTGGTAACGACTTACACCATAGTCACCAAAATCTGCACCTTGCTCTTCCTTATAGACAGTCCATAAACTCCAAATAGTATCTTGTAAAATTTTATAAATAGTAATCTTTTCTCGAGAGACAGGTGTTTTGTCACTTTCATAATGTGACAAGAAGACTTCTTCCTCTTGGGGAGTGAATTCAGACTCTAAAAAGAGGGCAGCTAAATCCCACATTGGATCGTTCATTGATGAATATTCCCAGTCAATCAGATATAGACGTCCTTGAGGTGATTCGATAAAGTTTTCAGGCACCAAATCGATGTGACAAGATTTTCTGTCAACACCTAAGTCAGCCAGTCTTTTCTCTAAGGAGAAGACTTCTTCTCGAACTGCTTCATAGTTAGCATACGGGATTTTTTCTTCAATTAAGGATTCGTATTTTTTGATTTCTTCAAAAGGAGCAAATTCTCCCCTTAATTCCTTACCAGATGCATGAATGGTTTGTAATATTAGAGCAATTTTGTCAAATTTAGTCTTGATTGACGTTGAATCAAGCGTAATCGCAGATTCGATATACTCATTTACTTTGATACCAGCTTCAATATCAAAAAGATAATTTTTTACATCTAAGTCTAAATCCTTTAGTAGTTCAAGATTGTACTTTTCATCTTGACGATTGATAAGCTTTTCTGTCCCTTTACCAAAGAACTTAACAATGTATTGCTTATTTGTTGTTTTGACCAAATAGTTTTGATTGGTCATTCCCCCCAATTGTTCAACACTGAGGACTTCCTCTTCTTGACTAAGTAAGGAAGAAATTTTCTCTTTAATGATTTTCTCCACAATTAACCTCCAGTTCTTATACTTCCCATTTAAACACGGTTTTAAAGGCTGTGTTTAAATCGGTTGCAAAGACACGGTGAATATCTTTAATTTCTCTTACAGGTTCTTCTAGATAAAGGATATTTTTAAGACGATTGGCAAATTTCTTGACTTCCATCATTTGGATTGCATTTTCAAAATCAATGCGACCAGAACGAGAGGAACCAACCAAGAGCAAGCCTTTTTCTAAGGCATCGCGTGTATTGAGATTGACTTTATACTCACTAACTCCCATCATAAGAATCGTTCCCTGAGGACGAATATAGCGAACCAAATCATTAATAGCTGGTCCAGTACCATCACCACCACAACACTCAAAAGCATGGTCAAAGGCCAAATCTTCAGGAATATTATCAGTAATATAGCATTCTTTGGCAAAAGAGAAGAGTTCCAACTTTTCCCAATGACGACCAATAACCACGATCTCTGCTTCTGGCAAAGTATAGTTGATAATATTGGCAACCACAAATGCTAAACTTCCATCTCCGATAACGGCGATTCGGTCCCGCTTGCTATGAGCAAGGGTCAATAGGCGATTCATGGCATGCATACCGACACTGACAAACTCTGTAATGGCTGCAACCGTATCTTCGATAGCATCATAAGCCACCACACGATCTTTAGGGAGAGAAACAAACTCTCTCATAAAGCCATCAAAGCCACTAGACAAGAAATGGGTCCCTGTCATGTAGTTTTCATAGAATTCTTCATCACTCTGCATAGGTGGCTGATTAGGAATCATGACAACTTTTTGTCCAACTTCATAGGTTCCTGTCGGATCAGAAATAACGGTTCCACATGACTCGTGAATCATTGCCATTGGAAGTTTTTTATTCAAAATCTTTGGATCACGTTTTCCCTGGTAGTAACGCTGATCCGCATGACAGACAGCCATGTAGTTGGGACGGATAAGGATATGATTTTCTTGGTCAATAGCCTCTTCTTGATATTTTACATTGATAAACTTAGGCTTAGTTAGTTGATAAATTTGATTAATCATTTTACTAGTCTTTCTCAATCATACTTTTTGCAATCTTCAAATCTGTTACGGTTGTAATTTTCAGATTTGAATATTCACCCTTGGCCAAGGCCACATCTTTTCCTTTAATGACAAAGATTTTACATGCATCTGTCAAGATTTCTTTCTCTTCAGCAGAAAGAGAGCCATAAAGGTCCAGGAAATCCTTGCAACGGAATGTTTGAGGTGTTTGTCCTTGATAAAGGTGAGCACGATTTGGAATATCTGTAATAAATTGACCATTGGTACTTTCAACGATAGTATCAACCGCTTCTACCACTGTGTCCACTGCATCATGATTTTGGGCAAGTTGGATATTGTCTTGAATCATGCGAAGTGTAATAAATGGACGAACAGAATCGTGGGTAACAACGATATCCTCTGGAGTAAGCGGACGATAAGCATCAATGGCTTCAATGATTTTCTCAATACTTGTATTGCGGTCAGCACCACCTTTTGTAATGATGATACGTTCCTTATGAAGAGGAAGATATTTATCTACAAGATCTTCTGCATGAGAAACCCAGTCTCCATGAACCCCAACTACAATTTTTTCGATACTTGGTTCCAAGACAAATTTTTCAATTGTATGAATCAAGATAGGTCGATCACCTAACTCTAAAAATTGTTTTGGCAAGTTACTGATTCCCATGCGTGTGCCAGTTCCACCAGCAAGAATTCCTGCATAAATCATCTATTTTCTCCTTTGTCTTACTAAAAAAACTTATTCTCTCTATTATACCACAATCTAGTCCTATCATAAAAGAAATACTAGTCGTCCCGTTCTAGAATAGGAGGATTATGCAGTTCCATTATTCAAAGAAACTAGTCCATTTCTAGTAATGACTAGGAATTCTGTAGTCATTACCAATAAATAGCTGTGAAATTTTAGAGTTCTTCAGAATAATATAGTTTTCTTAAAGAAAGCTTAAAATCAAACTTTGAAACTTCAAAGTGATTACTTGACTTACTGCCCTTCATTTCTTATTAGCTAACTTTATGATATAATGAAAAACGAGGTAAATTGAATGAAAAGTATAAAATTAAATGCTCTATCTTATATGGGAATTCGTGTCTTGAATATTATTTTTCCCATCTTAACTGGTACCTACGTCGCGCGTGTCTTAGACCGAACTGACTATGGTTACTTCAACTCTGTCGACACAATTTTGTCATTTTTCTTACCCTTTGCAACTTATGGAGTCTATAACTACGGTTTACGGGCCATCAGTAATGTCAAGGATAACAAAAAAGATCTGAATAGAACCTTCTCCAGTCTTTTTTATTTGTGCATAGCTTGTACGATTTTGACCACCGCTGTCTATATCCTTGCCTATCCTCTCTTCTTTACAGATAATCCAATCGTCAAAAAAGTCTACCTTGTTATGGGGATTCAACTCATTGCCCAGATTTTTTCAATCGAATGGGTTAATGAAGCTCTGGAAAATTACAGTTTTCTTTTTTACAAGACTGCCTTCATCCGCATCCTGATGCTGGTCTCTATTTTCCTGTTTGTCAAAAATGAACATGATATTGTTGTCTATACACTTGTGATGAGTTTATCGACACTGATTAACTATCTGATTAGTTATTTTTGGATTAAAAGAGACATTAAGCTTGTTAAGATTCACATAAGTGATTTTAAACCGCTCTTTCTCCCTCTAACAGCCATGTTGGTCTTTGCCAATGCCAATATGCTCTTCACTTTTTTGGATCGCCTCTTCCTCGTTAAAACAGGGATTGATGTCAACGTTAGTTACTATACCATGGCTCAACGAATTGTGACCGTTATAGCTGGTGTTGTAACAGGAGCTATCGGAGTGAGTGTGCCTCGTCTCAGTTACTATTTGGGTAAAGGAGACAAAGAAGCCTATGTTTCTCTGGTTAACAGAGGAAGTCGAATCTTTAACTTCTTTATCATCCCACTCAGTTTTGGACTCATGGTTTTAGGACCAAATGCCATTCTACTTTACGGTAGTGAAAAATATATCGGAGGTGGTATCTTAACCTCTCTCTTCGCTTTTCGTACGATTATCCTGGCCTTAGATACCATTCTTGGTTCCCAAATTCTCTTTACAAATGGCTATGAAAAACGTATCACAGTTTACACAGTCTTTGCTGGGCTACTCAATTTGGGCTTAAATAGTCTCCTCTTTTTCAACCACATCGTGGCTCCTGAATCCTACTTACTGACAACTATGCTATCAGAGGCCTCTCTACTTGTTTTCTATATCATTTTCATCCATAGAAAACAACTCATCCACTTAGGACATATCTTTAGCTATACTGTTCGATACTCGCTCTTTTCACTTTCCTTTGTAGGAATTTATTTCCTGATTAATTTCTTGTATCCTGTGGATATGGTCATTAATTTGCCATTTTTGATTAATACTGGTTTGATTGTATTGCTATCAGCCATCTCTTATATTGGTCTACTTGCCTTCACCAAAGATAGCATTTTCTATGAATTTTTAAACCATGTCCTAGCCTTAAAAAATAAATTCAAAAGATCATAGGAGTTTAAAATGAAACAACTAACCATTGAAGATGCCAAACAGATTGAATTAGAAATTTTGGATTATATTGATACTCTCTGTAAAAAGCACAATATCAACTATATTATTAACTACGGTACTCTGATTGGGGCAGTTCGACATCAGGGCTTTATTCCTTGGGACGACGATATTGATCTGTCCATGCCTCGAGAAGATTACCAACGATTTATTAACATTTTTCAAAAGGAAGAAAGTAAATACAAACTTTTATCCTTAGAAACAGATAAAAATTACTTTAACAACTTTATCAAAATAACCGACAGTACGACTAAAATTATTGATACTCGGAATACAAAAACCTATGAGTCTGGTGTTTTTATCGATATTTTCCCTATGGATCGCTTTGATGATCCTAATGTCATTGATACTTGTTATAAACTGGAAAGCTTCAAACTTCTGTCTTTCAGTAAACACAAAAATATTGTCTATAAGGATAGCCTTTTAAAAGATTGGATACGAACAGCCTTTTGGTTGCTCCTTCGACCTGTTTCTCCTCGTTATTTTGCACATAAAATCGAAAAAGAAATTCAAAAATATAGTCGTGATAATGGGCAGTATATGGCTTTTATCCCTTCTAAATTTAAGGAGAAGGAAGTCTTCCCAAGTGGTACCTTCGATAAAACAATTGATTTACCCTTTGAAAATTTAAGCCTTCCAGCACCTGAAAAATTTGATACTATTTTGACACAATTTTATGGAGATTATATGACCCTACCACCAGAAGAAAAACGCTTCTACAGTCATGAATTTCACGCTTATAAATTGGAGGATTAGGATGCAGTATTTAGAAAAAGAAGAAATTAAAGAAATTCAACTAGCTCTGCTAGACTATATTGATGAGACTTGTAAGAAACATGATATTCCTTATTTTCTAAGTTATGGAACCATGCTTGGAGCTATCCGCCACAAAGGTATGATTCCCTGGGACGATGATATCGATATTTCCCTTTATCGTGAAGATTATGAGCGCTTATTGAAAATTATTGAGGAAGAAGACCATCCACGTTATAAGGTTCTATCCTACGACACTTCTTCTTGGTACTTCCATAATTTCGCATCGATTTTGGATACTTCTACTGTTATCGAAGACCATGTTAAGTACAAGCGTCATGACACCAGTCTCTTCATAGATGTCTTCCCAATTGATCGCTTTACAGACTTGAGCATTGTCGACAAGAGTTATAAGTATGTAGCCCTTCGTCAACTAGCTTATATCAAAAAATCACGCGCTGTTCACGGTGATAGCAAATTAAAAGATTTTCTCAGATTATGTAGCTGGTACGCTCTCAGATTTGTCAATCCTCGTTACTTTTACAAGAAAATTGATCAGCTAGTCAAAAATGCCACAACTAACACTCCTCAATATGAAGGAGGAATTGGGATTGGTAAGGAAGGAATGAAAGAAGTCTTTCCAATTGATACCTTTAAAGAACTGATTTTAACAGAGTTTGAAGGTCGTATGCTGCCCGTCCCTAAAAAATATGATCAATTTTTAACCCAGATGTATGGGGATTATATGACACCACCATCAAAAGAAATGCAAGAGTGGTATAGCCACAGTATTAAAGCTTATCGCAAAAACTGATTAAGCAGTAGTTTACAAGAAAAAATATAACAAAAAAGAGAAGATCGTTATACCTTCTCTTTTTTCTATTTAAATCGCTTCTGTGACAAAACTACGGCTTTCCAATACTTTGAGCATGGCGTTAGCTGTATCTAGGGCTGTGAAGAGGGGCACTCCGTGTTCAATAGCTGAACGGCGAATTTGCTCTCCATCTTCGTCAGCAGTTCGTTTTGTTCCAACTGTATTAATGATAGCTTGAATTCTTCCTTTGCGAACAAAACTTGGAATATCCTTATCGTCATCACCAATCTTACCAACAGGTTGGGCTTGCAATCCATGACTGGCAAAGAAGGCTGCTGTTCCTTCTGTCGCGAGGATTCCATAGCCAATATTTTGGAAACGACGAGCCAAGTCCAAGGCTTCTTCTTTGGCATCATCAGCGATGGTAAATACAACGTTACCAAAAGTTGGCAAGTGTAAGTAAGAAGCTTCAAAAGCCTTATAGAGAGCTTTTTCCAAAGTCGTATCAGAACCCATAACTTCCCCTGTTGACTTCATTTCAGGACCAAGTAAGCTGTCTACCTTAGCTAGTTTGGTAAAGGAGAAGACAGGTGCCTTGATATGAACGCGGGTACTTTCAGGGTAAAGTCCATCTTGGTAGCCAAGTTCTTCAAGTTTTTGACCAAGAATGAGCTTGGTTGCTACTTGAGCCATAGGGATATTGGTTACTTTAGAAAGAAATGGAACCGTACGGCTGGCACGTGGATTGACCTCAATAACGTAGACTTTTTCATCCTTGATGACAAACTGGATGTTCATCATTCCAAGGCAGTTAAGACCGATTGCTAGGCGTTTAGTATAGTCTGCGATTGTTTCTTGCACCTTTTGCGACAAGGTTTGTGGTGGGTAAACGGCCATTGAGTCACCTGAGTGGACACCAGCACGTTCAATATGCTCCATGATACCTGGGATGAGGACATTTTGTCCGTCTGAAATGGCATCGACTTCACACTCTTGTCCGACGATATAAGAGTCAACAAGAACTGGGTGGTCTGGACTAGCCTTAACCGCAGTACGCATATAAGAGCGAAGGTCTTCTTCGTTTTCAACGATTTCCATGGCACGTCCACCAAGTACATAAGATGGGCGGACAAGAACTGGGAAGCCAATCTTGCGAGCTGCAAGAACTGCTTCTTCTTCATTGGTAGCCGTTTGTCCTGGTGGCTGTGGAATATCCAAATCTTTTAGAGCTTGCTCGAAGAGGTCACGGTCTTCCGCACGGTCTAGGTCAGCTACTTGCGTACCAAGAATAGTCACACCTGCTTTAGCCAATGGCTCAGCTAGGTTGATAGCTGTTTGACCACCGAACTGAACAATAACACCTTTTGGTTGCTCCAAGTCAATGACGTTCATAACATCTTCAAATGTCAATGGCTCAAAGTAAAGCTTATCTGATACAGAGAAGTCTGTAGAAACGGTCTCTGGGTTTGAATTCATGATGATGGCTTCATAGCCAGCCGCCTGAATAGCCTTAACTGAATGAACAGTTGCGTAGTCAAACTCGACCCCTTGACCGATACGGATTGGACCAGAACCTAGAACTAGAACGGATTCCTTATCAGACTTGATAGACTCGTTTTCCCAACCATAGGTTGAATAGAAGTATGGTGTTTCAGAGTCAAATTCTGCCGCACAAGTATCTACCATCTTATAAACTGGAACAATCTTGTTTTCCAAACGAAGCTGGCGAACTTGGTCAGCTGTAGTATTCCAGAGTTCAGCAATCTTACGGTCTGAAAATCCATTCAATTTTGCAGTTTTCAAGACTTCTAGATCTTGTGGATGGGCACCTAACTCTTGCTCAATTTCAAAGATATGTAAGAGTTTATCAAGATAAAAGATATCAATCTTGGTCAATTCAGCAATTTCTTCTGGTGTGTAGCCACGGCGAATGGCTTCTGAGACATAGAAAAGACGATCGTCTTGGGCTTTGACTACTTTTTCAATCAAGTCATCATCTAAAACACTGGCAAGTTCTGGAATCTCGTTATGATGAACACCGATTTCAAGTGAGCGACAGGCCTTAAGAAGTGATTCTTCGATGTTTCGACCGATTGCCATGACTTCTCCAGTGGCCTTCATCTGTGTCCCAAGACGGCGCTCACCCTTTTCAAACTTGTCAAATGGGAAACGAGGAATCTTGGCAACAACGTAGTCAAGAGCTGGTTCAAACATGGCATAGGTTGAACCCGTAACTGGGTTGATGACCTCATCCAAAGTCAAACCAACTGCAATCTTGGCAGCCAATTTGGCAATTGGGTAACCTGTCGCCTTAGAAGCAAGGGCTGAAGAACGTGATACACGGGGGTTTACTTCGATGACATAGTATTTGAAGCTATGCGGATCAAGGGCTAGCTGAACGTTACATCCCCCTTCAATCTTAAGGGCGCGAATAATGCTCAAGCTCGCATCACGTAGCATTTGGTTTTCATAGTCTGACATGGTTTGCGCAGGGGCAAATACAATGGAATCTCCTGTGTGAATCCCAACTGGGTCAAAGTTTTCCATGTTACAAACAACCAAAGCATTGTCAGCTGAGTCACGCATCACTTCGTATTCGATTTCCTTGAAACCTGCGATTGAACGCTCAATCAAACATTGGGTCACAGGTGACAATTTCAATCCATTTTCAGCGATTTCACGCAATTCTTCCTCGTTGGCACACATACCACCACCAGTACCACCAAGTGTAAAGGCTGGACGAACGATAACTGGGTAACCAATTGTCGCTGCAAAGGCAACAGCTTCTTCAACAGTGTTTACAATTTCAGATTCTGGAATTGGTTGCTCCAATTCTTCCATCAATTGTTTAAAGAGGTCACGGTCCTCCGCTTGGTCAATGGCAGATAATTTAGTTCCCAGAAGCTCAACACCAAGCTCATCAAGGATACCATTTTTAGACAATTCCATGGCCATATTAAGACCAGTTTGCCCACCGAGTGTTGGTAGCAAGGCATCTGGACGCTCCTTACGAAGAATACGTGTCACAAACTCAAGTGTAATTGGTTCAATATAAACCTTATCAGCAATTTCCTTATCCGTCATGATAGTTGCAGGGTTTGAGTTAACCAAGACAACCTCATAACCTTCCTCTTTCAAAGACAAGCAAGCCTGGGTCCCAGCGTAGTCAAACTCAGCAGCCTGACCAATAATAATCGGACCAGAACCAATCACCATAATTTTTTGAATATCAGTACGTTTAGGCATAGTTTATGATACAAAGCCCATAAAGAACACAGTGAAAATAGGAAACTCGGTGCAGACGCCTTCAGCGTCAAGACGATGATTATCTTTTTCACACAGTTCTTAGGGCGTGTTCACTTCCGCGAACAATGTATCTTCTCCTTTCTATTCGTCGCCTCACAGGGCGACATTAAATAAGATACAAAGGACGAATAGAAAGCGATTGAATTTTAGGAAACCAAGGAAGGATTGACAATCCCAGTTGGTTTATCTAAATTCCGAGCTTTCCGTCCGTGTTCAGTTACATAAATTCTCCGACGAGCTTTTACTCGTTCTTAGTTTGATTGTTTAAAAGCTTCCATCATCTCTATAAACTCATCAAATAGGTAGCTAGCGTCGTGTGGACCAGGGGCCGCATCTGGATGGTATTGGACAGAGAAAGCAGGTTGGTATCTGTGACGCACGCCTTCAACTGACTTGTCATTGATTTCTTCGTGGGTGATAATCAAGTGTTCTGGCAAATCCTCACGGCTAACTGCATAACCATGGTTTTGACTTGTAAAATCCACACGTCCTGTAGCAATTTCGCGTACCGCATGGTTGAATCCACGGTGTCCAAATTTCATCTTGTAGGTCTTAGCACCATTTGCCATTGCAAAGAGTTGATGCCCCATACAAATACCAAAGATTGGAATTTTTCCTTGCACACCGCGAATCATGTCAAGTGCTTGGGGAACGTCTTCTGGGTTACCTGGCCCATTTGACAACATAACTCCGTCAGGATTAAGATGAAGAATTTCTTCTGCCGTTGTCGTGTATGGAACCACGGTCACATTACAGTTGCGCTTCGAAAGTTCACGTAGGATTGAGTGCTTGAGGCCAAAGTCCACTAACACCACGCTCAAACCAACTCCTGGAGCTGGATAGGATGTTTTAGTAGAAACCTGCTTAATATTGTCTGTCGGCAATACCGTTGCCTGGAGCTGGTCAGTCACATGATCCATGCTATCTCCAACATGGGTCAGAGTTGCACGCATAGTACCATGCTTACGGATAATCTTGGTAAGGGCACGCGTATCAATCCCTGAAATACCAGGAATTTTCTTGGCTTTCAAAAATTCATCCAAGGTCATTTGATTTCGCCAGTTGCTTGCTCTACGTGCTTCTTCGAAAACAACAACCCCCTTACAAGTAGGAATAATGGATTCATAGTCATCACGGTTAATTCCGTAATTTCCTACCAAAGGATAAGTAAAGGTCAAGATTTGTCCATTATAAGACTGGTCTGTAATGGATTCTTGGTAGCCAGTCATACCTGTATTAAAGACGATTTCGCCTGTTACATCAATATCTGCTCCGAAGGCCTTGCCTTCAAAAACTGTGCCATCTTCTAATACTAGAAGTCTTTTTGTCATATTTTCACCTCTCGTGGACGCTCACTGGCGTCTTTTAACGTCTTGTGTTTTAGTTGGCGTTTCTACTCGCCAGTACGGATTCTAAGATTGCCATTCGAACAAAGACACCATTGGTCATTTGTTGGACAATCCGTGATTTTGGTGCTTCAACCAAGTGGTCTGCGATTTCCACATCACGATTGACTGGAGCTGGATGCATGAGGATTGCTGTTTCTTTCAAACGGTCATAACGTTCTTGAGTCAAGCCATGTTGGGCATGGTAGTCTTCTTTGGAAAAGACTGCACCGCTATCATGGCGTTCATGTTGCACACGGAGAAACATCATGACATCCACCTGATCAATGATTTCATCAATAGTTACAAACTGTCCATAGTTTGCAAACTCTTGACTTCTCCATTCCTCAGGTCCAGCAAAAAAGAGTTCAGCTCCCAAGCGTTTCAAAATCTGCATATTGGATTTGGCAACACGTGAATGGTCCAAGTCACCTGCAATCGCAACCTTGAGACCCTCAAAGTGACCAAATTCCTCATAAATAGTCATCAAATCAAGCAAGCTCTGACTAGGGTGTTGTCCCGAACCATCTCCACCATTGATGATGGAAGTCGTAATCGTCGGACTTGCAATTAACTCTCTGTAGTAGTCAACCTCTGGGTGACGAATCACACAAACATCCACTCCTAAAGCAGACAGAGTCAAAATGGTATCATAAAGTGTCTCACCCTTATTGACTGAACTAGTCTTCACATCAAAGTCAAGTCGCTCCAATCCCAGTTTAATCTCTGCCACTTCAAAGGACTTATGCGTTCGTGTAGAATCCTCAAAGAAAAGATTGGAAACAATCGGATGGTCCTCATAGGGAAGCTGAGCTCCATTTTTAAACTCAATTCCTCGCTTGATCAATTTCATCACTTGATCGACAGTGAGGTCTTCCATGGACACCACATGGTTTAATGCTTGTTGATTTTCTGACATGGCTACTCCTTTAGCTTTCTAAGCTTCTTCAGTAATCAGAACTCTATCTTGGCCATCAAGTTCTGCCATCTCTACGATGATTTCTTCAGAACGACTAGTTGGTATGTTTTTTCCAACGTAATCTGGACGGATTGGCAATTCTCTATGTCCACGATCGACTAGAACTGCTAAACTCACGCGCGCAGGACGACCATGACCTACAATATTATCAATAGCAGCACGGATGGTACGACCTGTATAGAGCACATCATCCACCAAGATAACTTCGCGGTCTGTCACATCGACAGAAACCAAAGAAGTATCTTCTCCACTTTTTACATCATCACGGAAAGGTTTAGTATCCAATTCCACAACAGGAACTGAAAGATTTTCTAGTTGCTCCAAACGTTCTTGGATTCGGTGGGCGATAAAGACACCACGAGTTTTAATACCAGCCAAGACGATTTTATTCAAATCTTTGTTGCGTTCGATAATCTCATAAGTAATACGCGTAATCGCTCGTTTGACAGTCAATTCGTCTACAACTTCTTTTGCCTTCATGACAAACCTCCAAAAAGAAAAGTCTCCTTAAACAAGGAGACTTGAAATGTATAGCCAAGCGAGCCCTACTGCAAACAGTATAGACTTCACCCTACTACTTAATCGTTCTCCTTGCCTGCCTCACGGGACAGGTTTAAAGGAATATTTAGTTATCAAATACTATAGCACAAAGCATGCTTAAAATCAAGCAAAAACTTTCGATGTTCCATCTTACAAATTGCTAAAATCATATAATTGTGGGTACTGGTCACACTCTGGATTTTTAGGATGACAAATGGCTCTTCCAAAATAAATCATAGCCTGATGAGCTGCTAACCACTGCTCAGGCGGCAAGATATCCATAACCCTCTTTTCCACCTCAAGCGGTGTAGCAGATTTCTTGACAATATCATGATGCTTGCAGATACGCTCAACATGAGTGTCCACTGCAAAGGCTGGAATCCCAAAGCCCACACTCATGACAACATTGGCTGTCTTGCGACCAACACCTGACAAACTCTCCAATTCCTCTCGTGTTTGAGGGACTTGACCATCGAAATCGTCTAGTAACTGTTGGGCACATTTTTTTAGAAATTTAGCCTTATTTCGATACAGTCCTAGGCGAGAAATGTGTGAGGCAATTTCACTTTCTGTTGCAACAGACATGGCTTGTGGCGTTGGAAAGGCAGCAAAGAGACCTGGTGTGGCCTTATTTACCGCTGCATCCGTTGTCTGAGCTGACAACATGACCGCAACCAAGAGTTCAAAATGATTAGTGAAATCAAGACTGGGCTTGGCATCTGGAAAAAGAGCAATGATTTCTTCTAGCACCTTTCGTGCTCGTTTTTTTGACAAGACCATTATTCGTCTCCATCAAATAGTCCTTGTAAGCCAGCAAAAGGACTGTTTTCTTCTTTTTTGACTGCTTGTTGAGCTTGGTATTCTTCTTCTGTCATGATTTGCCAGTCATTTCCTGAAACAAATCCTTGACCAGCTTCTTCTTCAGCCGTCAAGACCTTGATAGGAATGTTTAGTAGGATATTGTCTGATACGCTCTCAGCAAGATCAAGTTCCCCATTTTCGATAGGCAAAACCAAATCATCGTCTAAAACTTCCTGATCTAGTTGGTTGGTTGCGCCTTCCATGAAAACTTCTGTGACTGGATAAGACTCAGCCAACTCAACTGGCTCCATACTGCGGCTGGAAGCAAGAACAATGGTATATGACAACTGATAGTCTAAAAAATACATCCGGTCTTCGTACTGTACTTTCCCAACTGCAAGGATATCTTTTACATCTAAAATTTCTTGATTGCGTGCACGCAGGTCTGCGGCTAGGTCTAACGTTTGTTCAAAATGCAAGCCTTCAGACTGCTTACGAATTTCTTGAATATTTAATTTCATACTTCCTCCATAAAGATTTACTCTCTTGATTATACCATGAAAAGGCTACAAATCAGCACAGCAAACTTTATAATTGAAATTCAATTTTTTAACATATTCACTATGACATTTTTGTTTTTTAGTGCTATACTATAGGCAATAATACATCCGAGCAAGGAGGATGTTCACATGGAAGATAAATAACTCATTACTAATGCAACCCAACTCTTATCCGAGTTAAATAAAAGTTTCCAAAGCTGCAAACAGGGTACTGCAGATGATACTCGACTACAAGAGCTGCTAAACACTACTATAAAAGAGCTCAAAAAAGCGGAAAAGTTGAACAACAGTATCTTAATTGACCTTGAGAAATTTTACCAACGTACCAGTCTTCTGATAGGCCTCGGTAGCCTAAAACTGAACGACCAAGCACGTACCGCTTGGCGCAACTATGACAAGTTCCATTACGATCATGTCAAACACGTACTAACTCTTTATGGACCTGTTTTTGGATTCTAGAGATTAGAATTGTCGGTTTTCTGTTGACAAAATATCCTGAAAGGTATAGGATAGAGGTACTAATACTCGGAGGTAAGGGAGACATGAACAACTAAGTCTATCAAGTAAAGAAACTTTATTTAGTAGATCTTGTTTTTGTCTCTTTTTGTGTGCTCTTTTTATACTAGGTTTCTAGTATCTTGTCCTCATTGAAAATAAAAAAACTAGAAAGCTATGCTCCTCTTGGGTTGGGGTAGGCAGCTCCAAGCTAGTTTGACGAGTTTTTCAACGAGGATAATAGAGTTTCGACAGTGACTTTGGGCTCTACTAGATAAAGTAGAGCTTTTTGTTATGCACTATCGACATTCTAGAAAGGGCAACAATATGATAAAAATCAATCACCTGACCATCACGCAAAACAAAGATCTACGAGATCTTGTATCTGACCTAACCATCACTATCCAAGACGGGGAAAAGGTTGCTATTATTGGTGAAGAAGGAAATGGCAAATCAACCTTACTTAAAATTGTAATGGGAGAAGCTTTGTATGATTTCACTATAAAGGGAGACGTCCAGTCTGACTATCAGTCACTGGCCTATATTCCTCAAAAAGTCCCCGAGGAGCTGAAAAAACAATCTCTACACGACTACTTCTTTTTAGATTCTATTGATTTAGACTACAGTATCCTTTATCGCTTAGCTGAAGAGTTGCATTTTGATAGTGATCGTTTCGCAAGCGACCAAGAGATCGGGAGCCTCTCCGGTGGCGAAGCTTTGAAAATTCAGCTCATCCATGAGTTAGCCAAACCCTTTGAGATTTTATTTTTAGATGAACCTTCAAATGACCTAGACCTTGAGACGGTTGATTGGCTAAAAGGTCAGATTCGAAAGATTCAGCAAACCGTTATTTTCATTTCCCATGATGAAGACTTTCTTTCTGAAACGGCTGATACCATTGTCCACTTGCGACTGGTCAAGCACCGGAAAGAAGCAGAAACGCTAGTAGAGCATTTAGACTATGATCGCTATAGTGAGCAGAGAAAGGCTAATTTTGTCAGACAAAGCCAGCAAGCTGCTAACGACCAAAGAGCCTACGATAAAACCATGGAAAAACATCGGCGAGTCAAGCAAAATGTAGAAACTACGCTTCGAGCTACCAAAGACAGTACTGCCGGTCGCCTATTGGCTAAAAAGATGAAAACTGTCCTCTCACAAGAAAAACGCTACGAAAGGGCAGCTCAGTCCATGACCCAAAAGCCACTTGAAGAGGAAGAAATCAGACTTTTCTTCTCAGATATCCAACCATTACCGGCCTCTAAAGTCTTAATCCAACTGGAAAAGGAAAATTTGGCCATTGGCGGCCGAGTTTTGGTTCAAAAACTACAACTAACTGTCCGTGGCCAAGAAAAAATCGGTATCATCGGCCAAAATGGTGTTGGTAAATCAACTCTGCTAGCCAAGTTACAGCAACTTCTTAATGATAAAAAAGAGATTTCCCTTGGTTTTATGCCACAAGATTACCAGCAAAAACTGCAATTGGAGTTATCCCCAATCGCCTATCTCAGCAAAACTGGGGAAAAAGAGGAACTGCAGAAAATCCAATCTCGCTTAGCCAGTCTCAATTTCAGTTATCAAGAAATGCAGCATCAAATTCGCTCCTTATCTGGCGGGCAACAGGGGAAACTTCTGCTTTTGGATTTAGTCTTGCGCAAACCAGACTTTCTCCTGCTAGATGAACCCACACGAAACTTTTCTCCAACTTCTCAACCCGAACTCAGAAAACTCTTTGCCACTTATCCTGGTGGTCTCATCACTGTTTCGCATGACCGTCGTTTCTTAAAAGAGGTCTGTTCAAGCATCTATCGCTTAACAGAACACGGTTTAGAGGTAGTTAATTTAGAAGATTTATAAATTTGCAACATAGCAAAAATCCAGAGACAACCTCTGGATTCTTTTTTACATATGTTTTAAACGTTCAATCCGTTCTGAGATAGGTGGGTGGGTATAAAAGAGTTTTTGGAACCCTCCCCCTTTCTTGGGATCATTGATATAAAGTGCACTGCTGGCATCATCGACAGGACGACTCATCGGTTTACTATTATCCAACTTACATAGAGCATTAATCATCCCTTGAGGATTACGAGTCAACTCGACACTGGAAGCATCAGCAAGGAATTCCCTCTGACGAGAAATAGCTAGTTGTACCAAGGTGGCAGCAAGAGGTGCCAGCACAATAGCTAGTAGAGAAACTACGAGCATAATGATTTCTAAGCCATTTCCATCTCGGTCATCATCACTTCGTCTGCGACCTGCTCCACCCCACCACATCATACGACCGGCCATACTAGAAAGCATGGTGATAGCACTAGCAAGGGCAACAGCAATAGTCGAAATACGGATATCGTAATTACGAATATGACTGACTTCATGTCCCATAACAGCTTCTAGTTCTTCACGATTCATGATAGCGAGGAGACCTGACGTCGCAGCAACCGCTGCGTTTTGAGGGTTAGAACCTGTCGCAAAGGCATTTAAGGCTGGATCATCAATGATGAAAACACGAGGCATAGGAATCTGAGCCACCATAGCCATATCTTCCACTACATGGTAGAGGTCTGGTGCCGTTTGTTCATCCACCTCACGCGCTCCATTCATGGACATGACGATCTCTGTCGATTGAAAAATCATGGACAAGGCATAGATAAAGCCGATAATCAGTGCGATAACCAAACCACCAAGCCCAGATCGCATAAAGAGGTAGCCAACCGCATAGCCAACAAGAGCTAAGAGTAGGAAAAATACCAACAATAAAATCCAGGTTCTTCGTTTATTGCTTGCAATTTGATCAAACAACATCTTAGTCACCTAAACCGCTAAAATCAACTTTAGGAACTGACTTTTCCTCTTCTGGTGTTTGAAGGAAATCTGCTGCTTTAAATCCAAACATTCCAGCGATAATATTGCTTGGGAAAGTTTCTAATTTTACATTGTAGTTGCTGACAACACTGTTGTAGAGTTGACGGGAGTAAGAAATTTTATTTTCTGTGTTTGTCAACTCCTCTTGCAATTTAACAAAGTTGGCACTAGCTTTCAAATCTGGATAGCTTTCTGCAACTGCAAAAATACCTGAAACCTGACGAGTGAGGGCATCACTAGCTTTCATAGCTTCTGCTGGTGAAGTCGCTGCTGCCACTTGGTTACGCAGTTCTGCCACCTTTTCAAGGGTAGAACCTTCATATTTGGCATAACCTTTTACAGTCTCAATCAAGTTTGGCAAGAGATCATTTCGACGTTTCAACTGAACATCAATCTGACTCCAAGCCTCCTTTGTTTGCATACGATTCTTAACCAAACCGTTATAGCTAACAATTACAAAAATAACAATAAGAGCGATAACTCCAAGAATAATCCAAGTCATTATATAAGTCCTTTCTACTTTTAGATTAGTACCAGTATATCAAATTTTTAATGATTGTGGTAAAATAAGATAATACTAAAGAAGGAAATAACTATGAAACCAGAAACATTTTACAACCTGCTTGCCGAGCAGAATCTTCCACTTTCGGACCAGCAAAAAAAACAATTTGAACGTTATTTTGAACTCTTGGTCGAGTGGAATGAAAAAATCAATCTAACAGCTATTACAGACAAGGATGAAGTTTATCTCAAACATTTTTACGATTCGATTGCACCCATCCTTCAAGGTTTGATTCCTAATGAAACTATCAAACTGCTTGATATCGGGGCCGGGGCAGGATTTCCTAGTCTACCGATGAAAATTCTCTATCCTCAGTTAGATGTAACTATCATTGATTCACTCAATAAGCGTATCAACTTCCTGCAACTTTTGGCTCAAGAACTGGATTTGGATGGTGTTCATTTCTACCATGGACGTGCCGAAGATTTTGCACAAGACAAGAACTTCCGTGCTCAATATGATTTTGTAACAGCTCGTGCGGTTGCCCGCATGCAGGTTTTATCTGAATTAACTATTCCCTACCTTAAAGTTGGCGGAAAACTATTGGCACTAAAGGCCAGCAATGCGCCTGAGGAATTATTAGAAGCTAAGAATGCTCTCAACCTCCTTTTTAGTAAGGTCGGAGACAATCTCAGCTACGCCCTACCGAATGGAGATCCGCGTTATATTACAGTGGTGGAAAAGAAAAAAGAAACACCAAATAAATATCCAAGAAAGGCTGGCATGCCCAACAAACGCCCGCTTTAAATTTTTTAGTAAAAAATATTTACAAAGTTCGGAATTTCTGCTATACTATCACAAGCAAAGGTTTTTAATGTCATCCCGTGAGGTGACGAAGACGCAGAAATACTTGAAACTCTTTAAAGTCTAGATTTTAGAGAAGTCTTACTCTGAGGGCCTATTGCTGTAAAATAATGGGCTCTTTTTTGATGCCCAAAAGTGAGGTTTATATGAAACAAGAATCAACTGTTGATTTGTTACTAGACGTTGACCAACGTCCTTCGGCGGGAAAAGGAATTCTCCTTAGCTTCCAACACGTTTTCGCCATGTTTGGTGCGACCATCTTGGTACCCTTGATTTTGGGAATGCCTGTATCTGTTGCCCTTTTTGCTTCAGGTGTTGGAACACTCATCTACATGATCGCAACTGGTTTTAGAGTTCCAGTTTATCTAGGATCATCATTCGCCTTTATCACAGCTATGTCCCTAGCTATGAAGGAACTAGGAGGGGATGTATCAGCTGCACAAACAGGGGTTATCCTTACAGGTTTTATCTATGTCCTTGTGGCTGCAAGTGTTCGTTTTGCGGGTACAAAATGGATTGATAAACTCTTGCCACCAATCATCATCGGACCTATGATCATCGTTATCGGTCTTGGACTTGCAGGTTCAGCTGTTACTAACGCTGGTCTTGTAGCTGATGGAAATTGGAAAAATGCTCTTGTAGCAGTTGTTACTTTCTTGATTGCTGCCTTTATCAATACAAAAGGAAAAGGCTTCCTACGAATCATTCCATTCCTCTTTGCCATTATTGGTGGTTACCTCTTCGCACTAACCCTTGGCTTGGTTGACTTTACACCAGTTCTGAAAGCTAACTGGTTTGAAATCCCTGGTTTCTACTTGCCATTTAGCACAGGTGGTGCCTTTAAAGAATACAATCTTTACTTCGGTCCAGAAACCATCGCTATCTTGCCAATCGCTATCGTAACAATTTCTGAACATATCGGAGACCATACTGTTTTGGGTCAAATCTGTGGACGTCAGTTCTTGAAAGAACCAGGTCTTCACCGTACTCTTCTTGGTGACGGTATCGCAACTTCTGTTTCTGCCTTCCTTGGTGGACCAGCCAATACAACTTATGGAGAAAATACAGGGGTTATCGGTATGACTCGTATCGCTTCTGTATCAGTTATCCGTAACGCTGCCTTCATCGCGATTGCCCTTAGCTTCCTTGGTAAATTCACTGCCTTGATTTCAACCATTCCAAATGCTGTACTTGGTGGTATGTCAATCCTTCTCTATGGGGTTATCGCCAGCAACGGTTTGAAAGTTTTGATCAAAGAACGTGTTGATTTCGCTCAAATGCGTAACCTAATCATCGCAAGTGCTATGTTGGTCCTTGGGCTTGGAGGAGCTATCCTTAAACTTGGTCCAGTTACCCTTTCAGGAACTGCCCTATCAGCCATGACAGGAATCATCTTGAACTTGATCTTGCCATACGAAAATAAAGACTAATACTCTTCGAAAATCAAATTCAAACCACGTCAACGTCGCCTTGCCGTACTCAAGTACAGCCTGCGGCTAGTTTCCTAGTTTGTTCTTTGATTTTCATTGAGTATGAGAGTCTAAATACATCAAAAAACGAGCATTTCCAATTACGGAAGTGCTCATTTTTCTTCTTTCTAAAAAAGGAAAGCCCTGCGGCCTTCCTTTGTCTTACTTGCGTTTCTTCTTCGCTTTCTTCATTTTATTAGCCATGCGTTTCATAGACTGTTTCATGGCAAATTCACCGATTTTACCTTTGAGTCCACCACCAAACATCTGGCTCATATCTGGCATTCCTGCTCCTCCGAGAGCTGATAAGTCAGGCATACCACCTTGTCCCATCATTCCTTCAAGGGCAGACATGTCCATCCCTCCCATATTTGGCATATTTTTAGGAAGGTTGTTTGGATTGATCCCCATTTGCTTCATCATCTTATTCATATCTCCAGACATAACACCCTGCATGAGTTGTTTAGCCTGGTTAAAATCTTTAATGAATTTATTGACTTCGACAAATGTATTTCCAGAACCAGCTGCGATACGACGTCGACGGCTTGGATTTAACAAATCTGGATTTTCACGTTCTTCAGGTGTCATGGAAGACACAATGGCACGTTTGCGCGCAATCTGGCGTTCATCTACCTTCATGTTTTGAAGTGCTGGATTGTTGGCCATACCTGGAATCATCTTGAGCAAGTCTTCCATCGGCCCCATATTTTGCACCTGATCCAACTGATCGATGAAATCATTGAAATCAAAGGTATTCTCACGCATTTTCTCAGCCATTTCAAGGGCTTTTTGCTCATCGTATTCTTGAGAAGCTTTCTCAATCAAAGTGAGCATATCCCCCATACCAAGGATACGGCTAGACATGCGGTCTGGGTGGAAGGTTTCAATGTCCGTAATCTTTTCACCTGTACCAGTGAACTTGATTGGTTTTCCAGTAATGTGACGAACAGATAGAGCAGCACCACCACGAGTATCGCCATCAATCTTGGTAAGGATAACCCCAGTTACTTCTAACTGAGTATTAAACTCACGCGCAACATTGGCCGCTTCTTGACCAATCATGGCATCAACGACGAGCAGAATTTCGTTTGGTTGAGCCAATGCTTTCACGTCACGAAGTTCATTCATCAAAAGCTCATCAATCTGCAAACGACCTGCAGTATCAATCAAGACATAGTCGTTATGATTGGCTTGAGCTTGTTCCAAACCTTGACGAACAATATCAACAGCTGGTACTTCTGTTCCAAGTGCAAAGACAGGCACATCAATTTGTTGACCCAGAGTTTTCAACTGGTCGATAGCCGCAGGACGGTAAATATCCGCCGCAATCATCAAAGGACGAGCATTTTCTTCCTTCTTGAGTTTGTTGGCCAATTTACCAGCAAAGGTTGTTTTACCAGCCCCCTGCAAACCAACCATCATGATGATTGTAGGAATCTTAGGTGACTTGATAATTTCTGCCGTATCAGAACCTAAAACGGCTGTCAGTTCCTCATCTACAATTTTAATAATCTGTTGCGCAGGATTAAGGGTATCAATGACCTCATGCCCGACTGCACGCTCACGAACTTTCTTGATAAAGTCCTTTACAACAGGCAAGGCAACGTCGGCCTCAAGCAAGGCCAAGCGAATTTCTTTGGTTGCCTCTTGGACATCAGATTCAGAGATTTTTCCTTTTTTACGTAGATTTTTAAAGACGTTCTGCAAACGTTCTGTTAAACTTTCAAATGCCATTTTTCTTCCTCTTATTCTCTATTATCAATACTTGTTAAAATTTCTATCTGCTCCTGCAGAAAGTCATCCTTGGGATAGCGCTCCAAAATCTGGTCAAAAATTTGACTGCGGACAATGTAGTCCGAGTACATGTGCAATTTCATCTCATAATCTTCCAGAATCTTTTCTGTCCGCTTGATATTATCATAGACAGCCTGACGACTGACGCCGAACTCTTCAGCAATCTCAGCAAGGCTGTAATCATCAGCGTAGTAGAGCTCGATATAATTCATTTGCTTATCTGTCAAAAGCGCCGCATAAAATTCAAAGAGCGCATTCATACGATTGGTTTTTTCAATTTCCATAACTTTTATTATACCAAAAATTAGCCTAATCTACCACATTAGCAGGCTAATCCGAGAAGATAGCTAGCAAAATTTGAAAAAGACAAGAGACTATCCCCAAGTAATTTCCAATTGATAGCTGGCAAAAGGATGTCCCTCTTGATTTTGTAGTTGATAAGCTAGCTCAATCTTTTGCCCATCAACTTGATAATGGTTCGTTTGGATGATAAACTCCTGCATGCCCATAGGTGTAGGAATATAGGCTAAACTATCGCTATCCTTTAGAAAGCGCATAATGGTCTTGGGATTGGAAAATCGACTCATCACCAGTTCTTGACCATGAAATTTAATAACCACTTTTTCCTTTTCCTCATTATAGAAAAGCAGGTAGCTATAATCTCCTTTTTCATGCACTTCCACGTCATAAAGTTGGTCAATCACTTCCAACTGCTCATCAAACTGAATCGTATTTCGCATCCGAATCTTCACATCAAGTCCTCTTTCTTGTCTCTTGTCCTACTATTTTACCAAAAACTCTAGCTTTTTGCTATAATGGTCATATGAACGAAAAAGTATTCCGTGACCCAATTCACAACTACATCCATGTTAATAATCAAATCATCTATGACTTGATCAATACAAAAGAATTTCAGCGTTTACGCCGGATTAAACAACTGGGGACTTCCAGTTATACCTTCCACGGTGGAGAACACAGCCGCTTCTCCCACTGTCTAGGAGTCTATGAAATTGCACGACGTATCACAGAGATTTTTGAAGAAAAATATCCTGAGGAATGGAATCCTGCCGAGTCCCTCTTGACCATGACCGCTGCTCTTTTACACGACCTTGGGCATGGTGCCTACTCCCATACTTTTGAACATCTCTTTGATACAGACCATGAAGCCATTACTCAGGAGATTATCCAAAGTCCTGAAACGGAGATTCACCAAGTCCTGCTACAAGTGGCACCTGATTTCCCAGAAAAGGTAGCCAGTGTCATTAACCATACCTATTCTAACAAGCAGGTCGTGCAACTCATTTCCAGTCAAATAGATGCAGACCGCATGGACTATCTCTTGCGCGACTCCTATTTTACTGGGGCATCTTATGGGGAATTTGACCTGACTCGCATTCTCCGAGTCATTCGTCCTATCGAAAATGGCATCGCCTTTCAGCGCAATGGCATGCATGCCATCGAGGACTATGTCCTCAGTCGTTACCAAATGTATATGCAGGTTTATTTCCACCCTGCAACTCGGGCTATGGAAGTTCTCCTACAGAATCTTCTCAAGCGGGCTAAGGAACTTTATCCAGAAGACAAGGACTTCTTTGCCCGAACTTCTCCACATCTCCTGCCATTCTTTGAAAAAAATGTGACCTTGTCTGATTATCTGGCTCTGGATGATGGTGTGATGAATACCTACTTCCAGCTCTGGATGACCAGTCCTGATAAGATTCTTGCAGACCTGTCGCAACGCTTTGTCAACCGCAAGGTCTTTAAATCCATTACCTTTTCACAAGAAGATCAAAACCAGCTCGCCAGCATGAGAAAATTGGTTGAGGACATCGGCTTTGATCCTGACTACTATACTGCCATTCATAAGAACTTCGACCTCCCTTATGATATCTATCGTCCCGAATCTGAAAATCCACGTACACAGATTGAAATTTTACAAAAAAATGGAGAACTGGCCGAACTCTCTAGCCTGTCTCCTATCGTCCAATCCCTTGCTGGCAGTCGCCACGGAGATAATCGTTTTTATTTCCCGAAAGAAATGTTGGACCAAAACAGTATCTTTGCTAGCATTACCCAGCAATTTTTACACTTGATTGAAAACGATCATTTTACCCCAAATAAAAACTAGAAGAGGAAATTTATGAGTATTAAACTAATCGCTGTCGATATCGACGGAACCCTAGTCAATAGCCAAAAGGAAATCACTCCTGAAGTCTTTTCTGCCATCCAAGATGCCAAAGAAGCTGGTGTCAAAGTCGTCATTGCAACTGGCCGCCCTATCGCAGGTGTTGCCAAACTTCTGGACGACTTGCAGTTGAGAGACGAGGGTGACTATGTGGTGACCTTCAATGGTGCCCTTGTCCAAGAAACTGCTACAGGGCATGAGATTATCAGCGAATCCTTGACTTATGAGGATTATCTTGATATGGAATTTCTCAGTCGTAAGCTCGGTGTCCACATGCACGCCATTACCAAGGACGGCATCTACACAGCCAATCGCAATATCGGAAAATACACTGTGCACGAATCAACCCTCGTCAGCATGCCTATCTTCTACCGCACCCCTGAAGAAATGGCCGATAAAGAAATCGTCAAGTGTATGTTCATCGATGAACCAGAAATCCTCGATACTGCTATCGAAAAGATACCAGCCGAATTTTACGAGCGCTACTCTATCAACAAATCTGCTCCTTTCTACCTCGAACTCCTTAAAAAGAATGTGGACAAAGGTTCAGCCATCACTCACCTAGCTGAAAAACTCGGATTGACCAAAGATGAAACCATGGCTATCGGTGACGAAGAAAACGACCGTGCCATGCTGGAAGTCGTTGGCAACCCTGTAGTCATGGAAAACGGAAATCCAGAAATCAAAAAAATCGCCAAATACATCACCAAAACAAATGACGAATCTGGCGTTGCCCATGCCATCCGTACATGGGTACTGTAAAAGGAAAGAATAGATAAAAACCGCTCAGCTGAGCGGTTTTTAGTATAAATATATCACAATAAGAGTAAATCAATAAATTGAATGGCTGTTGCACAGTCACTTAAATCTTGATAGTACAAAAACAAAATGAACAGCTGTTATATCAAATGGAGACTTTATAACTCTGGTAATTCTACCTTCAAGCTCATATCCGTCGGTTGCAATACCTTCTGAACCGCAGCAAGAAAGGCTAGTCCATTATCCGATGGAAAATATTGGAAAGTGATATGAATGACTTTTTTGTCAAAGTTATCGCCATATCGCTCTACATATTGCTTGCTTTCGAGGAAGTAGATGTAGTTGTTGATTTTTTCTTGCAGAATTTCAAGATGGACTGCTTCTATTTCTTCCTCCCAGCCAATTGGATCCACAAGGAGTAACTCTAAATGACTATCTACAACACCAATAGAGTCTAGTTCGCTAGGTTTCAGTTTTGAAACGATAACTTGTGTAACGATTTGATTAAATTCTTCAGGAGAAAATATTTTTTGGTTATCAGATAAATCATTAAAAATTAGATCAGGATTATTTCGTATAAAAATTTTGTCTGACTCTTCTTGTGTATATTGCTTTTTTGATTTCCAAAAACCATATTGCGCATAATTCATTAACTCTTTACCAGTATGTTCTCCCGACATATAGCTATCGGCAGCTTCTTTGGGGATTTCTCTAATCACTTCTGGGCAGGTAATATTAAAAGTTGGATAACGCAAGAAATACTTGTCACCATCTTGACAGATTTCCAATATATCTTTTTGACTAGTATAAATCGACTTCATTTTTAATAGCTATTAGCTCCTTGTGTTTTTTTAAATATTTTTTCCCATACCATTCCTCTACAGTCTTACCTTCCCACTCACGATACTCTTCAGGATATTTCCATTTGTAGAATGCTTGTAAATAACTAGGAAATTCGATGTAAATTAGCATAGCAATCACAGCAATATTTAGGATAATCCATGTTATCAAAAGACCTAATCCTTCCAATGAAGTTGAAAATTTTATGGAAAAACTTTTTATAATAAAGTTTATAATTACTCCAATTCCCAAAAAACTCATTCCATAAATCGCTATCTTATTGGCAATTTTGTTGCGAAGAGAAGAGCCACTTCCATTACCATACATCAGTTTTTTAAGATTTTCAATTTCAAGGCTAAACATAAAATAGGCTAATATAGTAATAAAAACAAAAATAGCAGCAACCATCCAAATAGATAAAGTTGGTAATGACATATCAATCGCTAACAGATTAAATTCAAGACTAAGCCAAATTAGAAATGTGATGACATGAAAATGATTACGATAAGGAAGTATAAAAGCTTTTCTAAAAACTTTACCAATCAATATGATAAATACCCAAATTAAGAAACAGACTAGATATACCTCAGCTGTTAGTAATGGATGTTGATAGATAGGCAATCTTAAATCTTTAGGATCAGAGTTGTGCAAGGACAGCGAGAAAACAAGAATCATAAAGTTTATAATGACAGGACCGATAAGAGTGAAAACAATATTCTGAATATGAAGAACTAGTTTAGACTTTCCTTCCCTATAATATGTTTCTAATTTAGAGAAAACATTTCCTTTCTGATACTGTAAAAAAACATCATCTTCTAGATTAAGACTTTCTTCAAAACTTGCGCTAAAAATAGATCTTTTCTTCATGATTTTCACCCAAATCCTATTTTAATAACTCCTTGTGTTTTTTTAAATATTTCATTCCATACCACTCTTCTAAAGATTTTCCCTCCCACTCGCAGTATTCTTCGGGATATTTCCATTTATAGTAAGCATAAAGGAAATAAGGAAACTCCATAAAAATAAGCATTGCAATTAAACCAATGTTTAACAAAATCCAACATATGAAGAGACCTAAAAGAGTTACGGAATGTGAAAAATTAATAGAGAAGGCTTTGAAAATATAATTAACAATCACAGCTAATCCCAATAGACCTGCTCCATAAATAGCAAGGTCTTTAGCAATTTTATCGAGTAAGGTAGGTAACTTAACTTCTCCATACATTAGATTTTTTAAATCTTTAAGTTCTATCCTTAACATCCAATAAATTAAGGCTAAAAGAATACAACCAATAGCAAAAAGCCCTAAAATTGTTAGAAATGGTAATGCTAAACCAATAGCAGCGAGATCGAACTCTATAACAAACCAAATCAAAAACGTTATGACATGAAAATGAGTCCTATATGGAAGAATAAAAAATGGTTTGAAAAATTTACCAATTAGAACTAAGAGAAGCCATATAAATAACCCGATTACATAAACATGAGCCGTTAAAAAATTATGATTAGAAATTGGAAAGACTAAATCTTTTGGGTCACTAGTATAAAGCATTGTTGAAAAAGCCAATAACAAGAAATTGATGCCAATTGGGAAAATAAGTGTCAATATACCATATAAAACAGCGTTTTTAAAATAGTCAAATACATTCCTTGGAGGTTTGGACATTTTTTTATCTTGTTCCTTCAATTGATACTGTAAAAAACCATCATCTAATAAATTTAAACTCTCTTCAAAACTTGCTTTAAATAGCGACTTTTTTGTCATAAGTTTAATCCTCAATCTTCTTTTCTACTAATTCTGAGTGCTTTTTCAAGTATCTCTTTCCATACCACTCTTCTACAGTTTTCCCTTCCCACTCGCGGTATTCTTCGGGGTATTTCCATTTGTAGTAGCCTTCTAAAAAGAAAGGAAATTCCATAAATACAATCATAGCGATTAAAGCAATATTTAACAGAACCCAACATATAAAGAGACCAAAACCAGTTATGGAAGATGAAAAATTAATAGAAAAGCCTTTTAATATATAATTAATAATCACGGCTAAGCCCAATACACCTGCTCCATAAATAGCAAGGCCTTTAGCAATTTTATCGAGTAAGGTAGGTGACTTAACTTCCCCATACATTAGATTTTTCAAACTTCTAAGCTCCGTTCTTAACATTACATAAGCCAAGAATGCTAGAAGTCCAAAAAATACCAAGATCCCCCATGTTGTTAATATAGGTAACGTAATTGTTATGGCCAGCAAATTAAATTCAAACATAAACCATATCATAACGGTTACAATATGAAAGCGATAACGATAAGGAAGAATAAACGTCCGTTTAAAGAATTTACCCATTAATACCAATAACAACCAAATTAACAAGCAAATTAAATAAAGCTCGACTGTTAGCAAAGGATACTGAGAAATCGCTAATCTTAAATCTTTAGGATCAGAATCATGTAAGGACATCGCCAAAACGAATAGCATGAAATTTACACCTATCGGAAACAACAGACTAAGAATAAAAGTTTTAATACCAAACCAAAAAGAGGGTCTCCCTTTCTTAAAGACTTTCCCAAGTTTATTATAATAATCTTTTTTCTGATACTGTAAAAAACCATCATCTAATAAATTTAAACTCTCTTCAAAACTTGCTTTAAAAATTGATTTCTTCCTCATACTTTTCACCCAAATCCTATTTTAATAACTCCTTGTGTTTTTTAAAATATTTTTTTACATACCACTCTTCTACAGTTTTCCCTTCCCACTCGCGGTATTCTTCAGGGTATTTCCATTTGTAGTAACCTTCTAAAAAGAAAGGAAACTCCATAAATACAATCATTGCCAAAAGAGCGATATCCGAGCCTATCCATACCAACAATAATCCTAATAAAGTTAAATGAGGCGAAACAACTATTCCAGTATTGGATAAAATTATCTTTAAAATTACAGCAATCCCTAATACTCCGGAACCATACAAGGCAATAAAACGCACCACTCTATCAACTAGAGTATTCTCACTTACCTCACCAAAGAAACGATTTTTTAAAATTCTTCTCTCAGTACGAATAAATAACAAAGCAAGAATAAATAAGAGAAAATAGATACCAGCGATACCTACTAATGTGAGAGTCGGTAAAGCTACTGTTATTCCTAATAAATTAAACTCTATACCTAACCAAATTAAATATGTTAAAATATGAAATCGATGTCTATATGGACGTATAAATGGCTCTCGAAAAATTTTTCCAACTATAATCAACCCAAGCCAAATAAACGAACCAAGCAAGAAAATTTCAGGTGTCAATAGTTGCGGTTTATAAATGGGTAATGTAAGATCCATAGGATCCGCATTGTTCAAAGAATTAGCAAAAACTGCTAAAAGAAAGTTTCCACCAAAAACAAAGAAAATACTAAAAAGAATATTCTTAATCCTGAAACCAATACTTGGGATTCCATTATTTAATCCCTTTCCTAAATGTTCGTAATACTCTTTCTTTGAATACTGAAGTGGAGCATCATCTAATAAATTCAAACTCTCTTCAAAACTTGCTTTAAAAATTGATTTCTTCCTCATACTTTTCACCCAAATCCTATTTTAATAACTCCTTGTGTTTTTTTAAATATTTTTTTCCTTACCAGAAATCTAGATCCTAATACTTAATCCGATCTCATAATAAGGAGAGAAATCCCAACCAAATTAGTACATATATTTTCTCCTATTATACCACACCTCTGTTTTCATCTGAAATGGTTTCCATTTTAGGACAATAAAAAAACACTGAGCATTCAGTGCTTTTTCGATTGAAGTACTGCCCCCTGCCGGAATCGAACCAGCAACTACTCCTTAGGAGGGAGTTGTTATATCCATTGAACTAAGGGAGCTAGATAAAAACTCTGCTGAAAAAGCAGAGTTTTTTAGTCGAATTAACGACGGATTTCTTTGATACGAGCTGCCTTACCTTGAAGAGCACGCAAGTAGTATAATTTCGCACGACGTACTTTACCGTAACGAACAACTTCGATTTTTTCAACACGTGGAGTGTGGATTGGGAAGATACGCTCAACACCTACACCGTTAGAGATTTTACGAACTGTGTAGTTTTCAGAAATGCCAGCACCTTTACGTGCGATAACAACACCTTCAAAAATCTGGATACGTTCACGGTTACCTTCGACAACTTTCGCATGTACACGAACAGTGTCACCAGGACGGAATGATGGGATATCTGTACGAAGTTGACCTTCAGTCAAGCTTTGGATTAATGGATTCATTTTATTCTCCTATCTTTGTCAATCTTGAGGAACCTTCCTCAGCGGATAAACTGTATTTTTGTGCGTCCATTACACACAAGATACAGTTTACCAAATTTCCACAAAAAAGTAAAGAAATTTATAGCAGAATTCCTAAAAAAATCGCAACCAAACCACCTAGGTAGGTTAAGGCTAGGTAGCTATAAAATACCTTCTTATCACTTAACAGTCTTTGGAGTTCGTCATTCAAGGTAGAGAAGGTTGTTAAACCTCCACAAAAACCCGTCGCTAAAATAGCATAGACTTCCTTAGACTCCACATGATTGTAGAATAATCCAATTAAAAAACAACCCAAAAGATTGGCTATTAGCGTTCCGAGTGGCAATTTAGAATCTTGATTATAGCGGGAAAAGAAATAGCGCACTAAAGCTCCGAAACCACAAGCAATTGCAAGATAGACCATTACCATTTCTTCCTCCCCAAATAGTAAGCCAAGAGCAGGCCTCCACCGATGCTCAAAAGCAAATACAGGACTAAACTAAGATAACGCCCTGTATCAAGCAGTTTCACAGCATCAAGCATTAGACTAGAAAAGGTTGTCAAACCACCACAAAAACCTGTACCCAGAGCTAAAATAACACCTTTACTGGTTCCCTTATAGACTAAGTAGCCCTTAACAAGATACACCAGGCAGAAAACACCTAGATAGTTAACAAGAAGGGTGCCCCAAGGAAAATCTGGACTGGCTGGTAACCAAGTAGAAACTAGATAGCGGACAAGTCCGCCCAACATGGCAGCTAGAAAAATCCCTAGCGGATAAAATTGTTCTTTTTTCATTTGATGTTTTGATCCTGATAATCACGCGAACGTTTGAGTATGTCCGAAAAAGTCGCTACAATAGTCTCCTGATAGCGCTTATCTCCTACGCGACTTCTAACCTTTTCAAAAATAACCGCTTCTCTCTTAGTATCTAAAATCGGTTTACCTGAAGCTTTCTTATAGGCAACTACATCCTCAACCAAATGCATTCGTTCTTCTAACAGTTTGACAATTTGATCGTCAATTTGATCAATTTCTTTACGAATAATATCTAAATCCATACAATCTCCTCCTTTATTTGAATTATTGTATCAAAAAGCCACCAAATAGGCTAGTAAAATCCCAACTCACAATAAGAAAAATGCACTGATTGATTGCATCAGCGCACTTTTATACTTATCCTACTTTTGCAGCCAATTCTTCTGCGAATTGTTCCAAGCGTTCAATGTCTTCTTCCTCAGCAGAGAGATCTACTTTAACACACTCTGAACCTTTTTCTGCTCCTGTCGCTACAAAAACGCGATCAAAGTCATCGACAGCCTTACAGAATTCGTCGTAGAAGGTGTCACCTGAACCAACAACTCCGTAGATTTTACCATTCAAGTTGAGATCTGCTAGGTCTTCGTAGAAGTCCATCATCTCATCTGGCAATTCTCCATCACCATAAGTATAGGTCGCAACGATAGCGATGTCTGCTTCCAAGAAGTCTGAAGCGTCAACAGTTGTACATTCATCAACATCAACATCCAAGCCCAAGTCACGTAATTTGTCTGCTACAATATCTGCAATTTCTTCGGTATTACCGGTCATACTGGCAAATACAATTTTTGCTAATGCCATATCGTCCTCCTCAATTTATCTTTCTCCATTATATCACATCTTTTTCATTTTAAAAATAAAAATTCTTGTGCTACAATGAAATGAGAAAGAATTGAGGTTATTTATGGACATTTGCCATCAAATTTTAGAAAAAATTAAAGAATACGACACGATTATCATTCATCGTCATATGAAACCAGACCCTGATGCCTTGGGAAGTCAGGTGGGATTGAAAGCTCTTCTCAAACATCATTTCCCAGAAAAAACCATCAAAGCCGTTGGTTTTGATGAACCAACTCTTACTTGGATGGCTGAGATGGATCTTGTTGAAGATAGTGCCTATCAAGGAGCCCTTGTCATCGTCTGTGATACAGCTAATACTGCTCGTATCGATGATAAGCGCTATAGTCAAGGTGATTTTCTCATTAAGATTGACCACCATCCAAATGATGATGTATACGGTGACCTATCTTGGGTGGATACTAGTTCAAGTAGCGCTAGCGAGATGATTACCCTATTTGCCCAAACAACCCAACTGGCCTTGTCAGATCGAGCTGCTGAATTGCTCTTTGCAGGAATTATTGGTGATACAGGTCGCTTCCTCTACCCTTCTACCACTGAACGGACTCTCCGCCTTGCTGCTTATTTGAGAGAACATAACTTTGACTTTGCCGCTCTCACTCGCAAAATGGACACTATGAGTTACAAAATTGCAAAACTTCAAGGCTACATCTACGACCATCTGGAAGTGGATGAAAATGGTGCTGCTCGCGTTATCCTGAGTCAGGAAATCTTAAAACGATTCAATGTTACCGATGCTGAAACTGCCGCTATTGTAGGAGCTCCTGGTCGGATTGACAGCGTCAGTCTCTGGGGGATTTTTGTAGAACAGGCTGATGGTCACTACCGTGTTCGCTTACGCAGTAAAATCCATCCTATCAATGAAATTGCCAAGGAACATGATGGTGGAGGCCACCCTCTAGCAAGTGGTGCTAATTCCTACAGTCTAGAAGAAAACGAAATCATCTATCAAAAGTTAAAAAACTTGCTTAAAAACTGATAAAATACTTGCCAAACTTTTCAGAATCTGATAGACTAGTATGGTAACAATCTATGGCTCGCAAAGAGACCATGGCAGAAAGGAAATATTGCAAAATGAAAAAAGATATCCATCCAGAATATCGCCCAGTTGTCTTCATGGACACAACTACTGGTTACCAATTCCTTAGCGGTTCAACAAAACGCTCTAACGAAACAGTTGAGTTCGAAGGCGAAACTTACCCATTGATCCGTGTGGAAATTTCATCAGACTCACACCCATTCTACACTGGACGTCAAAAGTTCACTCAAGCAGATGGACGCGTGGATCGTTTCAACAAAAAATACGGTCTCAAATAATGATAAAAAGAACAGTTTCGACTGTTCTTTTTATCTTCTTTTTATGAACCAATCACTACTACTTTCTATTTGTCAACCATCACGCTGACACTATAATTGATTTCAAACGGGGTTAAAAAATATCGAAAAGAAGCTTGATATTGAGAATGGTCAAGATGATTGAAACTACGTAGCCTAGAATTGTGTTCCACTTAGCATTGGTAAATTCTCCCATCACTGACTTCTTAGAAGTCAGATAAATTAAGGGAAAAATTGAGAATGGAAGAGCGATTGAAAGAAAGACCTGTGAATAGACCAATAACTGATCTAAGGTCTTTTCTTGATGCCCAAACAAGACAGCAACTATCATCACAGGGAGCAAGGCAAAAATCCGTGTTCCGACACGAATAACCCACTGTGGTAATTTCATATGCAAGAAACCTTCCATAACGATCTGTCCAGTCAAAGTACCTGTAATAGTAGAATTTTGGCCACTTGCTAAGAGAGCTAAAGCAAACAAAGTTGACAGAGTTGAGCTGGCTATCGCTCTTGCTATTGTCGAATCCTGTAAAGCATTGTACATTTGAGAGAAAGCTGAAATTTCAGATGCATGGCCAAAAAAGAGGGAGGCGCCTAAAAGTAAGAAGCAAGGAATTGACAACAAACGCTAGAGACAACTGAAGATTTGAGTCCCAGGTCATAAAACGGACAGCTTTTCGTATATCTTTCTTATCCTTATGGTTGATTTTTCTTGTTTGAGATAGGGATGAATGGAGATAGAGATTATGGGGCATGACTGTTGCTCCCACAATCCTTAAAGCCAAAGTCAGTTGACTATCATGTCCTGGCAAGGAACTTTCAAATAAAGTCGAAGTCGGTAAATAGCCACCAAAAATCCCCTGCATACTTGGATTAGATAAAGCAACCAGATAAGAAAAGATACCTAATATGGTTAAGATAAGGGTTGTAACAATAGATTCAATCTTCTTGAACCCAAATTTCATCAACAAAAGCAAAAGAAATACATCTAAAACGGTTAGAAGTATCGCGACCATAATCGGTATTTTAAACAAAAGATTTAAGGCAATTGCTGAACCTATAACCTCAGCCAAGTCTGTCGCCATTAAAGCTAATTCTAAAATCACCCATAGACTATAGCGGAGCCACTTGGGGGCATGATGAGCTGTTGCCTGCGCTAAATCCATCCTCGTCACGATACCTAGCTTTCCAGCCATCTGTTGTAGCTGCATGGCGATGATGGATGAAATCAAAATAACAAATAAGAGACTATACTTATAGGAAGCACCTCCAACCACACTGGTAATCCAGTTTCCGGGATCCATATAACCAACTGCTACAAGAGCTCCAGGCCCTAAAAATGCTTTTAGATTTTGCCAAAAATGATTGTTATTCGGAGTTTCAATAGATTGATTGATCTCAGAAAGAGAGACCTTTTTGTAAGAAGACATCGGAATATTCACTTTCTAATCTTGTCTTTGCCTATTTTATTAATGGAGCTTTGAAAATATAATGAAAATAATTTCCTATTCCCAATTTATTCTTATTATATCATATTTTGAAATGATTCTTAAGGAAAGCATGATAGTTAAAAAAACTTTGCACTCTAGCTAGCCACGAGATGGTTTCTAGAGTACAAAGTTTTTTTATTAGACTTCCTGCGAAACTAGAATTCTAGTTCACAGTTGATAATTCCAGCAATCAAATTCATTCGTAATCCAAATCGTTTACGTCGATTTCGATAGGTTGTTGAAAACATTTTAAACGTTTTTACTTTAGCCAAAATATTCTCAACCTTGATTCTCTCTTTAGATAGCACATGATTATAGGATTTATCTTCAAGAGTTAGTGGATTAAGTTTGCTTGATTTCCTCGGAATTTGCGCTTGTGAATACATCTTCATGATCCCTTGATAACCACTGTCTGCCAAGATTTTACCAGCTTGTCCGATATTTCTGCGACTCATTTTGAACAACTTCATATCATGACAATAGTTCACTGCAATATCCAAAGAAACAATTCTCCCTTGGCTTGTGACAATCGCCTGAGCCTTCATAGCATGACATTTCTTTTTAAAAGAATAATTGGCTAGTTGATTTTTTAGGACGATTGATTTTTACCTCTGTTGCATCCACAATCACCGTATCCTCAGCACTAAGATGAGTTTTTGAAATCGTAAAGCCACTTTGAATAAGAGTTGCTTCAACCCATTGACTCCGACGGATTAAGTTGCTTTCGTGAATGCCAAAATCAGCCGTAATTTGTTCATAAGTGCGGTATTCTCGCATGTATTGGAGAGTAGCCATGAGGAGGTCTTCTAGGCTTATCTTAGGGATTCGTCCACCTTTTGCGTGTTTAAGTTGATAAACTGTTTTTAATACAGCTAACATCTCTTCAAAAGTAGTGCGCTGAACACCAACAAGGCGCTTAAATCGTGCATCAGTAATTGTTTACTTACTTCATAATTAATAGTTTTATTGTATCATATTTTGTTTCGCAGGAAGTCTACTTTTATTTTCCACTGCCAAGCACAATTCTTAGATTCTCTCAGAAAAAGATTAGACTTTTAACCCCAAAATTGATAAAATAAAAAGGAAAATAAGATAAAAGGAAACTGAAAATCACCATGATGAACATGCAAAACATGATGCGCCAAGCACAAAAACTTCAAAAACAGATGGAACAAAGTCAAGCAGAACTTGCTGCTATGCAATTTGTTGGCAAATCTGCTCAAGAACTTGTTCAAGCGACCTTAACTGGTGACAAAAAAGTTGTCAGCATTGACTTCAATCCAGCTGTCGTTGACCCTGAAGATCTTGAAACTCTTTCTGATATGACTGTTCAAGCCATCAACTCTGCTCTTGAACAAATCGATGAAACTACCAAGAAAAAATTAGGTGCTTTCGCTGGAAAATTGCCATTCTAAGCATAAGAAAAACAAGCATTCAAGAGAATACTTGCCTATCATGGGAGGAACAACTGTTCCTCTTTTTGCTTACTAAAAATTAAAGAATTCCATGGCCTGTTTGAACAGTAAATCCGTATACTCTGGGTCTTCTTGGGCAATGGTAACCTGATCTTGAATCATTTCCAAGTCATCCGTTATCATGCCGTCTGCACCCAAATGAACAGATTTATCAAAGGACTCTGAACTATTGATGGTCCACACGTACAATTTTTGATCGGTATTCCAAAGCTTGTTGACAAAATTTTCATCCAAGGTTGAATACTCCATAGTATAACCTGTGGCCTTGGTTCTTGGAAAAATACTATTATAAGGTAGGATTAAAAAGACTGGAATTTGAGTATCGTAGGCTAAAACCTGGTCAATCACATGGTAGTCCAAGGATTGCATTTGGTGACCATTCTGCTTAAGAACAGTTCCATATTTTTCCATAAAGCGTTTCATCATATCTGGGCTATCTTTTCGACTAGTTTTAATTTCAATAAGGAGTTTTTGATGTAATTCATTGGCTTTATTGAGATAGTCATCAAAACTAGACACCTTGCTATGATAACCATTTTCTGAAATATCGAGTTTGGTCAATTCCTCCAAGGTTAAATCCTGAGGTTTGGCATTAACTCCTGTCAAATTCTTGATATTGGCATCATGCATCATGACAAACTGGCCATCTTTTGTTTCCTGAACATCCGTCTCAACGAAGTCTGGAGATAACTGAGCGGTTTTTTCTAGTGATTGGACGGTATTTTGCACACCATTCTTATTAGATACTCCCCTGTGAGAGATAATCAAAGGTTTATTGGCGACTGGAGCTTCTAAATAAACATAACCCTCAAGAGCGAAAAAGATAGCAGCACATCCCATCACTCCCCATCTCATCCAGTGGTCTTTCTTTCTCCTTGGTGTGATTTCTAATTCTTCTCCTGTTAAGAAGGAAACAAACTTAATGAGAAAGTAAGTCAAGGCCATATAGTGGAAATTCTTAATCAAGACAAAGTTAATAATTCCCATCACAAGAGATTCCTTATGGGTCAAACCATCCATCAGTGCCTGACTTGTCAAGATTGGGATCAATAAAAGAATGAAAAATATGTAGGTTTTGACGACAATCCAAAGCAAGTTCCAAATATAAAACCAAGAGTGCTTTCTTGTCTTCTCTAGACTGTATCTGACTGCTTCTTTGACTGTTTTCTTCTCAAATAAAAGCTGAGGTAGGGCAAACATCAAGCGCACTGAAATGTAAAATAGAAGTAAAGCAAGAATAGTAACCACTATACCTACTAGCCAATACTTGTCTTCCACATAATCAACGATAAAGTCCGGAATGACGATTTTATTGAGGTAATAAATCTTTAAAATCTTTCGAATCAATGGAAAGAGCATCATGATATAAAAGAAGATAAAGGCTATCTTGGAAAGTGTCGCTTGCTTCATAAACAAGAAACTTTGTCGAAAGACCTTACGACTGTACTCCAGCAAAGTTCTCTTTTCATGATAGAGTAGGTGCCGGGCTCCGATAAAGAGAAGTCCTATCTGGTAATAGGCGATCAGTAAATTAACGATTACCAGAATAAATAAAGCAAGACTAACAAAGGGAGAACCTTTTATAATGGCAAAAATATTGTTGTAAGATAGAAAGAGATAACCTGTCTGACGGAGCAAAAGTCCAGCAATCCAAGAATTTGACGGTAACCAGACAAACTCAATCATCATGAAAGTCAAGAAAAAGAGAAAGAGTATTTTATCTAGATTAAAGTATATCTGCTTAAAACCTAGATTTTTAGGTTTTTCAGGTTTCATAGACACTCCTAATCAAATAATTGAGACAAGTCTAAGCCTCCAAAAGGATTGTTCGATAGGCTACTTTCTGCCCCTAACAATTCTCTAGCTTGATCCGACTCTAGAAAGGACTCGTAAACACGCGCTGTCATACGAGCATCCTCTAAGCTATTATGAGACTGACCTTGAAATCCAAGAAATGAGGCAACAGTTTGCAATTTGAGATTGGCAATACCGTGTAAATCTGAACTACGACGTTCAAAGGCTTCATCATACAAGTCCACCTTATACTGCAGGCTGTAGTCTAAACCATGCTCTGCTAGAATAGGCAAATCACTTTTAGCAGCATTGTAGCCAACCATGGGTAAAGAACCCACAAACTCTTGGAAATCTTTTATAACTTTCTCCACTGGAGGGGCATCTTTTAATGTCTCAGCTGTAATCCCTGTCAAACCATTGATAAAACTCTTTAGAGGCACACTAGTATGGACATATGAATCATAGGCAGCGATTTCCTGACCATCTCTAAAACGCACTGCCGATACTTGAATCAAGTGTGTTTGCCCTTCATGCTGATTAAATTCTAAATCGAAAGCAATGTAATCTTCTAATCGTTCCATTCTATACCTCTCCTATACTGTTATTTTATACTAATTCAAACCACGTCAACGTCGCCTTGCCGTAGATATATGTAACTGACTTCGTCAGTCTTATCTACAACCTCAAAGCAGTGCTTTGAGCAGCCTGCGGCTAGTTTCCTAGTTTGCTCTTTGATTTTCATTGAGTATTACTTGAGCAACTATACTATTTAGAAACAAAAGAAGCCATCAGGTTAGCATTTAACCTAAACAGCTCCTTGATTATCCTCCAAATAAACGAGCAAAAAAGCCTTTCTTAGTTGATTGGACTTCTTCTTTTGCTTGGTCCAGCTCTAGCTTAAGATTTTCTTGATCCTTCATGGCTTGAAGGGTCAATTGTTGCTGCTGATCGAGTTGTTTGTCTTTCTCAGCAATCTGACGGTCTTTGATGCGCATCTGCTCGTCTTTTTCTGATAACTGACGATCCTTGGCTTTTAATTGTTCATAAAGACGAAGAATTTCTGCATTCTTCTCATCAACCAGAATCTCCATCAGTTCACGTTGCTTGACATCTTCACTGACAGGCTCATCTTCAAAAATCGTTTTTTTATAGATTTCTTCTAGCTTAATCAAGCCACTTCTGGTAACGACTGTTACCCCTTTATCATTTTTATCTGTGTCTTCTTCTGGTAATTCTTTGACACGGTTATTGATTGCTTGGCGAGATAATCCTAAGACCTCTGCAATCTCACTGACGGTCATTTCAATACTCATAATATCCTCTGAAACGTTTTCTAGCTTTTCTTTACTTAAATCTTATCATAAGCTAGAAAAACTGTCAAATTTCCGCTTAATCTAAAGCCTTCAAAAAGGCTAACAAGACTTGGGCAGAGCGACGTCCAGCTTCGATAATAAACTCATCAAAAGAGATGTTTGCTTCATGGTTGGCATTATCACTCATAGCTCGGATGACTAAAACTGGAAGATTAAGAGCATGCGCTGCCTGAGCAATAGCTGCCCCCTCCATCTCCACGGCTAAAACATCTGGGAAATGAGACTTAATCGCTTCTATCTTGTCATTTCCTGCAACAAAACTATCTCCTGTAGCAATCAAACCAAGATGCCAGTTCTGGTCCAATTGAGATAAACTCTCTTGAATTTTAGCAATAAAAGTTTTATCTGATTCGAAATAAAGCGGTTGTTGTGCCATTTGTCCATAAGCATAGCCAAAAGCTGTGACATTCACATCATGATAGACTAATTTATCAGCAATCACAACATCCCCAACAGCAATACCCTCTGCTACTGCACCAGCTGATCCCGTATTAATAAGAGCATCCACTTGAAAATGATCAGCCAAAATCGCCACACTCATAGCAGACATGACCTTACCAATTCCACTTTCTACAAGAACGACTTCATGAGAGGCAATGGTTCCTGTGTGATAGGTATTCCCTAAAACAACTTGCTCTTGGGCATTGTCTAAATGCTGGACCAGATACGCCAGTTCTTCTGGCATAGCCGCAATAATTCCTATTTTCATTTCAATTCCTTTTCTATTACAAAAGTTTCATTGCTAAGACAAGCAAAATTAAGAGAAAGATGACTGCAAATAAGATTTTATTCAGTTTAGAATTGAAGACATTTCTCTTGGTATTTTCAATGCGACGGCTTTTATGAATAGACGGTTCGACCTGAATCTTCAAGGTTTCCTGGCTAAAACCATGATCCTTAGGATTGGCATAACCAAAACGGGAAGAAGAAGTTGGTAAAATTTTTGTCTCCTCATCATCTAGCAAAGGGGGACCTGAAATTTTTTCGCCTCTATTAGCTCTTTCAATCATTTCATCCGTTAATAAAGGTTTACCCATACTGACCTCCTCTATTTTTTGTGCAATTCCCAATACTGAACAGCCATAATTGTCTTGGCATCACAAATATGACCTGATTGGATCAATTCCTTGGCTTCTTCTAAGCTCACTTCAAGAACTTCCAAGGTTTCGTCTTCATCCTGCGGACGCGGATTTTTCACCTTTGTCAAGTCGCTCGCTAGGTATAGTTTTAACTTTTCATTACAAAAGCCAATGGCTGAATAAAAGTCATACAAAAGTTCTAATTTCCCTGTATAGGCTGTTTCTTCCTCTAATTCACGAAGGGCTGCTGCAACAGGGTCTGTATTTTCTCCTACTTCCAACTTTCCGGCTGGAATTTCGTAAGAGACTGCCTCGATAGCTTTACGGTACTGCTTGACCAAGATGAGTTTTTGCTCATCGGTTACGGCTAAAACGCAGACAGCTCCATTGTGGAAAATCAAATCACGTTGGGCAGTTCCCTTACCTTCTGGTAATTCAACCTGGTCTTGAACCAGTTTAAAAATTGGTCCTTGATAGATTTCTTTTCGACTAAGCGTTTTTTCTTCAAATTCCATGATAGGCTCCTACTGATTCTTAGGATGATGAGGAAGGCGAGTTGCATATTCGTCTTTATTGACCTGACGTCCACGACCAATAGCAATAGCATCCGCTGGAACGTCTTTGGTAATAGTTGAACCCGCACCAACGAGGGAATTGTCACCAAGTTCTACTGGCGCAATAATGGTTGAATTTGAACCAACAAAGACATTGTTACCAATGACTGTTTTGTATTTGTTTTTGCCGTCATAGTTGACTGTAATAGTTCCTGCACCAAAATTAACCTTGCTACCCACTTCACAGTTTCCGATATAAGTCAAATGACCAGCCTTAGTATTCTCGCCGATAGAAGAACCTTTCACCTCAACAAAGTTTCCAATATGAACTTGGGCACCCAGACTTGAACCTGGACGAATGTGGGCATAAGGGCCGACTGTTACGCCGTCAGCAACACTGCTTTCCTCAATCATAGAGTTGGTAATGACAGCTCCTGCTCCGATAGTGCTATCCACCACATAAGTTCCATTTGTCAAAACAGTCTCAGCACCAATTTTCGTTTGCCCTTTTAAGGTAACATTGGCTTCGATTTGAACTTCAGGAGCAATTTCAACATCGATATCAATATAAGTTGCTTCTGGATTGACAAAGCTAACGCCATTGACCATGTGTTGACGATTGATGCGACGACGCATCACTGCTTCAGCTGTCGCAAGAGCCACACGGTCATTTACTCCAAGACTTTCATCAAAATCTTTCAAAGTATAAGCACCAACTTTTTCACCAGCTTCACGGAAAATGCCAATGACATCTGTAATATAGTATTCACCTTGAGCATTGTTGGTATTGATATTTTTCAAAGCCTCAAACAAACGCTCGTTGTCAAAAACGTAAGTTCCTGTGTTGATTTCCTTGATTTGTTTTTCAAAATCTGTAGCATCCTTCTGCTCCACAATGCGAAGAACCTCAGCATTGTCATTACGTACAATTCGTCCATAGCCAAAAGGATTATCTGTTTCAGCAGTCAAGATAGTCGCCACATTTTTATGATTGATGTGGAAATCAATCAAGTTTTTCAAGCTTTCACCAGTGATTAAAGGAGTATCTCCTGCAATGACCAAGGTGTGACCTGACAAACCTTCTAAGATAGGCTCTGTCATCATAACCGCATGACCAGTTCCCAGCTGTTCAGATTGAGTCACAAATTCTGTCTGTCCAGCCAAGACCTGCTCAACCAATTCTGCCTTGTGTCCAACAACTGTTACTGTCTTTTCAGGTTGGATAGCTCCCACACTTCGGAAAACATGTTCCAACATGGAAATACCTGCAACCTTGTGCAACACTTTTGGCAAATCAGATTTCATGCGAGTTCCTTTACCCGCTGCTAAAATAATGGCATAATTTGACATAATCTTCTCTTTTCTCTAGAAATTCCCTTTTATTATACCATATTTCAAATCATTCCGCGCCCTTGAATGAAAAAATGCTCCAAAGTCCTTTCCTTAACCCATTTTTTGAGTATTTTTTTTGATTTTTTTTCATTTTTAAGGTAAAATTATGAGATATGAGAAAGAAAATTAATCCGCTTATTTTATTTGGTTTTTTTGGGATTATGATTTTCATTTTAATCCTGAATCGCCCTCGTTTTGAGGACCATCCTGTAAAAACAAAGTCAAATATCGCGCAAGTAGAATCACAAGCGCTACATAATATAGATAAACCGGTAATTGATGTTTCTGGTTGGCAACGTCCTGAGGAAATTAATTACGATACTCTGTCGCAAAACATTTCTGGAGCTATTGTTCGTGTCCATAGTGGTGCTCAAACGTCCAAAGAGAACGATGCTTCCTATGTTAATGGTGTTGATAAGGCCTTTAAAACCCATATCACAGAGTTTCAAAAACGAAATGTCCCAGTTGGTGTCTATGCCTATGTAGCTGGAAAAAATGTCCAGGAAATGGAAAAAGCTGCTGAGGTATTCTATAACGCCTCTTCGCCTTACAGTCCAAGTTACTATTGGCTAGACGTGGAAGAAAAAACCATGTCCAATATGAACGAGGGTGTTGAAGCCTTTCGAGCAAAGCTAGAATCACTGGGTGCTAAAAACATCGGAATCTACGTTGGGGTCTATTTTATGGAAGAACATAGTATTGATACAGACAAATTTACGTCTGTGTGGATTCCTTCCTATGGTTCTGACTCAGGTTTTTACGAGACAACCCCAAAAACTGATTTAGATTACGACATCCACCAGTACACTTCTAAAGGAAAAATTGCTGGTTTTGACCATGATTTGGATATCAACGTCATCTCTTCCTTAAAAAACAAAGAAGAAACCTTTAGAAAACTCTTTTTAAAACCATAAAAGCATTTGTTTAGCATTTGCTTTTTCTTTTTGTGTTTGATTGTGATACAATATAATAAGGATTTTTTGAAATAGAAATAGTTGGAGGAAACATATGCTCTCATGGTTAGCACGCCTTATTAAAGGGATTGTGATTGCTCTTGGATTTATCCTACCAGGAATTTCCGGAGGGGTTCTAGCAGCAATCTTAGGAATTTATGAACGGATGATTGGATTTCTGGCCCATCCCTTTAAGGACTTTAAAGAAAATGTTTTGTACTTTATTCCAGTTGCCATCGGTATGCTTCTGGGAATCGGCTTATTTTCCTACCCGATTGAATACCTGCTTGAAAATTATCAGGTCTTTGTCTTATGGAGCTTTGCGGGCGCCATCATTGGTACAGTTCCTAGCCTCCTCAAGGAATCAACTCGAGAATCTGACCGAGACAAGATTGATTTAGCTTGGTTCTGGACAACCTTTATCATCTCTGGATTAGGACTCTATGCCTTAAATTTTGTCGTTGGAACCTTAAGTGCCAGCTTTCTTAATTTCGTCCTAGCTGGTGCACTACTGGCTCTTGGCGTATTAGTTCCTGGCCTCAGCCCATCAAACCTACTTTTGATTTTGGGCCTCTATGCTCCTATGCTGACAGGTTTTAAAACCTTTGACCTCTTGGGAACCTTCTTCCCGATTGGAATCGGGGCAGGTGCAACTCTCATCATTTTTTCAAAATTGATGGATTATGCCTTAAACAACTACCACTCACGCGTCTATCATTTCATCATCGGCATCGTCCTATCAAGTACCCTTTTGATCTTAATTCCAAATGCAGGAAACACTGAAAGTATCCAATACACTGGTATTTCTCTTGTTGGGTATGTCATCATCGCCTTCTTCTTTGCGTTGGGAATTTGGCTTGGTATTTGGATGAGCCAATTGGAGGATAAGTATAAATAATGGCAAAAAAAGTTAAAATCAAAAAAACATTGGTGGAACAAATCCTGTCTAAGGCAGGTATCCCACATCAGGGTATTCAAATCAATGCCCTGGAAGGAGAGCTTCCTCAAGGTTATGAACGAGATCAGATTTTCAAAACCTTGGCTCTTTTGGGAGATAAAACAGGACCAATTATCGGAATTGTCCCTATCACTCAACACTTGTCGGAAAAGAAACTAGCCAAAATTTCTGGCAATAAAAAAGTGAGCATGATTCCACAAAAGGACTTGGAAAAAACAACAGGTTATATTCATGGAGCCAATAATCCCGTCGGAATTCGTCAGAAACACAATTATCCCATTTTTATCGATAAGATCGCTCTAGACTTGGATCAAATGATTGTCTCTGCAGGCGAAGTTGGTCACAGCATTATCGTCGCTCCGCAAGACTTGGCTAGCTTTGTAAAAGCTGACTTTGCAGATATCTTGGAGGGTAGCCAAGAATGAAACTCTACTTTGTCCGCCACGGTCGTACCCTCTGGAACCAGGAAGGACGCTTTCAAGGTGCTAGTGGAGATTCTCCCCTTCTTCCTGAATCCATTGAATCCCTAAAACAACTAGGCCAGTATCTCAAGGATATTCCTTTCGAACAGATTTATTCAAGTGATTTACCTCGAGCGGTCAAATCTGCTGAAATTATCCAAAGTCAACTCCAGACCCCCTGTCCTTTAGAAAGTGTTTCTAATCTCTGTGAATGGCAGCTGGGGAAGTTGGAAGGTTTGAAAATTGCAACCTTGGAATCTATTTACCCTCAACAAATCAAAGCTTTTCGATCTAATCTTGCTCAATTTGACACTCAAATGTTTGGAGCCGAATCCCTCTATAGCACCACGCAACGGACCATCCAATTTATCAAATCATTAAAAGATAGTCCAGCTGAGTGTATTCTAATTGTCGGCCACGGTGCCAATCTTACTGCCAGTCTCCGTACTCTTTTAGGTTATAAAGAACCTCTTCTTCGTAAAGATGGCGGTCTAGCAAATGCCAGCCTGACAATTTTAGAAACTCATGATTTTGAAACATTTACACTCGATACTTGGAATGATACTTCCTATCAATAACAGAACTTGATTTTAGCGTCAAGTTCTTTTTAGTTTTGAAAGATTATCCGTGAATTTCTTGCTTATTTATGATAAAATGGGAGTATCGCAAAAAATGACTCATCGTATTCAATTTTGAGTAAAACTAGGAGGATCCCATGTCAACAGAACATATGGAAGAACTAAATGACCAGCAGATCGTTCGCCGTGAAAAAATGGCTGCGCTCCGTGAACAAGGAATTGATCCTTTCGGAAAACGTTTTGAACGCACTGCAAATTCACAAGAATTAAAAGATAAATATGCTGACCTCGATAAGGAAGAATTACATGATAAAAACGAAACAGCTACTATCGCAGGACGCTTAGTAACTAAACGTGGTAAAGGTAAAGTAGGATTTGCCCACCTTCAAGACCGTGAAGGCCAGATTCAAATCTACGTTCGTAAGGATGCTGTCGGTGAAGAAAACTACGAGATCTTCAAAAAAGCAGACCTTGGTGACTTCCTTGGTGTCGAGGGTGAAGTGATGCGTACAGATATGGGAGAACTCTCTATCAAGGCAACTCACATCACACACTTGTCTAAGGCTCTTCGTCCTCTTCCAGAGAAATTCCATGGTTTGACAGACGTTGAAACGATTTACCGTAAACGTTACCTTGACTTGATTTCTAACCGTGAAAGCTTTGAGCGTTTTGTCACTCGTTCAAAAATCATCTCTGAAATCCGTCGTTACCTTGACCAAAAAGGATTCCTTGAAGTGGAAACACCTGTTCTTCACAACGAAGCTGGTGGAGCTGCTGCCCGTCCATTTATCACTCACCACAATGCCCAAAACATTGATATGGTGCTTCGTATCGCAACTGAGCTTCACTTGAAACGCCTTATCGTCGGTGGTATGGAACGTGTCTATGAAATTGGCCGTATCTTCCGTAATGAAGGAATGGATGCTACACATAACCCTGAGTTCACTTCTATCGAAGTTTACCAAGCTTATGCAGACTTCCAAGACATCATGGACTTGACTGAAGGCATTATCCAACATGCTGCTAAAGCTGTTAAGGGTGATGGTCCGGTTAACTACCAAGGTACTGAAATCAAGATTAACGAACCATTTAAACGTGTTCACATGGTGGATGCTATCAAAGAAATTACTGGTGTCGATTTCTGGCCAGACATGACTTTGGAAGAAGCTAAAGCTATCGCTGCTGAGAAGAAAGTTCCTGTTGAAAAACACTACACTGAAGTTGGCCACATTATCAATGCCTTCTTTGAAGAGTTTGTTGAAGAAACCTTGATCCAGCCAACCTTTGTCTATGGACATCCAGTAGCTGTATCTCCGCTCGCTAAGAAAAATCCTGAAGACGAACGCTTTACTGACCGTTTCGAGCTCTTCATCATGACTAAGGAGTACGGTAATGCCTTTACTGAGTTGAACGACCCAATCGACCAACTTAGCCGTTTTGAAGCCCAAGCTAAAGCTAAAGAACTTGGTGACGATGAAGCAACCGGCATCGACTATGACTACATCGAAGCTCTTGAATACGGTATGCCACCAACAGGTGGTTTGGGAATCGGTATCGACCGTCTCTGCATGCTCCTTACTGATACAACAACTATCCGTGACGTATTGCTCTTCCCAACAATGAAATAATCACTTATCCTCTGGCTCTTGTCAGGGGATTTTTCGATGCAAAAAGAGATTGAGGAAAACTCAATCTCTACTTTTCACTTCTTTGGTTGCTACATCTTCTCCAAACCATTTTTGGCTAATTTCTTGGAACTTCCCTTCTTTGTACAGTTGAACAAAGGCTTGGTTTAAAGCTTGTAGTAATCTCTTGTCTGCTGGTCTAACTCCGACTGCAAAGGATTCACTTTCAAATCCTGCTGAAAAGACATTGTAGTCACTTAATATACCTTCAGACTGGAGATAGTAATTAGCATACACTCGGTCAATCAACAAGGCATCAATCCGGTCATTTTTCAAATCAATCAAGGCCTCATTAAAACTCTGGTACTGATTAGCCTTCTGATCTTTGACACGATTTTTCAATAAATCTGGCTGGGCTTCAAAGTCTAAATAACCAGAGGAACCGGCTTGGGCTCCCAAGGTTTTATCCTTCATATCCTCTACTGAACGAATCTGCTGGCTTTTCTTTGCAACCAGAACTTGCTGATTTTCCATATAAGGAATGCTAAAGGCAACCTTCTCTCGGCGTTCATCAGTGGCAGCATAGCCATTCCAAATGGCATCTATGGTTCCATTTTGCAGTTCCGTCTCCTTCATATCCCAGTCAATTGGCTGAAATTGCACCTTGACACCTAATTTTTCAGAAACTGCTTGTGCTAAATCAATATCAAAGCCTGTATATTGGCCATTCTTTTCTTCAAAACCCATGGGTACAAAGGTATTGTCAAAACCAATAGTAATGGTCCCCTGCTCTTGATACTTATCCCAGTTATCCTTCTTTGGATCACTAGCTTTCTGAGTACAAGCCGTTAAAAAGAGGGTCAGGAGCGAAACCAATACTAAAGCAATTTTCTTATTAGTCATTGGCACCTCCTACTTGGGTTCAACCTTGAGAATCTGATCTGCGATATTTTCAGCAAACTGCAAATCATGGGTAACCACAATCTGGGTCATGCCAAGTTCCCTATTTTGCAAGATCAGTTTTTCCACTTCCAAGCGTAATTCAGGATCTAGGGCAGAAGTTGGTTCATCGTAACCTATGATTTCTGGGTCAATCATCATAGCACGCGCCAAAGCTACCCGCTGCTTTTGCCCACCTGATAGTGAGAATGGATAAGCATCTGCATGTCCTGCCAGTCCTAATTGTTCCAAAAGACCTCGCGCCTTCTTCTCTGCCTCATCCCGCTTCATTCCCATGGTTTTCACAGGAGATAAGGTCAAATTATCTAGAACGGATAAATGAGGGAAAAGTTGAAAATCTTGGAATACAAATCCTAGTAGATTGCGCTTCTCAAGTTCGTCCAATTCTAAAGGTTCTCCATTATAAAAGATTTGCCCTGAATCAATGGTTTCAAGACCTGCAAGCATACGTAAGAGGGTTGTCTTACCTCCACCAGAAGGTCCAACGATAGCTAGGATTTGCTTTTCAGGAATCTTTAGACTGAAATTAGACAAAATTTGCTTTTCACCAAAGCCTTTATTGATATTTCGTAATTCTAACATGGCAGCCTCCTATCTATAGTAACTGTACTTCTTCTCAACTTTTTTGGCAAGAATGGTCACAATACCAATCAAAATCAAGTAAATGGCTCCTGCCAAGAACATAGGAACCAGGCTAGCATCACGGTTTGCAGCTGTACGACTAGCCAAGATAAGGTCTGAAATTCCTAGAGCATAGACCAGAGAAGTATCTTTGACCAAACTCATGACTTCGTTAAATACGCTAGGAAGAACAATCTTTGTCACCTGAGGCAAAATAATATAGCGAACTGTGGCAAAAGGACTGAACTTCAAGACCTTAGCAGCCTCATATTGACCGTTAGGAATGGTATCAATCCCTCCACGAAAGATTTCAGCAAAGTAAGCCGCATAATTCAGAACAAAGGCAATGATAGCTGCAGGAAGACGGTCCAAACGAATCCCAATACTTGGAAGCACATAATAAATAAAAATCAATTGCAAGAGCAAGGGTGTTCCTCGCATAATCCAGATATAAATATTAATCAGATGATGGAGGGGCTTCCAATGGACTTGCAAGGCAAAGGCAATCAAAACGCCCAAGGGAATAGAAAAAATCAAGACCAGTGCAAAAACCTGCAAAGTCATGCTTGCACCGCTCAATAAACTCGGTAATATCTCAAACAAATAAGACATACTGCACCTCCTAAAAATAATAGATACTATTATAGCATAAATAAACAAAACAACCAACCATTTTTGTAAAAAAATTCTCTTTAAAAAAGAAAAAACTATATCTATCAAAAATGATTAGATACAGTTTTTAAAAAAATATTCTTACAATCTCTCAAATAGTTCTTGCATTTGTACATCATCTGGAACTAGTTTTAAGTAAGTTTGAGCATTGACTTTGGCTTCCTCAAAGTAGCCCAATTCACGCAAGAGATAGATATAGTGTTCCAGAAACTCTGGATTGTCCTTTAAATCTCCTGCCAACTCTTGATAATGCTCGTAGGCGGTATCTAAATCGTCCATTTCTTGATAAGAACGAGCAATCATCCACTTGGTCAAAAGATTCTCTGGCTCATCATTTTGCAAGTCTAGAATGTCCTCATAACGTTCCTGTTCTAGATAAATTGTGGCTAGACGAAGTAAGATTTCTTCCGTATCCTCAGCATCTTCTTTTGCAGTAAGGAGGTAGTTTTCTGCACCACTGGCATCATGCAGTTCATAAGAGAATTGTGAAGCAGCTAGCAAGAGACGAGTTTCAAAGGGATTTTTCTCCAAGCCTTGCTTAGCGATACGCAGGGCTTCTTGAACCTGATGTTCCTTATGCAAGGCCTGACTATAACCATACTCATAGCCTTCAAAGTCAGGAGAAATGGTATCAAGCTGCTTAAAGTAGAGGACAGCTTTTTGGTATTCTTCTCGATCAAAGTAAAGACTAGCCAACTCAAAAGCTGTTAGGTCATCGTATTCTAACTCTAGGGCTTTTTCTAAAAACTCTGTAGCCGTTTCAAATTTCCCTAACTGTGCATAGGCAAAGCCAATCCGTTGATAGGTAGAAATGCCTGTTTGCTCATAAATAGTACGATTATCTAACTGAGCATAGCCTTGAATGGCCTCTTGATAATTTTCCAACTCACTATCCAACTCTGCTAATCCCAATATCAAGAGAGGATCCTCTGAATAACTCAAAGCCTCCAGCAATTTCTCACGCGCCACATCTGTCAAACCTTCCAACTGGTAAAGGTCTGCCTTAAGTGCCAAAGCCGAAACATACCAGTCACTGTCAGCTTGGAATTCCTCAAGGTAGGCAAATGCTTCCTCGATTTGACCATCCTCGCTAGCAATAGTTGCTAGATTAAGATTAACCTCTGGAAAATCTTCTACGATTTTCAGGTAAATTTCCTTGGCCTGAGGATAAAAACCAATCCCTTCTAGATAGGTGGCTAACTCATACAGAAGGTCACTTGGATCATTTTCTAAAGCTTTGACGAAATAATGTTCTGCCTTAACTAAATCTTGCTCTTCCAAAGCCTGTAACATCTGTTGACTATTGTTCACTCTTTACTTCCTCTCCTTCTAGTTCATATAGGCCACTGACTACCTTATACCATTCGAAAATGGCTGAAATGACAACTTTAGCAGAAGCATAAACCGGAATACCGAGTAAAACTCCCCAGATACCAAACATGGATCCTGAAGTTAATAAAACAAAGAGAACATTAATGGGATGGATGTTTAATTGACTTCCCAAAATCAATGGAGAGACAAAACGGCCTTCAATAGTTTGTTCTACGATAAAGACAATCACTACTTTTAAAAGCATGACTGGCCCAGCAATCAAGCCCAATACTAGGGCAGGAAGCATGGCTAAGAAGCTACCCAAATAAGGAACCAGATTTAAAATACCAGCAGTAACCCCCAAAGTAACTGCATAACGTAGACCAATAATCTTGAAGAAAATCATAAACATTACCGCAACAATAATAGCCACTGTTACTTGTCCTCGAACATAGTTGGACAACTGTTGATTCACATCTGATAAAACCTGCCCAACAGGTTCTTTCAATTTCGTTGGCATGAATTGGGTCAAATAGTGACGTAGGCCTTTTCCATCACGTAAGAGATAAAAGAGCATGAACGGAACGATAATCAAGGCAACAATCACTTGAGAAGCACCGCTAATAAAGGCACTTACCCAGTTGACTGCCTGAGAAGAAACTTTACTTGCCCAAACTGTAGCCTGACTTGAAAAGTTTGTCAAAACTTGTTCTAACTGAGGTCTGAAATCATCTGGTAAACGCTTGGTTACCAAATCATCAATAACTCTATCTGCATCTTCAAGGTAGATTGGTACATTTCTTGCAAATGTTAAAACTTGACGTTGTAGATTTGGAATAGCTACTGCCAAGCCCCAAATGATAAAGAGTGCAATAATGACAAAGACAATACTGATGGCTATGACACGATTGACTTTGTGTTTTTCCATCCAATCAACAATGGGATTCAATAAATAATATAGCAGGCCAGATAAAATGACTGGCAACATCACAACTGCTAAAAAGTCCAAAACAGGTGAAAATAGAAAACTAATCTTACTTAAAATAAAAAGATTGAGTCCCAATAATAAGGTTACCAAAAATACCGTAATGGCCTTGTTGTCCAAAAACCACTTGAAAAACCAAGATAGGCTAAAATGTTTCTCTTTTTGTTCCATAAATAATTCCTTTCTGTCATTCTTTCATTATACCATTTTTAGAGCAAAATAACTCTTTTTTAAAGTGCTTACATACCATTGAATTGTACCGCATATCATATTGTGAATCTATTTTGTGATATAATAGTATTATCTTTATAAAGAGGTATAGTCATGAAAGAAACTGTTTATTTTGGAACTTACACACGTCGAACTTCCCAAGGGATTTACAAGGCAGACTTTGATACAGAAACTGGGCAGCTTTCAAATCTAGAACTTTTTGCAGCTGAACCAAGTCCAACCTACCTTGCCTTTGACCAGCACCAACATTTATACACTGTTGGTAGTCAAGATGATAAGGGGGGAATTGCAGCCTATCAAACTGATGGAACCTTATTAAATCATGTCGTGGAAGAAGGAGCTCCCCACTGTTATGTTGCCGTTGATGAAAAGCGTGATTTGGTTTACGCGGCAAACTACCACAAGGGACAGGTCCTTGTTTATAAACGTCAGGAAGATGGTCGCCTTCTACTTAGCGATGTGGATCAACACAGTGGCCAAGGTCCGCATGAGAATCAAGCTTCTCCCCACGTTCACTTTACAGATTTAACACCTGACCACTATCTAGTGACCTGTGATTTGGGTACTGACCAAGTCATCACCTATGACCTTGATCAAGAAGGAAAATTATCTAAACTCTATACCTATCATAGCCAGCCAGGAGCAGGCTCACGCCATATTATTTTCCATAACCACTATAAAATTGCTTATCTGATTTGTGAACTCAATAGCACTATCGAAGTTTTAATCTACGATGGTGTTGGCGAATTTGAACGCATGCAAGTTATTTCAACTCTACCAGAAGGTTACGAAGGTTTTAATGGAACTGCTGCTATTCGTCTCTCTAAAGATGGTAAATACCTCTACGCTTCTAACCGTGGTCATGATTCTATAGCAGTATATACAATTCTTGCAGACGGTAGCTTAGAGTTGTTAGAAATCGTTCCGACTCATGGTCAGACTCCACGTGATTTTGATTTGACACCAGATCAAGAATTTGTCATTGCTATCCATCAAGACTCTGACAATGCAACCGTCTTTAAACGCAATCCTGAAACTGGTCGTCTAGCAGAACTTTCCAACGACTTCCATGTCCCAGAAGCAGTCTGCATCAGTTTTGCCCCTTAAGAAAACATAAAAAATGAACTTGGTAACTCAAGTTCATTTTTTTCTTATAGTCTATTTCCGACATTAATACGGTTAATGGCACGCTGCAGTGCAATCTTCGCACGACGTTCTTGGTCAATCAAGTGTTTGTCTTGTGCTTCTTCAATTTCACGCTCTGCTCGAAGTTTGGCACGTTCTGCACGACTAACGTCGATATCACGAGCACGTTCTGCAGAGTCAGCAACAATTGTGATAACGCCATTGGCAACTTCGATAACACCTCCGTTTACTGCAATCCAGTTCACGTGATTTTCATCATCTACACGTTTAACCTTAACCTCATCTACTGCTAAAACTGCAATCATATTTTCATGTCGTGGCAAGATTCCCATCTCACCATCCAGAGTTCGAACTGATACAAAGCTGGCATGGTGATCATAGACGAGACCATCTGGTGTCACGATCTGGACAGTTAACTGAGCCATAGATCACCTCTTAAAATCCCATTTTTTCAGCTTTTGCAATCACATCTTCGATAGAACCTACACCACGGAAGGCATCTTCTGGCAAGTGGTCGTGTTTACCATCAAGGATTTCCTTAAAGCCACGAACAGTTTCAGCAACTGGAACATAAGAACCTGGCTGACCAGTAAATTGTTCCGCAACGTTGAAGTTTTGTGACAAGAAGAACTGGATACGACGGGCACGAGCAACCAAGGTCTTTTCTTCATCAGAAAGCTCATCCATACCAAGGATAGCAATGATATCTTGCAATTCATGGTAACGTTGAAGAACGCGTTTTACTTCAGCAGCAACTGCATAGTGCTCTTCTCCAACGATTTCAGGTGCCAAGGCACGTGAGCTTGAAGCAAGTGGGTCAACGGCTGGGTAAATACCCAATTGTACCAACTTACGTTCCAAGTTAGTTGTTGAGTCCAAGTGAGCGAAGGCTGTTGCTGGCGCTGGGTCAGTATAGTCATCCGCTGGCACATAGATAGCCTGGATAGAGGTTACAGAACCCTTTTTAGTTGATGTAATACGCTCTTGCAATTGACCCATTTCCGTAGCAAGTGTTGGTTGGTAACCAACGGCTGATGGCATACGACCCAAAAGGGCAGATACTTCTGAACCAGCCTGAGTGAAACGGAAGATATTATCGATAAAGAGAAGCACGTCTTGGCCTTCCACATCACGGAAGTATTCGGCGATTGTCAAACCAGTTAGGGCAACACGCATACGTGCTCCTGGCGGCTCATTCATCTGACCAAATACCATGGCTGTTTTCTCGATAACACCTGATTCTTTCATTTCCCAGTAAAGGTCATTACCCTCACGAGTACGTTCCCCAACACCGGTAAATACTGAAATACCACCGTGTTCTTGGGCAATGTTGTGAATCAATTCTTGGATTAAGACGGTTTTACCAACTCCGGCACCACCGAAAAGTCCAACCTTACCACCTTTAAGGTAAGGGGCAAGAAGGTCGATAACCTTAATCCCTGTTTCAAGGATTTCAGAAGAGGTAGACAATTCATCAAAAGTTGGAGCTTTTTTATGAATTGGCTGACGCTCTGCATCTTCTGTAAAAGGAGCTTCCAAGTCAATGGTATCTCCCAAAACATTGAAGACACGTCCCAAAGTTTCTTTACCTACTGGTACAGAGATTGGACGACCTGTGTCCAATACTTCCATTCCACGAGTCAAACCATCTGTTGATTCCATGGCGATAGTACGGACCATACCATCTCCCAACTCCAAGGCTACTTCAAGGACGATTTTTGTTTTTCTTTCGTCATTTTTGTAGACGACAAGTGCATTGTTAATCTCAGGAAGTTTTTCCCCTGCTGCAAACAAGACGTCTACAACGGGACCGATAACCTGAGCAATTTTACCTGAACTCATCTCCTTCTCCTATTCTATATAAGATACTGTCGGTTCCTAGCTTACCTAGGTCCTAAGTTCATTTTCATACGAGCTAGACTAGTGGCTATTCTAAGGCACTAGCTCCTGCTACGATTTCTGTAATTTCTTGTGTAATCGCCGCCTGTCTGGCACGGTTATACTGGATTGTCAAATCATTAATGACTTTCTTAGCATTATCTGTCGCTGTTTGCATGGCTGTCATACCCGCAGCATTTTCAGCTGTCTTAGCGTCGATAATAGCACCGTAAATCATACTTTCTGCAAACTGAGGCAACAACTGCTCCAAAATTTCTTCTCGGCTAGTTTCCAATTCAAAGGTCAAGCTGTAACTGTCATCTGCTTCATTTGGATCCAAGTCAACAATCGGAAGCATTTGTTCCACACGCATTTGACTAGTTAGCGTATTGACATGATGGTTATAGCAGACATAGAGTTCATCAAAAAGTTCATTTTGGTACATTTCAACAGTTTTTGAAATAATCTTACGAACTTCATCAAAGCTTGGTTGATCTGCCAAGCCACGTAGTTCATAAAGTGGTTGAATACCACGAGCTTTAAAGAAATCAGCTCCCATTCCACCGATACAGATCATTTCAAAACCTTTACCATCTGGATGGTATTCTTCTTTCAGCTCCATAACGGCTTTCAAAATAGAAGAATTATAACCTCCAACCAAACCTCGGTCTGATGTAATGACGATATAGCCTGTCTTCTTAACTGGACGGCTAATCAACATCGGATTGGTTGAACTACCAGCTCCATTCCCATGAAGAATATCCGTCAAAAGTTTACGAACTTTCTGAGCATAAACTTGGAAATTGCGAGCAGCTTCTTCAGAACGACCTAGCTTAGCAGCTGATACCATCTGCATGGCATTAGTGATTTGACTCGTATTTTTTGTTGAGGCGATTTTTGTTTTAATATCATTTAGAGATACTGCCATCTGACACCTCTATTCTTATTGGAAGCTGGTTTGATTGAGAAACTCTGTAATCGCAGCATCCAAGACTGCTTCTTCTGGCAAGTCTTTTGTATCACGAATGGTTTCTAAAATCTCTGGATGTTGAGCGTCAAAGAAGGCATGGAACTCTTCCTCGAAACGAACAATATCATCTACTGGAACAGTATCCAAGAAACCATGTGTCAAAGCATAGAGAATGGTTACTTGTTTCTCAACAGGTAATGGTTTGTGAACAGGTTGTTTCAAGACTTCAACTGTACGACGTCCACGGTTCAACTTAGCCTGTGTTGCCGCATCCAAGTCAGAACCAAACTTAGTGAAGGCTTCCAACTCACGGTATGAAGCAAGGTCGATACGAAGTGTACCAGCAACCTTTTTCATGGCTTTGATTTGTGCAGAACCACCTACACGAGATACAGATGAACCTGCATCGATGGCTGGACGAATACCCGCATTGAAGAGACCATCACCAAGGAAGATTTGTCCATCAGTGATTGAAATCACGTTGGTTGCAATATAGGCAGAGATATCTCCTGCTTGTGTCTCGATAAACGGTAGGGCTGTAATAGATCCACCACCAAGTTCATCAGAAACTTTAGCTGAGCGCTCAAGCAAACGGCTGTGAAGGTAGAAAACATCCCCTGGGAATGCTTCACGACCTGGAGGACGACGAAGCAAGAGAGACAGTTCACGATAAGCTACCGCTTGTTTTGAAAGATCATCATAAACGATCAAAACATGCTTCCCTTGGTACATAAATTCTTCTGCCATGGCAACCCCAGCATAAGGAGCTAGGAAAAGCAATGGAGATGGTTGTGAAGCAGAGGCTGTCACAACGATTGTGTAGTCCAAGGCACCGTACTGACGTAGTGTTTCTACTTGCGTACGAACTGTTGACTCTTTTTGTCCAATCGCTACGTAGATACAGATCATATCTTGACCTTTTTGGTTCAAGATTGTATCAATCGCAATAGTTGTTTTCCCTGTCTGACGGTCACCGATAATCAACTCACGTTGACCACGACCAATCGGTACAAGGGCGTCGATAGCTTTCAAACCAGTTTGCAAGGGTTCTGATACAGACTTACGTTGCATAACACCAGGAGCTGGCGCTTCTACTGGACGAGTTTTGTCAGTGTGGATTTCTCCAAGACCGTCAACTGGACGACCAAGTGGGTCCACAACACGACCAATCAGACTTTCACCTACTGGGACTTCCATGATTTTACCTGTACGGCGGATTGTATCGCCTTCACGGATATCTGTAAAGTCACCTAGGATGATAATACCAACGTCTGTTGACTCCAAGTTTTGAGCCATCCCATAAGAGCCGTTTTCAAAAATCAACAACTCTCCACTCATGGCATTTTCAAGACCGTGAGCACGCGCGATACCGTCCCCGATATAGGTTACAACACCTGTTTCAGTCACATCAAAATTGGGTTTGAAATTTTCAATTTGTTGCTTAATTAAAGCGCTGATTTCTTGTGCGTTAATTGCCAAAAGAACACCACTTTCTATTTCAAATTTTCTTTAACAACTTTAAGTTGTTGTTTAATACTCACATCAATTGTCTTGTGATTGGCAAAAATGACAAAACCACCAATAAGACTTTCATCGATTTGTTCTTTTACACTCCTTACTTTAAGAGACATTTTTTTCTCAATCAAAGGGAGCAAGCGACTCTTCTGTTCATCAGTTAAAGGATGAGCTGACCTAATCGTCACTTCAAATCGATTTGTTTCTTTTTCAAGTCGGTTCAAGCAATCTACAAGAATATCATAAAAAAGATTTGCTCTATGATTGTAGATAAGAACCTGGATAAAGTTTTGCAATAAAGTCGACACTGAATCTTGGAAGAACGCAATCGTTTTTTCCTTGTCAGACTCGTCTACTGCCACTTTTTTTAAAAAAGAAGGTAAGCCTGTTTCTTCAGCAACTTGCTTGATTTGAGCTAAGTCTGAAAAGATACGGTCTTCTTCTCCTTTTTCTAAAACCAATTGGACAAAAGGCATGCTGTATTTTTCAATTACCTTTACTGTTTTCTTGTCCATTAAGCTTCTCCTAGCTGATCGATATACTGATCAATGAGTTCTTTATGGGCATGACCGTCAAGGTTTTGTGAGATGATTTTACCAGCCAAGCTGATTGTCAAATCTGCTACCTCACCCTTAACGCTTTGTAAAGCTTCAGCTTTATTTTGAGCAATTTCTTGGTTCGCTTTTTCTTTCAAGCGTCCTGCTTCTAGCTTAGCATCTGCTAAAATACTAGCTTTGCTTTTCTCAGCTGTTTCTTTCGCATTCTCAATGATTGTCTTAGCTTCTTTACGGCTACCAGCCAATTCATCTTCGCGTTTCTGAGCCAATACTTCTGCTTTTTGACGTGCTTGTTCAGCTCCGTCAATATCTGCTGCAATTTTTTCTGCTCTTTGTTCGAAAATGCTAGTCAAATTTGACCAAGCGTATTTCTTAACCAAGACTAGCAAGAGAATAAAGGAACCAGCGATTAGTATAAAATCACCAAGTAATTCACCTACTGTTACATTCATAAACTACTCCTTTCTATTCTTCATCATTAATTTTATTTCCTAGGTACATTGAAGATAACAATGTAAATACATATGCTTGTACACAAGAAATAAAAACAGAAAATGCAGTCCAGATTAGATTTGTTCCAAAAGCAATAGGATACCAATAGAAGGCCTGATGAGAAAGTAGGACTAACATACTTGCCATCACTTCCCCTGCAAAGATATTACCAAATACCCGCAATGCAAGTGAAAGGAGATTGGTAACTTCTTCTAAGAGATTCATTGGTGTCATAAAACCTGGTGTTACAAATGCTTTTAAATACTTTTTGATTCCACGACGACGAATTCCTTCTACGTGGGTCATTAAGATAATTGTAAAAGACAAGACCAAGTCAAATGACAAATTTGCTGTTGGTGAGGTCCAAAGATTTACACCATCTGTAGTCTGAATTCTAGCCATTAAGCCAATATTATTTGCAATGGCCATAAATAGGAATAAACAGAAATAAAAGAGAGAATAATCCTTTATCATTGGACCAAGGTTTGATTTTGTAAATCCAACAACAAAATCAAATAAATACTCTAATACATTTTGTTTTCCTGTGGGTCTCAAAGTCATATTTCGAGTTGCCCAATAAATAAAGCCAAAAATAAGTGCTACAGTCAACAAAGTCAAAACTACTATGGTTAAATTAAAGGTAACAGGACCAATATTGATGGTTGGATTAATACTTTCTTCCATCTAAAATCCTCCCTTTTTCAATTTATACTTCTTTTATTTGATGATAAATGAAAAGACAAGAGTAACGAAGAAAGTACCTTCAATAAAGGCAACCCCTAGGATCATCAAACTACGTAGTTCTGAGATGATATCTGGTTGGCGAGCAACTGATTTCAACAAACCGTTCATCAACAAACCTTCACCAAGAGATACACCCATACAGGCAAGACATAGACCGAAAAATGTTAAATTCATGACGAATTCTCCTTTTAATTAAAATTTACTTACTTAGTTTAGTCCTAAAAATTGGATTTGTCAACTTTTTACTTACGTTGAAAGCGTTTAATGAAAATTATTTACAATTTTACTATTTTTAAGTCTATTATATAGAAAACTTTGGAAAAAACTTGTAACAAATCCCTCCATTATCTAGGTCTTTCTGAAAAATAATGAAAAATCCGAGATGACATCTCGGATGGAAATTAATATATTTTCTTTAACCTAATGCTCTTTAGTAAGTAGGATTAAAGGGAAAGCAACTAGAAAGCTTTCGTCTCCTGCATGCTTATTAAGCACGAACTGTGACGCTGGTGCCATCTTCCTTATAAAGATTGATAAGTCCTTCTTTGAGAGCTCGAACCATATCTCCAGCTTGAACAGGTTGTGGAACCTTGATAGTCAAGAGTTCCATTGGATTTGGAGCGCGGTCAATTTTATTGCCTTTGGCATCATGTAAATCTTCGATATACGTTTCAAAATGACGGAAACCTGGGCCATAAAACTCAACTTGGTCGCCTTCGTTAATAACGTTCCGTTGACGAATAGTTGCTGTTTGTGTCGCATCATCATAAGAAACCACTTCAGCAACAAACTTGTACTCAGGAATTTTACGACGAGCACCAAACAACTGCTCATTTTCAGATGGTGTACCGTAATAGAAACCTGTTGCTAATTCACGTTGGGCAACCTTCCACATCTCATCCACCAAGTCTTGTTTGATAGCTTCAAACTTTTCAGGACTTTCAAGATATGCATCCACAGCCGCCTTGTAGCAGTTGGTTACTGTTGAAACATAGTGAATAGACTTCATTCGACCTTCAATCTTCAGACTGTCCACACCATTTTCAATCATATCTGGGATATGGTCAATCATGGACATGTCAACAGCTGACATTGAAAATGCTTCTGGGATTTCCCCTTTCAAGCTCTTACGTTCTTTCCCAAATGGCATATCATAAAGATCATACTTCCAACGGCAAGACTGAGAGCAACCACCACGGTTAGCATCACGCATACTCATGTGGTTTGAAAGAGTACAACGACCAGAGTAAGAAATACACATGGCTCCGTGGACAAAGGCTTCAATCTCAACATCTGTACGTTTGCGGATTTCAGCTAATTCTTCCATCGAAACCTCACGCGCCAAAACGACACGAGTCAAGCCCAGTTCTTTCCAGAACTCAAGGGTTTCATAGTTAGTTGCACTTGCTTGAGTAGAGAGGTGGATTTCAAGACCTGGTGCTTCAGTCGCTGCAATCATGATCAAGGCTGGGTCAGATACGATAACTGCTGCAATCCCGATATCACGCAGTTTACGGAACCACTCACCAGCACCAGCTTCATTTCCTTCGTGCATAACCATATTGGCAGCTACATAGACTTTGGCACCGTACTTGGCAGCAAACTGGACACCTTCTTCCATCTGTTCGAAAGTAAAGTTTCCGGCACGGCTACGAAGACCATAGGCCTGACCACCGATAAAGACAGCATCTGCTCCATATTGAACAGCTACCTTTAGCTTCTCTAAAGTCCCTGCAGGTGATAAAACCTCAGGACGTTTTAATGTTTTTGTCATGTTTTCTCCTATTTGCAATATAAAAGTTTGACGTTTTTCCTTCTCATTTTATAGTAAATAAGCCATAAAATCAAGCCTAGACAGATTGTTTTGACAATTCTAATCTTTTAGATTATTAAAGCAAAAAGATTGTCAAAGAGAAAAAGCCCACAGATGTGAGCCCTTTTCTAATATAGGTTAGGAAAAACTATTTCTCCACTTCTTTTTTCTTGTGTGCAAGAAATCCAAATCCACTCAAAACTCCTAGAAGTCCTAAGACTACAAGATTAGCATGATCTTCTGTACCTGTATTAGGCAATTCCTCTCTCTTACTTGCTACAGAAGTCGGAATTTGTGAAGTTTCTTTTGTCGATTGTTCAGTTGGTGTCTTTGATTTTGGTACTTCTACCTTTGGTGTCTCAACCTTTGGCGTTTCAACCTTTGGTGTTTCAACTTTTGGTGTTTCAACTTTTGGCGTTTCAACCTTTGGTGACTCAACCTTTGGTGACTCAACCTTTGGTGTTTCAACTTTTGGTGTTTCAACTTTTGGCATTTCAACCTTTGGTGTTTCAACCTTTGGCGTTTCAACCTTTGGTGTTTCAACTTTTGGCGTTTCAACCTTTGGTGCCTCAACCTTTGGTTTCGTACCTACTGTGATAACTTCTTCTACTGCTTCTTCAGTAATCGTGGTTGGTTCATTCGGTGTTACTGCTCCTGTATTAGGATCCAAGGTATAAGTTGTCGTAGTAGTTGTCTTACCAGATTTACCAGGTCTTGTTACTTCACGATAATCTTTATCTTTTGTACTATCTTCTACATAACGTGTTGTATATGGAGTAGTTGTTTCTACAACTGTTGGTTTCGTACCTACTGTGATAACTTCTTCTACTGCTTCTTCAGTAATCGTGGTTGGTTCATTCGGTGTTACTGCTCCTGTATTAGGATCCAAGGTATAAGTTGTCGTAGTAGTTGTTTTACCAGCTTTACCAGGTCTTGTTACTTCACGATAATCTTTATCTTTTGTATTATCTTCTACATAACGTATTGTATATGGAGTAGTTGTTTCTACAACTGTTGGTTTCGTACCTACTATAATAACTTCTTCTACTGCTTCTTCAGTAATCGTGGTTGGTTCGTTCGATGTTACTGCACCTGTATTAGGATTTAAGGTATAAGTTGTTGTAGTAGTTGTTTTACCAGCTTTACCAGTTCTTGTTACTTCTCGATAGTCTTTATCTTTTGTATTATCTTCTACATAACGTGTTGTATATGGAGTAGTTGTTTCTACAACTGTTGGTTTCGTACCTACTTTAACCACTTTTGGTACCATAGGAGTTTCTTTTTCAGTCGGCTTACCGTCAGTTACAATACCATCAAGTTCATTCACAATTTTAGGTGTTGTAGTTACAATTTTACCTTCGCTACCGTTCGATTCAACAATTTCCGTACCATAGTCGATTGTTTTGTCTTCTACATAAGTTGTTGTAATTGGAATTTTTGTTTCTGTTTCTACAGGTGGTAAGTTATTCTCATACTTCTGTTTATACACATAGGTAATGACAGTTTCACCTTTCACAATCTCTGTAATATCTTGTTTGTCTTGTTCTTTAAAGGTATAACGCTTGTTCTCAAAGTCCAAATCGGTCGGATGAGTTAAAGATACATCAGAACCTACTTCTTTAAGTTCAGATTTAACACTAGGTGCAATTTCAACACCTTGTTCGTTTACAAACTTCTGAGTCACTAAACCTTTGTTTTGAACTTCTGTATAAGTAACAGTATGGAAAGTGCGAGACACACCGTTGATTGCTTTTTCTGTATCTGTCAATTCAACTCTTTGGAGATTTGATGCATAAACAATGCGAGGTGTAAACTGATTACGTTTATTAGGAACTACTTTACTAGCAATGTACTCTTTTTGAGAAATTGTATTTTCTCCAAGTAAAGATGTTTCTTGTCTATAAGTGTAATCAGCACCAGCTGAACGTACTTCAAACTCGGATAATTTAGATTTTGGAATATCAGAAGACGTTATAACCCCTTTACCCTTAAAACCTTGGACATCTAAGAATTTTGCATATAAATCTTTAATTGGAATAATATTTCCTTGCTTATCCTTATAAGTATAAGTTCGAGTATAACCAATGAAATCAGTATGATTTTCAGCACGTCGAGTTAAGTTTTTAATAATTACATGAGTCTCAACAGGTTTACTGCTAAATGTAGCGTAAAGTTTGGTTTCTTCAGGTAGCGTATACTCAAATTTAGCAGTTGTCTCAATACTACCGATACCGTAAATACTAGATAAAACACTATCTGAACGAGGTGTGATGGTGTAACTATACACAGTGTTTGGAGTTAGTTCCACTATACGAGCAGGATACCCGATATTCACACGATTTGTTGCATATTTATCTGTAATTCCAATTCGAGCAGGTACCTTAATAAATGTTTCTGTAACTTCCTCAGTAGTTGGTTTCGATACTGCATTATACAAACCTTGAGAATCAGTTAACTCCAATTCATTCGCTTTCAAATACCGAATTTCACCGCTACTTGATGTAATCGGGCTAACTGACGCTTCTTTCGAGACATCTTCATCGATATCTCGACTATTTACCTGAGAAACTAATCTAGCTTTTACTTTAATATAATTAGCATTGATAAGAGTATTTTTAAACTCATCAATCTTCGTTCTATCCGCTTTCACTTGCTCTTGTTCAGCTTTTGCAGACTCTAAATCACGAATTTGAGCATCTACTTTCTCTTCGGCAGTTGTGCGTAAATGTGTAACCTCAGAAGAACTATTTGCAACACCTACATTTTCAGTGGGTGTTTCTGTAACCTTAACCCCTAAAGCTTTTACTTCTTCAACTTTAGCTTTTAACTCGGTTTCTTTTACCGTATGTGTTGTACTCGTTTCATACTCACTTTGAACCACAGTTTCGCTAGGTGGAGTCTGTGCTGCATTAGGAGGTGTACTTGAATTTGGCTGTTCATCAGCGCTTACAATCCCATTTAAAAATAAACTCCCTAAAGCAGTCGTTAGGATAATACCACTTAACAAACCTAACTTAGTTTTACGGAGATATCCATGACCTTTTTCTTGTTTTACTGCTTTATGCAATAGAAACACCAACTTTCATTTATTTGTATTGTTAATATTATTACATAATTAGCTAAAAAAGTAAAGGTCTCAACTCAAGAATTAAATACAATAAATTTATAAAAACTTCCTAACTACTATACTAGAATTTTCTACAATTCAAAAAACAATATCAGAACGGATTGATACTGATACGAAACAAAAAACAAAATGACTCTTTATACATCTATAGTAGGATTCAAGACAGATTATTTATTTCTTAATCGATATATAAAAGGAATCCTGATTAAACTGTCTTTAAAACTTAAGAAATCAAGGATATGATAAAAGGAATGGATATCAGTATATCTATTTTTACCATCTCAAAAGTAGATCCAGAGAATATAACTGTTCTCTTATGATGAGACTTTGGAGGCAACCATTCTGTCTTGTTTTATGAAAGAATAGCTTAACCTTTTACTTAAAATATTCAGATAAAAAAAGAGAGAACGATTTTGTTCTCTCGAAATCCTTATTTTTCATTTACTATAAGAGTAAAGTATTTATAGCTTTACTCCCACTCAACTGTTGCAGGTGGTTTACTTGTAATATCATAGACGATGCGGTTAACGTGGTCCACTTCGTTTACGATACGTACAGAAATCTTTTGAAGGACATCCCAAGGAATCTTTGCAAAGTCAGCTGTCATACCATCGATAGAGGTGATAGCACGGATTGCAATCGTGTAGTCATATGTACGACCGTCACCCATAACACCGACTGAACGAACGCCTGTGTTCACTGTGAAGTATTGCCAGATATCGCGGTCAAGACCTGCTTTAGCAATTTCCTCACGAAGGATAGCGTCTGATTCACGAACGGTTTCTAGTTTCTCTTCAGTGATTTCACCCATGACACGGATAGCAAGTCCTGGTCCTGGAAATGGTTGGCGCCATACGATATGGTCTGGCATACCAAGCTCTGTACCAAGGGCACGAACTTCATCTTTATAGAGAGTGTTGAGTGGTTCAATCAATTCAAACTGCATGTCTTCTGGAAGACCACCCACGTTGTGGTGTGACTTGATAGTTTGAGCTGTATCTGTACCAGACTCGATAACGTCTGTGTATAAGGTACCTTGAGCAAGGAATTTCACATCTTTGAGCTTACTTGCTTCGTCATCAAAGACATACACAAATTCGTTACCGATGATTTTACGTTTTTGTTCTGGGTCAGAAACGCCAGCAAGTTTATCAAGGAAACGTTTAGCAGCGTCTGCTTTGACGATATTCAAACCAAACTTACCACCAAGCATGTCCATAACTTGGTCCGCTTCTCCTTTACGAAGAAGACCGTGGTCTACAAAGATACAGATTAATTGATTGCCAATAGCCTTTTGGAGAAGAACCCCAACAACTGAAGAGTCAACCCCACCTGATAGACCAAGAAGGACACGTTTATCACCGACGGTTTCACGAATTTTTTGGATCTGCATATCAATGAAGTTATCCATTGACCAGTCGCCTTTAGCCTTACAGATGTTAAGGGCAAAGTTACGAAGGATGTCATTCCCGTATACAGAATGGCGAACTTCAGGGTGGAATTGGATACCGTAAATGTGTTTATCTGGGTTTTCGATGGCTGCGTATGGGCAGTCAGCTGATGTACCTGTACGAACAAAGTCAGCAGGAATTTCAGTAACCGCATCACCATGGCTCATCAAAACAGTCTGCTCGTCTGGTGTTGATTCAAAAAGAGCTGATGATGTGTGAGTAAGAGTTGATTGACCGTATTCACGATTTCCAGCATCACCTGCAGGAACAACTTTTCCTCCAAGTTTATGGGTCAATAACTGCATACCATAACAAATTCCCAAAATAGGAATTCCAAGTTCGAAGATTTCTGGGTCAATATCAAATGAACCATCTTCGTATACAGAGTTTGGACCACCTGAAAGGATGATTCCTACAGGGTTGATTTCACGAACTTCAGCAGCTGAAATTTTATGGCTTTTTAGTTCTGAAAAAACACCAATCTCACGGATACGGCGTGAAATCAGCTGGTTGTATTGGCTACCATAGTCCAATACGATGATTTTTTCTACATCTTGCAAATCAGTTGAAATGTTGCTCATCTTTTTCCTTTCTCAAAAGAAATATCTTTTTTCAATATTCTATCACAAATAAGGGCGAATTACCAACTAAACAAGGCGAAGTTTGACTTTTTCTAGTTTATTGGGGTACAATAGAGAAAAGATAGAAATGAAGTGAAAAATATGCTACCCGCTTATATGAAAATCCATGATCAGATTAAAAAGGATATTGACGAACATCGTTGGGCTATTGGTGAGAGACTTCCCAGTGAAAGAGATTTAGCAGAGCAGTTTGAGGTCAGTCGCATGACCCTCCGACAAGCTATTTCCCTCTTGGTCGAAGAAGGAGTTTTAGAGCGCCGTGTAGGAAGTGGCACCTTTGTATCCAGTACACGTGTACAAGAAAAGATGAGAGGGACAACCAGTTTTACTGAAATTGTTAAGTCCCAAGGTAAAGTACCCTCTAGCCAACTCATTTCCTACAGAAAAACCATTCCCAATGAACAGGAAGTTGCCAAGCTAGGAATTTCTCCTACCGAAAATATTATCCGAATGGAACGTGTTCGCTATGCCGACCAAGTTCCTCTGGTTTATGAAGTTGCTTCTATTCCTGAAAAATTCATTAAGGACTTTAAAAAAGAAGAAATCACCAGTCATTTCTTCCAAACCTTGCAAAAACACGGCTACCGTATAGGCAAATCTCAACAAACTATTTATGCTCGCCTTGCTAAAGAAAAGATTGCCCACTATTTGGAAGTTGAAAAAGGACATGCTATTCTTGGTTTGACTCAGGTTTCCTACCTAGAAGATGGTACTGCTTTTGAATACGTAAAAAGTCAGTATGTAGGCGAACGCTTTGAATTTTATCTTGAAAATAATTAGATTACTATGCAAAAACTCTCTGTCACGGACAAAGAGTCTTTTTTATTTCTCTAAGAGTAAATCTTTCAAAGAAATCAGAGTTACAGCAAACAATATCATTGCCATGCCAAGAAAATCAATAGGATAAAATTGTTCATTCATAATTAGGAAGGCAAAGAAAACCGCCGAGATTGGCTCAATTGAAGCCAACAAACTTGACTTGACCGGTCCAATCAGACTGGCTCCTTTTAAGAACGCTGTATAGGCAAAGACAGTCCCGATAAGGATAATGCCTGCAAAAGCAAGAAGAAAATCAAGACTAGTTGGGATAGCAGTCTGTAGAACTCCTGTAAAAGGAAGGGCGACTAAACCTGCTATGACCATTCCCACACCAATGACCAAACTACTCCCCCACTTCTTAATCAAGGCTATGGGCAAAATGATATAAAGTGCGTAAGTCAGAGAAGAAAAGAGACCCCAGAACAGACCGGCAGGTGTCATGGATAACTGGTCCAACTGCCCATGAGTGGCGATCAGAAAGGTCCCTCCGATGGCTAATATGATAGAAACAATCTCTCCCAGTGTCGGTGCTACCTTATCCTTGATACAGCTATAAATCAAAATCCCGACAGGGCAAACATACTGAAGCACCGTCGCGGTCCCTGCATTGGTCTCCTGAATAGCAGTTAGATAGGCAAATTGGTTGAGGAAGAGACCAATTAGAGCAAAAATAAGAAGAGACAGCAAACTCTTCTTATCCGTTAAAAAGGCCAGCATTTTATCCTTTGCAGTAACATAAGCCAAGAACATGAGAATCCCACCAGCGATTAAAAGACGCAAGTTGGTCAAAACCAGAGCCGAAATTCCGTGCGCCATCAGGTATTGGCCACTCGTTCCTGACAAGCCCCAAGCAATACCAGCCACAACTGTTAGTAAAGTCCCTTTTAAACTATTTGACATGTCTCTCCTTACTCTTCTTTACGAATCAAGTCCATCACTTGATTGCGGTCTAATATCCACTGGGCTCGTTCATCCTTTTCATAGGTACGATTCGATAGGAAAATGACCGCTTCTTGCTTCTGGCGATTCCACATGATAAAGGTACCTGTATAGCCCGTATGGTCTAGCCAATCTCCTTCCAAATTCCATGCCAAAGAACGTTCCTTATCATCCAAAGGTGAAAAGTTTTGACTCAAATTTCTTGCAAAATCATCTGCTAAATAGTGTTCTAAAAAGATTTGTAAATCCTTTACAGTCGAAAACAAACCAGCACTACCAGCATGTCTACCCAAGAGACGAGCCTTGGGATCATGAACTTTTCCTGCCTCCACACCTCTGACTGTTGGAACAGCACGCTCAACAGGACCAAACTGGGTTTCCATCATTCCCCAAGGTTTCCAGACTTGCTCCTGTAAAATCTCATCCAGGTCTTGATTAAAGATTCTTTCCAAAATAAAACCCAACAGCAAAAAATGGACATCCGAATAAAGAAAGGCTGGCTGATTTCGTCTCCTGAGATGAAACATAGCTTCCTTTAATTCTAAGGCTGTTAAAAGATCTCTATTGGGAATAAAAGGATCAAGAGCTGTTGCGTGAGTCAAGAGCTGGCGAATAGTGATATCTGGATAATCACTTTCAGGTAAAAAATCGGTTACTGGTCTGTCAATATCTAATTGACCGTTTTCCCACAAAAAAGTAAAAACGGTGCCAACGCCAACAACCTTGCTGACACTAGCTAGGTCATAAACTAGTCCTGCCTCAGTCTGCAAGCCATGCTCTGGGTCACTCTGGCCTAAATAGACCTCCGTCCATTGATTGTCCTTAAAATACGCAAAAGAGGCTCCGGGATAGATCCCTGCCTCGATTTGTTCTTCTATTTTTTTAATAATCTTGGTCCACTTCATACTTCTTCAAACCACAATTCAACATTATTTCTATCTTTACCAAGGAAGAATTTTTCAGACTTAGGAATAAAATATTCTGTAGACTCAAACCTCTGGCACAGACTGGCTAAATCTAATTCATTGACCAAGAACTTGAGCATAGACAAGTCCCAGGTAACCGTACTGTCCACAGTCAGATCCTGCCCCTGAGCTGGAATAAAATCAAGGGATTCTCCAACTTCAGATGGCTCCAAGAAACTATCAACATCAGTTGGGAGATGTAATTCCATAGAAATCTCAAATTTACTTAAAGAAATTGATTCGAGATCTGTTTGAAATCTAGGCTTTTCTTCTACTTCTACTAGACTTTCTCTATCATCTTCCGCATGAATCAAAACCAAATCATCTTCGGGTGAAAAAATCTCAAAAGCGTAGCCATTTTGACCTTTATATAATTGATGAATCGAATCTGTTTTAGCTAATAAGGCCTCGATTTCTAAGGGATTTTCTACCTTGACAATCAATCTAGCTAGTTTTTTTCTTCCCTCTACCTTACGAGTGCGCATACTTGGAGCTTCTTCTAAAACCAGCTTTTCTAAACCTGTTTGATCACCTAGTGACAGAAAGGCTGACTCTTCTAATAAGGCCTTCATGCCAAGGGTTCCTATATAAAATGTTTCATTTAATTTTCTATTATTAACTTTTAAAGTAGGAATAATCCGTACAATCTGATTTACATTCATAAACTCCTCCAACTCTTTTATTTTAAAGGATTTTAGAATTTTTTACAAGAAATTATGCTCAGATTTACCTTTTTTTCGTAAAATTTCATCTAAAAAACCGAGGATTTCCTCGGTTTCAATTTCTTATAGGTAAAGGAATTTGAAGATAGCTACTGCGGCAATTGCTGCTGCGATCGGTGCTACTACTGGTACCCAAGAGTACCACCATTTTGAATCACCTTTGTGCTCACCAAGAACTGATTTTGGAAGGAAAGCATGAAGGAGACGTGGTCCCAAGTCACGGGCTGGGTTCAAGGCAGGTCCTGTAGGTCCACCAAGTGATGTTACCAAGGCCATAACTAGGAAACCTAGTGCCAAGTGAGCAATTCCAAGACCAGATGTCATAAATGGTGCTACTTGTTCTTTAGCTTGGTCAAGTGCTGCTGTTACTTGTTCTTGAGGAATGGTTTGACCTTGAGTAGTTGCTTGTGCAACTTGAGCATTAATAGCCGCTTGTGCTTTTGATACTAGTTCAGCACCAAAGAAGTTTTTAGTCATTCCAAGAGCTGCAAAGAAAAGAACAAATGAACCAACAAACTCATTTACAAAACCATTAACAGTTGCTGCAAAATGTGATTCTTTTGTACCATTATCCAAACTTGAAATGGTTGAGAAAGTACCCAAGATGTTGTTTGGATTTTCAGTTTTCAAGTAGTATGGGCGGTGTGTTGCCACAACCAAGGCTTGACCAAAGATAGCACCCAAAACTTGTGCGATGATATAAGGTGCAACTTGTGCCCAAGGGAAGAGACCGCTGATCGCAAGTCCAAGAGTGAAGGCTGGGTTAATGTGGTTACCTGATACGTTACCAAACATCAAGGCTGGGATCATAACCCCCATACCATAACCAACAGCGATAACGATCCAGCCACTTTGGTGACCTTTCGTACCTTTAAGTTCAACGTTGGCAACTGCACCATTTCCAAGAATGATCAAAATAGCAGTGGCCAAAAATTCAGTGGCATATTTAATTGCCCATGTGAAATCCATTTGATAGATTCTCCTTAAAATTTTTTAGACAATCCTTATTCTATCAATTTTTATATCTTTTAGCAACAGGTTTTCTAAAAGAATATATGGGAAAGCGGTTTTATTTCTCTTATTGAAACAAAAGGATTAAAGAGGTGGATTTCCTTAATCCGAGAGTTCTTATTCTTGACGTTGTCCGAAATCTGCAATCATCTGCTCCATTTCTTGTCGACTCGGAGTTGTCAGCATATAAAGGTAATCTCCTTGAAGTTCCGCAAAGGCCGCTGGCATGATTTTTTTAACCTTGAAATACTGGCTGTATTTGGCAAGCAAGTCCTCCTCAGAATAAACATAGTGAGCATTTGCACGACGGGATGTAGCTAAACAATATTGAGCTTCAAAGTCTGACGCTGGGAACTCTTCTCCTGCGACAATCGCCGCATAGCCTCGGTAGAGATCCAAGGAATGAGCAAAGTTATAAACATCAATGGTAAAACCACCTGCAGGACGGTTATTGTACTCAATGGCAATGTAGTCGTCCCCTTCACGGAAGAACTCAATATGGAAGAACCGTTCTTTCATACCAAATTCCTTGACAATGGCCTCACCATATTTACGTAATTTGGGATCCATATCCTTAAGAACATAGTAGGAATTGTCCATCTTGTAAATCATGAGATCAAGCGGTGTATAGGCGTAGTCAAAAGTCGTTGAGAAGACAATCTTACCATCCTTGTCTACGAGCCCGTCAAAGGTACAGATTTCACTAGAAGTAACAAATTTTTCAAAGAAATAAACGGTCGAATGGTCCCATTCTTGCTTAAAGTGATTGATATCATCTTCTGTCTCGAGCTTAAAGGTTGCGGCTGCTCCCACTCCATTATCAGGTTTGGCAATCATTGGAAGACCAATTTCTTTCACTGCTTGATCAACATCTGCTTCCGTCTGGATAACAGCTCCAGGTACCACAGGGACACCTGCTTTTTTGAAGAGTTTCTTCATTTCAGACTTAAATTTCGTCTTTTTGAGATCCTCTGGTTTGGCACCAAAGACATTGAATTGTTCTCTGAGTGTTGCATCCAGCTCAAGCCAGTATTCATTATGAGACTCGATACGGTCAATTGGCCCATGTTTATAAAAGAGAAAAGCAACTGCACGTTTGACTTCATCTATATTTTCAAGATTATCTACGCGGAAATACTCAGTCAGGCTATTGCGTAAAGGTTCATCCAATTGCTCGTATGGTTCTTGACCAATTCCCAATACTGTGATGCCTTTATTAGCTAGTTCAATGGTAAACTGTTGAAAGTTTTGCGGATAGTAGGGAGAAATAACAAGGTAATTCATAGGTAACTCCTTTTATAAATAGAGATTTCCAAGGAAATAAGGCATTTGTTTGCGCCACCATTCCCAGTCGTGGGCGACATCGTGTCCCCATTCAGCAAACCAGGCTGGAATTTGTTTCTGGTCAAAGGCTTCTTTAAGCTTGTAGAAAGATGGTAGACCGTCTTGTTCCCAGGCTCCAAGACCCGTACACAGCACAATCTCTGCCTGACGGTAACGGTCAATAAACCAGCCGTCATTCTGATTCCAGATATAATCTACTGGCGAGTTTTGATAAATAGCATCGTCATTGTAGTAATCGCCAACAAAGAAACGTGCGTCGTAAACACCACTAAGAGCAATCACCTTTGTAAAAACATCTGGATGTTGGAGAAAAAAGTTGACTGCATGGTAGGCGCCCATCGAGCAACCTGTCGTCATCATACCATCAAACCAACCTGTCTTATGCTTGATAAAAGGAATAGCCTCCTCAATCACATAGCGTTCATAGGCACGGTGCATTTCCGCTTGGTCGTGACCATTTTTCCAAGTGGCCAACCAGCTCTCACTATCTACACTGGATAGGGTAAAGAACTGAACACGGCCTTCCTCGATAAAAGAAGCACAAGCATCAATCATGCCAAAATCATAGTATTCATTGTGACTACCACCTGATGAAGCAAAGACCACAACTGGAATCCCTGCATGTCCATAACGATTAAGGTACATTTCACGGTTAAGATTGCCACTCCAGTGGCTAAGGTTTTCAATATGCATTGGCTTTCTCCTTTTCTAACTTACCATTTCTCTGCAAAAAATCTCAGACAGTCTGGTAAATTCTCCGACCAAGGGATTTCACTATGGATGGCACCAGATTGAACTTTCAAGACAAGATTATCTAAGTGTACCCCACCTGCTATCAAATCATGGTAATACCGAAGAGACGAATCGATATAGGCTTGTTTGATATTACCAGCCATCAGGGTCTTGTCCGTATCATCTGCTTCTTCAGTTCCAACATAGATAAAGATACGCTGGTCAGGCGATAGTTTCTGGCGCTCGATGTAGCGATTAAAGGCTTCTTGATGGAGCCAGTTGGCAGATGAAAAGACGCCCAAGCAACCAATTTGGTCTTGGTATTCCAAACCGATAAACTGGGTAATATTGCCTCCTAGTGAAGACCCAATCATAGCCGTATGCTGGCAGTCAGCTTTAGTACGGTAGGTCTCATCGATAAATGGCTTGACCACCTCCATAACAAACTCGGCATACTCCACGCCCTTACCGCCAAATTGCTGTCCTGGGATAGGAGATTCTTGGAACTTCCAAGCCGCATACTCATTCATCCGCCCCATACCATCATTGTCAATGGCGACGACAATCATGCGACTGATATCAGGATTACGCTTAATAGCTGGGATAATCTTCCATGAATGTCCAATGAAAGACTCCTTGCTATAAAAAACATTTTGCCCGTCATGAAAGTAAACAACAGGATAGGAACGATCCGTGTCTTTCTCATAATCTTTAGGCAGAAGAACACGTACACGGCGTTCCTTACCTGTATATGGAACCTTGAGTTTGTGTTCTTTCATTTTTAAATAAAAGTAGGATTGATTCATTGTCAGAAAACTCTCTATATTCAAAATTTTATCTCATTATACCATAAAAATAGAAAAAAAGTTAGTTTTGCTTCCGTTTTTGGAATTAAAAACTAACTTTTTCATTTAATTTTCTAAATTCTTTTGGATTTTCTGATTAGAGCATATTGTCAATCAAGTCATCCACTTCATCTTTTTCAGCCTGCGGTGTAATCTCAGTAATCATGATTCCAGCCACTGCTCGCTCAACTAAACCTTCAACATCCATACGAGCTTCATACTGCTCCGCATTCTTAATCTTAGGATTTGTTTTCGGACGATCTGGCGCAAAAATGGTACAACAGTCTTCAAAAGGCTGGATAGAAATTTCAAAGGTGTCAATTTCCTGAGCAATGTCAATGATTTCCAACTTATCCATTGTCACAACTGGACGGATGATGGGAGTGTTGGTAACTGCATTGATAGCCTGCATGCTCTCCAAGGTTTGGCTGGCTACTTGACCTAGGCTTTCCCCATTGATGATAACTAAACCATTTCGTACCTCACGAATACGATCTGTAATCCGCATCATAAAACGACGCGTTAGAGTCATCAAGTAAGCTTCTGGCGCTTTGGCCTTGATTTCCTCTTGAATCTCTGTGAAAGGTACTTCAATAAACTGGATATTTCCCCCAAACTTGGTTAATTTACGGGTCAAATCTTGGGCTTTTTTAAGAGCACCAGGACTCGTGTAAGGTGGGCTGGCAAAATGAACAGCCTCAATATCCACCCCACGCTTAAGTGCAAGATAACCTGCTACAGGTGAGTCGATCCCTCCTGACAACATGAGCATCCCTTTACCTGAAGTTCCAACTGGCAAACCACCAGCCCCACGAATGGTTTCATAAGAAAGATAGGCTGCTTCTTCACGGATTTCCACCTGAAGATTGATGTCAGGACTTTTCATTTGAGCTTGCACATTTGGAATGGCTTCGAAAACAGCTCCTCCAAGTGTTTGATTGAGTTCACGACTATCCAACTCAAAGTTGTGGTCGCTACGCTTGCCAGAAATTTTAAAGGTCATGCCATCCTTGTAGATGTCCTGCATAATCTCTTGGACAGCAGACTTCAGAACTTCTACAGATTTTTCGACCTTATAAACAGGAGAAAAGTTTTGAATCCCAAAAACTTGTTTGAGTGATTCTGCTACTGCTGTGTAATCTGCTCCATTTAGGTAAGCGTGGGCACGGTCACGATCTGCCGTTACCTTAACTTGGGGATAGATAGACAAAACGTCTGATATATTATTGCGAAGTTTATTGATGAAACGCATACGATTTTTACCCTTGGTTGACAACTCTCCGTAGCGAATCATAATTTCTGAATACTGCATAAATGCTCCTATCTTACTTTTCTAGTTTGATTGTAAATTAATTTTAGCTTGGTCAAAAACTGCTCGACCTGACTCATATCATTTTCAAGGTCTAGACTAAGACGCACAGCTGACTGGGCCTTATCCTTGTCCACTCCCATGGCAATCAAGGTGCCAGCAGGTTTCCCAGCCTTGGACGAACAAGCAGAGGTCGTTGAGATGAAAATATCATAGTCTTCAAAGGCGTGAACGATGACTTCACCACGAACACCCTTGATTCCAAAAGTCAGGATATGAGGGGCAAAGTCTTCCTCATCTGAAAAGACAAATATATCTGGATAATCTAAAAGAGCTTGGCGAATCACTGCCTTCATCTGCCCAGTCTTGCTAGTAAAGACATCTAGCTTTTCCATGGACAAACGCAGAGCCTTGGCTGTCGCTGCTATCCCTGCCACATTTTCAGTTGTCGAACGATAATCATGCTCCTGACCACCACCAGTCAAAAGAGGCGTAATCTTCTTGCCAGACTTGATATAGACAAAACCAACACCACGAACTCCGTGGAACTTGTGACCAGAGAAAGTCGCAAAATCCACTCGTTCTGTCAGATACTTTTCAGTCGGAATCTTGGCAAGTGCCTGAACCGCATCAACGTGGAAGGAAATAGTTGGCTTGTCTGCCAATAGTTCTGAAATAGCTTGAATAGGTTGAATCGAGCCGATTTCATTGTTCACAGCCATGACGGAAACGAGGGTCGTATCAGGTCTTATCAAATCTGATAACGCTTCAACATTTACAAATCCTTTGTTATCAACTGGAGCAAAATCTACTTCAAATCCTTGACTTTTCAACCAGAGGGCTGACTCTTTGACTGCCGGATGTTCAATGGCTGATACAATGATGTGTTTTCCAAACTGAGCCTTTTCAAAGGTCACACCCTTGATGACCCAGTTATCTCCTTCTGTCCCACCAGAAGTAAAGAAGATTTCATCGCTTTTCTTACCGATTAAATCTGCAATCTGTTGGCGAGAAGCATCTAAGATTCGTGTTGCCTGGTCTCCCAAACGATGGAGACTAGATGGATTTCCTAAAATTTTTGAAGCGACCTGCATATAAGTTTCAAGGGCTTCAGGATAGGGCTTGGTCGTCGCCGAATTATCAAAGTAAATCATGTTTTCTCACGCTTTCTAAAATCACTCCTTCTATTGTATCATGAAACGGAGTCTGCGACAAGAAAGGGCAATTCCTCTTTTTTTAAGATTTTTTTAAAGAAATGCGGTATAATAAATTTTAATTAAAGGAGAGAATATATGTCTAATTATCGTAGAACTTCAAAACCAAAAACAGAACACATCAAAAAAGGCTTTACGGTCTTTCAAAAAACTGTTGCCACTATCGGTAGTATCCTTGGCTTAATTACTGCAAGTATCACTATCATGAACGCCTTGGATAATAATAAAAATACTAAAAAAGAACCTACGACAAGCCAGACGACAACAATTGTCAAAGAAATTCAAAAGGAATCCCCTCAGGAAAACACTAGTCCCAATAAGGAAAATAACACTTCTCAAGAAAAAACACAGCAAGAGGAAACACCAAAATCTAGCGTCAAGGAAGAGAAAAAAGAAGAGCAGAAAGCAGCAACTCAGGATTCTTCTACTCCTACTCCAAGTAAACCTGCTACTGAAAATGAAAAACAGTCCAATACCCCAACTTCGGAAAATAAAACTAATCAATAATCACTAAAATAGCCTCCTTCCAAACTTGGAAAGAAGCTATTTTTTTATTGTTGTAAAACTTTTCTTGGTTTGGTACCTTCAGCTGGACCAATGACACCTGCCATCTCAAGCTCTTCCATGAGACGGGTCGCACGGTTAAATCCAACTGACAAACGACGCTGAATCATAGATGCGCTGGCTTTCTGGGTTTCGATTACCAAAGCCTTGGCTTCTTCAAAGAGCGGATCACCACCAGATTCACCATCTGAAAATTCTCCGTCATTTTCAGAAACCTCACCTGGATCAAAACTCTCATCGTAGTCCGCATCAGCCTGAGCCTTAATGAAGTTTACGATACGTTCGACATCATCATCCGAGATAAAGGAGCCTTGGAGACGAACTGGATGATTTTCATCAATTGGTTTAAAGAGCATATCTCCACGTCCAAGCAGTTTCTCAGCTCCATTTTCATCTAAAATAGTACGGGAGTCTGTTCCTGATGAAACTGCGAAAGCGACACGAGATGGGACATTGGCCTTGATCAGACCAGAAATGACGTCAACGGATGGACGCTGGGTTGCAAGAATCATGTGGATACCTGCAGCACGCGCCTTCTGTCCGAGACGAATGATAGCATCTTCCACTTCCTTGCTGGCTACCATCATAAGGTCAGCCAACTCATCCACAATTACAACAATGAGTGGTAGCGGAACCTGCTTGTACTCAGACTGAGCATTAAACTCTTCTACCTTGGCATTAAAACCTGCAATATTCCGAACTCCCACCTTGGCAAAGAGTTCATAACGATTTTCCATTTCATCCACGACCTTTTGCAAAGCCTTGCTGGCCTTACGTGGATTGGTCACGACTGGAATCAAGAGGTGGGGAATATCATTGTAAACAGACAACTCAACCATCTTGGGATCGACCATCATAAATTTAACTTGGTCAGGTCTCGCCTTCATGAGGATGCTAGCGATAATGCCGTTAACAGCTACTGACTTCCCTGAACCCGTTGAACCTGCAACTAGCAAGTGGGGCATCTTGGAAAGGTCAAAAGCTCTTGCGGTGCCATTAACTGCCTTTCCTAGAGGAATTTCTAAGAGATTTTCTGCTTTCGTTTGAGATTGTTCCCATAGTTCGCGGAAGGATACCGTCGCAATCTCAGAGTTAGGAACCTCAATCCCGACTAAGGATTTACCAGGTATTGGAGCCTCAATCCGGACATCCTTGGCTGCCAAGGCTAGAGCGAGGTCATCTGCTAGATTGGAAATGCGGTTAACCCGTACACCGACTGCTGGCTTGACTTCATACTTGGTCACTGACGGCCCAATTTCAGCCCGTTCAACCGTTACCTTAATACCAAAACTAGCAAAAGTTTCTTCTAGGATTTTGATGTTTTCACGAACGATTTTCTTCTCTTTCGACTGGTCTTTTGGTTTATCTGGGGCAAAGAGTTGTAAGCTTGGAAGTTTGTATTCAAGGGCTTCCTTGGCTGAAAAATCGACCTGAACATCTTCGTCATCAGAGTTATCTCCCTGTTCAGGGAATTCAAGTTCAGCTTGAGGCAGGATGATTTCTGGTTCTACCCACTCTTCTTCTGGAAAAGGTGGAACGTCAGGCACAACATCTGCTGTCAGAATTTCACCTGTTTCCATATCAATAGGAGGCAAATCGAGTAAGGCTTTTTCAGCCTCTTCTTGTTCTAATCTAGCCTCTTCCTCAGCCTTTTGGCGAGCTTTTTCTTCTTGTTTAACAAAGCGTTCCTCTTTTCGACGCTCATGCCCTTCCCGCCATTTGGCAAAGCCTTTACTGCAAAATTCAGCAATATCGTAAACAGACCAAGGACTGACTAGGAGGGCACCCACTAAAATCAAGATAGAACCAATAAAGTAAGTACCGATATTTGAGAAGAGAAAGGCTGTTGGCACATAGAGTCCAACACCAATCAAGCCTCCACCAGCAAAACTGGTCGTTCGAAAACCAGTTAAATCCGTCACAACCTGAGCCATGGTTCCTTTTAGAACGGACTTGTCCAAACCATATTTCCAAACCAAGTAAGCCTCGAAAATCAAGAGCAAACCAGCAAATATGGTTAAAAAGCCTGATAGGAGTCCTTCCTGTTTTCGTATCCACTTGAAAAAGAAGAGGTAGAGCAGGATGCCAAATATTGCCAGATAAGCTAGGCTACCCACCAGCAAGCGAATGAAATTGTAAAGGGTTATACCTGCAGCCCCTAATTTGAAGGCTGCGAAAATCAATAAAAGCGCGATTCCCAACGAAATCAACATTCGTTGAATCGCTTCTTTTCTTTCGAGTTCTGCTTTAGACGGTCTCCGTCTTGTTTTACTTGTATTCTTGTTTGCCATTCTTCTATTATACCATATTTCACAGGCATTTCGGAAAGAGAAAAAGACTGCACCAAACGGTCCAATCTTTTCATTTTTCTATTTTTTATGCTTGTGGTTTGCGTAGGTAACCATAGACCACACCACTTACGATTGCTCCTACCAAGACAGAAACGAGGTAAAGAAGAGCATTTGAAGTAAGGGCAATAACGAAGATTCCTCCGTGTGGCGCCATGAGTTTGATACCAGTAAGACCAACGAGTCCACCTGCTACTGCTGAACCAAGGATGAAGCTTGGGATAGCACGAGCTGGGTCAGCGGCACCAAATGGAATTGCTCCCTCAGTGATAAATGACAAGCCCATGATGATGTTTGTCAAACCAGAGTTGCGTTCTTCTTTAGTAAATTTATCTTTGAAAAGAAGAGTTGCGACAAAGATTGCAAGTGGTGGCACCATTCCTCCAGCCATAACTGCTGCCATGGCTACAGAACCACCTGAAGAAACAGTTGCTGCAAGCGTACCTGTACCAAAGACATAAGCCGCTTTGTTGACTGGTCCCCCCATGTCAACAGCCATCATTCCACCAAGGACGATACCAAGAAGGACAGCTGAACCTCCTCCAAGACCGCCTAGGAAGTCATTCATAGCAGTATTGATTGCTGCCATTGGGATATTCACAGCTAGCATGACAAATCCAGTCAAGATTGTTCCAAGAAGTGGCAAGAGAAGGATTGATTTTGCACCTTCAAGTGAACGAGGAACTTTAACGTATTTCTTGATAGCAAGAACTAAAGCACCTGCGATAAATCCACCAACAAGGGCACCTAGGAAACCAGATGAGACACCTGCAAGAGTTGAAGTTGCTTCACCACCTGCGGCATAAGGAATTTTACCAAAGGCAAAACCTTCTTTGGCAATAGCACCAGCCACGAAACCTGCTACCAAACCTGGTTTTTCAGCGATAGAGTATGCAACATAACCTGCAAAGACTGGGAGCATCAAACCAAAGGCAGCTCCACCAATTTTCATAAACATAGAAGCTAGCTCATGGTAGGAACCAAGATTACCAAGATTTTCATTTGGAACACCCAAAGCACCGTCAATCAAGAAGGCAAGGGCAATCATGATACCACCACCTATAACGAATGGCAACATTTGAGATACACCACTCATCAAGTGTTTGTAGAAGGCACCACCAAGGCTTTGTTTTTCGTTGCTTGCTGTCGAAGCTTTTGCTCCATTAGCAGCACGGTAGACTTCAGCATCTCCTGAAAGAGCCAAGTTAATCAATTCTTCTGTTTTACGGATCCCGTCAGCAACTGGACGATTGATCAATGGTTTGCCATCGAAACGATCCATCTCAACCGCCTTGTCTGCAGCGATGATAACAGCTTTAGCCTTGCGGATGTCCTCAGCAGTTAGTTGGTTTCCAACACCGCTAGCACCGTTGGTTTCAACCTTGATTCCAACACCCATTTCAGCAGCCACTTTTTGAAGGGCTTCTTGAGCCATGTAAGTGTGAGCAATACCTGTTGTACAAGCTGTAACAGCAACGATAAACTCATCAGAGTCATTAGTAGGTGCTTGAACAGGCTCTTCAGTTTTTTCGGAAGCTTTGTCAAAAAGTTCGATAACTTGGTCAGCTGATGTTACTTGACGAAGTTTGTCAGCAAAACCGTCTTTCATCAAGTATTGAGACAATTCTGCCAAGGCTGCCAAGTGAGTATCATTGGCACCTTCTGGAGCTGCAATCATAAAGAAGAGGTCAGTTGATTGTCCATCCAAGCTCTCGTAGTCAACACCCTTGTTTGACTTGGCAAAGAGAACTGTCGCTTCTTTGACAGCAGCATTTTTGCTGTGAGGCATTGCGATACCATCACCCAAACCTGTAGAAGTGAGAGCTTCACGCGCCAAAATTCCTTCTTTAAAGGTTTCAAAATCTGTCACATAACCGTGGTCTGTCAAACTTTTAATCATCTCGTCGATGACAGCTGTTTTTTCAGTTGCTTGCAAATCCAGCAACATAACATCTTTTCTCAATAGGTCTTGAATTTTCATCGTTTTTCTACCTCAACTTTTTCATATGTTTCTTTAATAAATTCTGCTGTTGCCAAGTCATCCGAGAAGGTAGTTGCCGTTCCACAAGCAACTCCCCATTTGAAGGCTTCTACTGCGTCTTTTGATTTGACAAATTCACCTGTGAATCCGGCAACCATAGAATCACCAGCACCAACTGAATTTTTGACTGTTCCCTTGATAGGTTTTGCGAAGTAAGCTCCCTCAGATGTGACAAGAAGGGCACCGTCGCCAGCCATGGAGATAATGACGTTTTGAGCTCCTTTGGCCAGTAACTGACGAGCATAGTTCTCGATTTCATCTAAACTTTCGAGTTTCACTCCAAAGATAGCTCCAAGCTCGTGATTATTTGGTTTGACCAAAAGTGGCTGATAGTCCAAACTATCAATCAAGGTCTGTCCTTCAAAGTCACAAACGACTTGCGCACCAGTCTTGCGTGTCAAGGCAATCAAATCCTTGTAGATAACATTGCCTAGGTTTTTAGCACTCGAACCCGCAAAGACAACCGTATCTTCTGCTGTCAGACTAGATAAAATAGCTTTCAATTCTTCTAGCTGAGCTGGTTCGACATTTGGACCGGTTCCGTTGATTTCTGTTTCTTGGTCTGCTTTGATTTTAACATTGATACGAGTATCTTCTGCCACTTGGACAAAACATGTCTCGATTTCTTCCTCTGCAAGGGTATCTGTGATAAATTTACCAGTAAAGCCTCCGATAAATCCCGTCGCTGTATTTGGTATATCCAAACGTTTCAAGACACGGCTGACATTGATTCCTTTCCCACCAGCAAACTTATCATCACTGTCCATACGATTGACACTACCGACTTGGACTTGGTCCAAACGAACGATATAGTCAATGGATGGATTGAGTGTGACTGTATAAATCATACTTCTATTACCTCCGTTTTCTCCTTAATAGCCTGCAAGAGCTCATGCCCTTGACTTGTGATAACAATAGCTCGTTTGAGTGGTGCTACCTTGGCAAAGCAAGTTTGTCCAATTTTTGACGAATCCACCAAGACATAGGTCTGTTTGGCATTTTCTAAAATAGCACGCTTAACAGCTCCCTCCTCCATATCAGGAGTCGTATAATAGCCATCGTCCACACCATTCATCCCGATAAAGGCACGGTCAAAGTGCAATTGGTTAATCTGGTTAAGAGCAACGCCCCCGATGCTAGCATCTGTTGCCATCTTGACACTTCCTCCAACCATGACAGTTGGAATCTGCTTTTCAACCAACTGTGCGGCATGGTGAATCGAATTTGTCACAACAGTAATATTCTTATTGACCAATTCATGGATCAAAAAAGCAGTTGTTGTTCCAGCATCGATAAAGATGACATCTTGTTCCTTAATGAGAGAGGCTGCTTTCTGAGCCAGCAACTTCTTTTCTTGAAGGTTTTTGACAGATTTTTCTTGAATGGTTTCTTCTTCCTGCAAGGAATGGGGCAATTCTGCTCCACCATGCACGCGACGAAGCTTGTTTTCCGCTTCCAACTCATCCAAGTCTCTTCGAACCGTTGATTCTGAGGTCTCTAGCAAACTAACTAATTTTTCTAGAGAAACTACATGATGTTGATTTAACTCCTCTAAAATCAGTTGTTTCCGCTCTGTTTTTAACACTGAATCACCTCCTGTTATCGTTTACACTATTCATTCTATCACACTTTCTTTCAAAGTCAAGCATTTTTTGTCATTTTCTTTCAAAATCTATCATTTTTCTTATTTCTAGAATTTTTATTGCAAGATAGGGGCCTTTATGGTAGACTATTTGAGTAAGTATTGGAAGATTACTCAAGAGGCTTAAGAGGCCGTGTTGGAAACGCGGTAGGCGTGTAACAGCGTGCGTGGGTTCGAATCCCATGTCTTCCGTTTATTTTAAAAAAGATACCCAAGAAATCTGTACTGACCCCAAAAAGTTAGACAATTAATTTAAGCAAAGGATTTAGTTCTGTATTGTACAGGGCTAAGTCCTTTTAGTTTTACCTTAATTCGTTTGTTGTTGTAGTAATCAATATAGTCTACAATAGCTTGTTCCAAGTGTTCAAGTGACTGAAACGTATTCTCATAACCATAAAACATTTCAGACTTAAGAATGCCAAAGAAAGATTCCATCATACCGTTATCTGGACTATTTCCCTTACGTGACATAGATGGTTGGATTCCCTTATTCTTTAAAAAATGATGATAGAAATCGTGTTGGTATTGCCATCCTTGGTCACTATGGAGAATTGTATTTTCGTAATGGTTCTCTGTAAAGGCTTGTTCTAGCATAGCTTTCATTTGTACTAAGTTCGGCGAAGTAGAAAGATTGTAGGAGATAATTTCTCTGTTAAAGCCATCTAAAACTGGTGATAAATAAAGCTTTTGGCTGCTTGCTGGAATGGCAAATTCTGTCACATCTGTGTAGCACTTTTGCATTGGTTTGGTTGCTTCAAATTGACGTTGAATAAGATTATCTGCTTTCTTGCCAACCTCTCCTTGGTATGAAGAATACTTCCGTTTACGGCGAATTCGAGCCGTTAAACCAAGTACTTTCATCAGACGCTGCACCTTCTTATGGTTCACTACGAAGCCACGATTTCGTAATTCTAGAGTCATGCGACGATAGCCGTAATTTCCTTTATGCTCAGTATAAATTGACTGAATTTCAGCTTTAATATCATAATCTTTATCGCTTTGATCCAGCTGTTTTAAGTGGTAATAATAAGTTGAACGGGCAAGTTTAATAATCTTTAGAAGGATATCTAAAGAAAACTCTGTTACCAGTCCTTGAACAATTTCCGTTTTTCTTCTTGCTCCTTTTCGTCTCTCAATCGGAGTTCTCTCAACTTTTTTAGAATGGCATTCTCCGCTCTCAAGTACTCATTTTCTGCTTGAAGACGTTCTAATTCTGTCATATCTTCAAATCTCTTCTTTGGCTTACGTCCCATTTTAGGTGGTCTCCCTCTTGTTTTCTCAACAATAGTATACCCGTTTTTCTTATATTGTGCCAGCCAATTCGAAAGTAATCCACTACTTAGAAGAGCATAATCCAGAGACGCCCTAATTTGTGAATGCCCCTCAAGAAGAACTTTATCAATGATCTCTTGTTTTAGTTCAGGAGAATAGTAACAATTCTTTCCTTTTTTGACGAACTCTATTCCGTAACGATCAATCAATTTAATCATGTACCTAAGATTAGAATTGTTTATCCCAAATTTATTTGAAAGCTTCTCTAAGCTATATCCTTGTTTTCTAAGTTCATAGATCTGAACTTTATCATCATAACTCAATTTCATAATAAAACACCCCAAAAGTTAGATTTTTTCTGTCTAACTTTTGGGGTGCAGTACAATCTTGGGTATCTTTTTTCTTATATGCTTGTTTTATAACTCGGGTGAATTTCTTAGAAAATATCAAATAACAATTTCACATTGAGAATTGTTAAGATAATGGAAACGATATAGCCAAGGATGGTATTCCATTTGGCATTGGTAAATTCTCCCATCAGTGATTTCTTAGAAGTTAGATAAATCAGTGGGAAGATTGAAAATGGAAGAGCAATCGAAAGAAAGACTTGTGAATAAACCAATAACTGATCCAATGTTTTTTCCTGATGACCAAACAGAACCGCTACAATCATGACAGGCAACAAGGCAAAGAGACGAGTTGCCAAACGAATGAACCATTGAGGTAATCTCATATGCAAGAAACCTTCCATAACGATTTGTCCAGTCAAGGTACCCGTAATTGTCGAATTTTGACCACTGGCTAATAAAGCCAAGGCAAACAAGGTTGATAAGGTCGAGCTAGCTATAGCTCCTGCAATAGTAGAATCCTGCAAGGCATTATACATTTGAGAGAAGGCAGAAATCTCAGATGCATGGCCGAAAAAGAGAGCCGCCCCGAGAATTAATAGAAGGGAGTTAACCACAAAGGCCAAGGATAATTGGAGATTTGAATCCCAGGTCATAAAGCGCACGGCTTTTCGAACATCATTCTTGTCCTTGTGATTGATTTTCCGAGTTTGAGACAAGGAAGAATGCAAATAGAGGTTATGGGGCATAACCGTTGCTCCCACGATCCCTAGTGCCAAGGTTAATTGACTTTCATGCCCTGGCAAGGGACTTTCAAATAAGGTTGCATTCGGTAGATAACCCTCAACGATTCCTTGGAAGCTTGGATGTGACAAAGCTACCAGATAGGTAAAAATTGCTAGAATGGTTAAAATCAGTGTTGTCACAATAGCTTCAATCTTCTTAAAGCCAAATTTCATCAGAAGCAATAAGAGAAAAACATCCAACACGGTCAAGAGAATTGCTATCATAATCGGAATCTTAAAGAGAAGATTGAGAGCAATCGCTGAACCTAGAACTTCTGCCAGATCTGTCGCCATCAAGGCTAATTCTAAAATCACCCATAGACTATAACGAAGCCATTTAGGTGAATGATGAGCCGTTGCTTGAGCCAGGTCCATCTGGGTTACAATACCAAGCTTTCCTGCCATCTGCTGAAGTTGCATGGCAATGAGAGATGAAATCAAGATAACAAACAAGAGACTATACTTATAGGAAGCACCACCGACTACACTGGTAATCCAGTTTCCTGGATCCATATAACCAACTGCGACAAGAGCACCCGGACCTAAAAAGGCATTTAAATTTTGCCAGAAATGATTGTTATTTGGAGTATCGATAGATTGATTAATCTCAGAGAGTGACACTTTTTTATGAGAAGACATAGATACTTACCTCTTTCTAAACCTACTTTTTCATTATTTTCTATTAGAGAAAAATAAGATTGACTTTAAACTATTAAAACAATGAAAACTATATGAAAAACATTTAGTTTTTTCATTATTTTTCTTAAGGCACCTTAATATTTTTCTTAAGGCACCTTAATATTTTTCTTAAGGCACCTTAATTATAACACAAAAAATGAAAACTATATGAAAAACATTTAGTTTTTTCATTATTTTTCTTAAGGCACCTTAATTATAACAGAAAATATGATAAAAACTTAAGAAAATTCAGGACTTGATTTAATATTTAGGATACAACAAAATGTTGTATTCTTTTTTTGCAAAAGAATACCAAAGAATAAAATAAAAAACGTTGTAAAAACAACGTTTTAGAAAGATTTACAAAACAATGTAAATTATCAATGGAGCCGGTGGGAGTCGAACCCACGTCCAAACATCTGCTAACATATTTGTCTACAACCATAGGTTATGTATTCGTTTAACAGTCCCTCGACACATAACTCAAGCCTAGAAACCGCGAGTCTATCAATCTCTTATCAAGCCGCTAGACAAGGCTTGATCGTATCTCGCTAATAATAAGACCTGTCATTGAACACGAGCAATCCAAATCGGGTCACGCCTGCTGGTTTTTAGGCAGCTAGAGCGTAAGAAGTGTTATTTTTTGCAGTTATATTTAACTGAGCGTTTACGTCGCCACACGAGTCGCAAAATATGCCTCATAATGCCTGTCGAATCCGTAACGACCCCAAAAGACAATAAAACCATTATACCTTATCTAACTCAAAAATGCAAAAAGGAAAGCAATTAACTACAAAAGATAGTCTTTCAAAGATTTTGTCAAAACCTGATAACCGGGAACACTAAGGTGCAACCCATCAGTTGTATAATCTTTTTTGAGTTGGCCTGCCTGGTCTGTCAAACTATCAAAAACTGGCGCAAATTCTACCTGCATATAGGCAGAGGAAAGTTCTTTATAGGCTTGATTCCATTTCTGAATTTTTTCATTCGTGCGGATATAGACTGTCTGCTTGTACTCCTCGCCCTCATTGACTGGCAAAATGGAAAGCAATTTTATCTCTGTCAGTGGATAATCGCGAGCAATGGATTGTATGATAGATTCGAGATTATTGAGAGCCTCATTCACAGGCACATCTTTTCCGATATCGTTCGTCCCAATTAAAAGGACAATTTTATCTACCGCCCCACCGTACAGATGCGCATCCAGATTCTCTAATAACAGCCCTGTCTGATAACCTCGAATGCCTCGATTGACAATCGTCTTTGCAGTCCCAAATAGTTCCTGCAGAGGATAATATTCGACAATGGAATCCCCAATAAAAAGAATGTCTGGCTCTACAACAGAAACCTGATTTAAGTGACGATACTTGGTTTGGATTTTTTCTTGTTCCTTTAGGAGCCAATTTTCTAATAACTGTACTGCCACTTCATTCTCCTTTTTCTAACCAGTTCTCCAAGACTTGATAAACTCCTCCTTGGCTATTGGCTGGCGCTAGAGCAGTCGCCACAGCTTTGGCTTTATCATCAGCATTTTCCATCGCATAGGCAATTCCAGCCATTTCAAGCATTTCAACATCATTTTCACTGTCACCAAAAGCCATGATTTGTTGGGAGGTCAAGTCCCAGCGCTTGAGTAATTCTTCCAAGCCCCATGCTTTATGAATTCCAGCTTGAAGGATATCAATGCAACCATAGCCACTCGATACAGCACGAACACGGCCATCAAAGAGGTCATTGATTTCTTCCAAGACCGAACTCAAACGTTCCTCACCAACAACCATACTCATCTTGAGCACACCACCAAAGAGGTCAGAGGTTAATTCGTCCACAAATTGCATCCGTTGGTAGAATTTTTCAATCATTTCTGGAGTCATAAAACTTTCAAGGTCTGTAAAAATCGTACCTTCTTTGACGAAACCACCCTTCATAGACGTTACAACAAACTGATCCTGACACGCTCGACCCTTAAAATGAGCCAAAGCCTTATCGACAATGGCATCATCCCAAGTCTGAGCCTGAATCAGTTCATTGTTTTCAAAAATACGAGCACCGTTTGCAACAACCAGAACCACCCGATCGACCAAGTGCTCCAGTAGTTGCCTCATGCGGTGAATTTCATTCCCAGTCGCAATGACAAAACGAATACCCCTTTTATCCAACTGATCTAAAATCTTTTCCAAACGTGGGAGATCAAGCTGGCCTCTAGCATCCAGCAAGGTCCCATCCATATCTGTTGCAATTACCTTAATCGTCATTTACTTTCCTCTGGATTCAAGCTAGTCCCACTTCAATCCCACATGTTCGTTCATTTCTTTGTAGGCTGTATCAATTCGTTCCTTAGTCGCTTCATCTAACTGGTCACGATGACTACCACCCTCGATAAAATCTTCTAAGATATAAGTTTGGTATAGGAATAGTGGATAACCTTCTGGAGAATAGGTTCCTTTTGGTGTACGGTTTACCCAAGAAGGATGCGCTTTTGCAGTTTCGATTGTCGTCTTACCGGCTTTTTTCTTAATAGTCACATCCATGAGCACGCCGCGCTCTGTCCACTTAGCATTCTCTTCATCTTGCATGGTTTCAATTCGTTGATTGGAAATGAAGTTCCCCATTGAATAGATAATGAGTTTCTTGTCCCCATCTTTTTCAACCGTTTCAGATGGTTCAACTACGTGAGGGTGCCCTCCAAAGATAATATCCGCTCCCCAATCGATCATCTTGTGATAAAGAGCCTTTTGTTCTTCAGTTGGTTCCAAGCGATACTCCACACCCATCTGAGGCATGATAATGGTGATATCTGCTTCCTTCTCTGCTCGTTCAATTTCAGCCTTCATCTTGTCTTCATTTAGGTCTGAAAGATAGCGGTTATAGTCTTCTTGAGAAATACTTTGCTCAATTCCATTAAAACCATAAGAATAGGCTAAAAGTGCAACCTTGATGCCGTTCACTTCCTTGATAACCAGTGGAGCTTGATCACGTGACTCATGCGTATACACTCCAATAGGTGTCATTCCTGCCTTCTCAATAGCATCTGCTGTTGAAACCACACCTTCTATTTGTGAATCTAGGATATGGTTATGCGCCAAGTCTAGCACTTGATAACCGGCATCCTTGATGGCATCCATAACTTCACCAGGTGCATTAAATAGGGGATAACCTGCCAAATAGTGGTCCTTGTTCACAGTACCTTCAAAATCACCTATAATTAGGTCTGCTTGTTTGAGCCATGGTTTCACATAATCAAAATTCTCATGAAAATCATAGGTCCCATCTTCTTTTAAAGCCGAACGATAAATAGGAATATGATAAAGGAGGTCCCCATTGGCCATAATTCTAGCAGTTTTTTCCTCTTCCTGATCTTTAGTATTTTGATTGGTCTTATTTGCTTCTTGAGAAATGGCATCCTTTTTTTGACTGGTTAAGGGGATTCCTTGGAAGCTTTCAAACAACAAGACCAAGCCCATTGATAAAGCAACTGCTAGCAAGAGTATCGCCACAAATCCCTTATTGCTCCACTTGCGATAACTCCTAAAAAAGTTTACAAAGCCTCTCACAAAATGAAAAACTGGTCCACGTTTATGTCTATCTTGTCTTCTTTGCATCTTCATTCTCCCTACTTTCTAATGCAAGCCTTTTCTTTTTATTATATCACAGATAAGTATTTCTTTCACAATTGAATTGAACTTCCTATCTATTTTCTATAAATCCTAAAGGCTGTAATACTTTCAATCCTTGTCATTTTGTGATATCATGTAGAGGTAATGAAAGGAGAGAAAATGTCTGCAATAGAACGTATTACAAAAGCTGCTCACTTAATTGATATGAAAGATATTATCCGCGAGGGAAATCCAACTCTACGCGCGGTTGCTGAGGAAGTCACTTTCCCCTTGTCTGACCAGGAAATCATTCTCGGTGAAAAGATGATGCAATTCCTCAAACATTCCCAAGATCCTGTCATGGCTGAAAAGATGGGGCTCCGAGGTGGTGTTGGACTTGCTGCTCCTCAATTAGATATCTCAAAACGTATTATCGCTGTTTTGGTACCAAACATTGTTGAAGAAGGTGAAACTCCGCAGGAAGCCTACGACTTACAAGCCATTATGTACAATCCAAAAATCGTCTCTCACTCTGTTCAAGACGCTGCTCTTGGCGAAGGAGAAGGTTGCCTCTCTGTTGACCGCAATGTGCCTGGCTATGTTGTTCGCCATGCTCGCGTTACTGTTGACTACTTTGACAAGGACGGCGAAAAACACCGTATCAAGCTCAAAGGCTACAACTCCATCGTTGTTCAGCATGAAATTGACCACATCAACGGAATCATGTTTTACGATCGTATCAATGAAAAAGACCCATTTGAAGTTAAAGATGGTCTACTGATTCTTGAATAAATAAAATCCCGTTGCAAGACGGGGTTTTGTGTTATAATAGAGGCATGAAAACAAATGATATTGTCTATGGCGTCCACGCCGTTACCGAAGCCCTCCTTGCAAACACAGGGAACAAACTTTACCTCCAAGAAGATCTCCGAGGTAAGAATGTTGAGAAAGTCAAGGAACTGGCTACAGAAAAAAAAGTATCCATTTCTTGGACTTCAAAAAAATCCCTCTCTGAGATGACTGAAGGTGCTGTCCACCAAGGTTTCGTTCTACGAGTATCCGAATTTGCCTATAGCGAACTGGACCAAATCCTTGCCAAAACACGCCAAGAAGAAAATCCACTTCTATTGATTCTGGATGGGTTAACTGACCCTCATAATCTAGGTTCCATCTTGAGAACAGCTGATGCGACCAACGTTTCAGGTGTCATCATTCCCAAGCACCGTGCTGTCGGAGTTACTCCTGTCGTTGCCAAAACGGCCACAGGTGCTATTGAACACGTTCCAATTGCCCGCGTAACCAATCTGAGCCAAACTCTAGACAAACTCAAGGGTGAAGGCTTCTGGACCTTTGGAACAGATATGAACGGTACTCCTTGCCATAAGTGGAATACAAAAGGAAAAATCGCCCTCATCATCGGAAATGAAGGAAAAGGCATCTCTACCAACATCAAAAAACAGGTCGATGAAATGATTACTATTCCCATGAATGGACATGTTCAAAGCCTTAATGCCAGTGTTGCTGCAGCCATTCTCATGTACGAAGTTTTCCGAAATAGACTATAAAAAAAGTTTCCAGTCATCTGATTGGAAACTTTTTTATGATTAACTATGTTCTGTAATAAACTTGTAAGCTTCTTGACCTGCGATAGCGCCATCTCCAACTGCTGTTGTCACTTGGCGAAGGTCTTTCAAGCGAACATCTCCAACTGCGAAGATACCATCAACTGCAGTTTTCATGTGGTTGTCTGTCACAATCCAGCCAGCCTGATCTTGAATATTCAATTCTTTAACAAAATCGCTAAGAGGGTCTAATCCAACATAGATAAAGACGCCACCGAAGGCTTGCTCTGTCACTTGACCTGTTTTCACATTTTCAAAGACGACAGATTCTACTCGGTTTTCTCCCTTGATTTCCTTCACTACAGAATCCCAGATAAAGCTGATTTTCTCATTCGCAAAGGCGCGGTCTTGTAAAACCTTTTGGGCACGAAGTTGGTCACGACGGTGAACAATGGTAACAGTCTTAGCAAAACGAGTCAAGAAGAGGGCTTCTTCGACAGCTGAATCTCCGCCACCAACTACCAACAAATCTTGGTCACGGAAGAAAGCACCATCACACACGGCACAGTAAGAAACACCACGACTGTTCAGTTCTTCTTCTCCAGGTACTCCCAAAGGACGGTGTTTAGAGCCAGTCGCTACGATAACGGTACGAGTTTCATATGTTTGGTCATCAGTCATCACTTTCTTAAAATCACCATGGTCTTCGACATTTTCAACATAACCATAAATGTGCTCAACACCAAGATTTTCAAGCGGTTCAAACATCTTTTCTGCCAATTCTGGCCCACTAATATTAGCGTATCCAGGGTAATTTTCAATATCAGATGTATTATTCATCTGACCACCTGGCAGACCACCTTCAATCAAGGCTACTTTCAGATTGCTTCGAGCAGCATACAAGGCTGCAGTCATACCTGCAGGTCCAGCACCGATAATAATAGTATCGTACATATAGTTTCCTTCTTTCTTGTTGTAACTATCTTTATTCTAACTCTTTCTTGTCAATCACGCAAGGATTATGCCTTGAAAACAAGAATTAAACTCATAACCGCAAAGGATAATACTGGAACAACCAAAACACCAATCATAATCATATCATAGAGATGGGCTTGGCGAGCCTTGGCTGTCTTATCAACTCCCGACATGGCTCTCAGTCCAATCCAAATCCCTAAAAAAATCAGGACGAGGATGGTGGTCAAGATCAAACTCTCGAAATATAAAGAAAATAGTTGCAGTAGCATGATTTCTCTCATTTCTATCTTTTTTAAAGAGTAAACTCAGCTAGTCCAGCTAACTGAGTTTTTCTTTATCTATTATATCAAATATAAGTCCGTTTGTAACTAGCGAAGAATTCTTTTGTTCGCTCTTCTTTAGGATGGTGGATAATCTCATCCGGTGTTCCAGACTCAATGATTTTCCCCTTATCTAGGAAGAGAATCTTATCCGCAACTTGAGCTACAAAGGACATGTCATGACTAACCAAAATCATGGTTTGACCTGACTTAGCAGCATCTGCAATAGACTTTTCTACTTCGCCGACCAATTCTGGATCAAGGGCTGAAGTTGGTTCGTCTAAGAGCAAGACATCTGGTTTCATCGCAAGTGCACGCGCTAGGGCAACCCGTTGCTTCTGTCCACCTGATAAATGGCGAGGATAATGGTTTTCACGGTCTGAAAGCCCAACCTTAGCCAACTCTTCCTTGGCAATCTTGGTTGCTTCTTGGTCGGATAATTTCTTGACAACAACCAAGCCTTCTTTCACATTATCAAGTGCTGTTCGGCGTTCAAACAAATTAAACTGTTGGAAAACCATAGACAACTTACGGCGTAGGGCAAGGATTTCTTCTTGAGTGATTTTAGAAAAATCAACTGAGAAATCATCAATCTGAATAGAGCCACTGTCAGGTGTTTCAAGATAATTGAGACTACGAAGGAAGGTTGATTTTCCAGCTCCTGAAGAACCAATCAAGGCTACAACTTCCCCTTTTTGAATATCCAAGTTCAGATGATCCAAGACAGTCTGTCCTGAAAAGGATTTGCTTAAATTCGAAATCTTAATCATTAACGAAGGTCTCCTTTCACATCTGTTTGCACTGTATCGGGTGCAGAAATAGCCATTTTTCTCTCGATGAAACGACCAAGGCTTTCAATTCCGATATTGACTACCCAATAAACAAGGGCAACGGAGATAAAGCGTTCAAAGTAGCGGTAATCAGCTCCACCCAAAATCTGAGCTTGGGCAAAGACTTCCACAACACCCGCACTAAAGGCTAGAGAAGTTCCTTTGGTCAAGCCGATTAGGGAATTGATTAAGGTTGGAGTCGCCACAACGGCCGCATTTGGAATAATCACGCGACGATAAACTTGCGCTCGGGTCATCCCCAGACTGCGTGCCGCCTCAATCTCACCAGGATTGACTGAGAGAATGGCTGCACGAATGGTTTCACTAGCATAAGCTGCTTCATTAAAGGCAAAGGCGACAATTGCAAAAGCAGCGGCTGGAATCGCATTGATATTGAAACCAGTTCCCCATTGCTGATTGAGAGCTTTCAAAGCCAAAGGAATTCCGTAGTAGGTCAACATGAGTTGCACCAAAATCGGTGTCCCTTTTAAGAAGCTAACAAAGAAGGCCTGCAAGGGGTATAAAATTTTGACACGATTGATCTTCACAATGGCAAAAAGAAGCGCCAAAACCAAGCCAAAAAGAGCACCACCAATGGTCAACATAATCGTTATTGGAAGTTGTTGGACAATTCTCGGGATTCCATCAAAGACCGAACGCAAGCTAAAAAGCTTGCCATCCGGAATCAATTGCATCAAGTTTTGGTACCAATCTGATGCTAAAATCGTTGTAACATTCATAAAAACATCCTCTCCTGATAATGATTCATTCTACCATACTTTTGCCGTCAATGAAATTATTTGCTACGGTCAGGTACAGACTTTGTCTACCTACTAGTTTATCATACTTTGAAACAGGGAGGTTATATATTTTATCTATCAAAGAGATAGATAAAAACTATTTCAATCCCAATTCTTCATAAGCTTTTCGATAACCGATTTGCTTAACAGTTCCATTTTCTACTAAAATGGGGCGTTTTAACAACATACCGTCGCTTGCTAGCAACTCAGCTGCTTCTTGGTTTGACAGACTTCCTACCTTATCTTTCAGCCCCAATTCACGGTATTTGATCCCACTGGTGTTGAAAAATTGCTTCAACTCAAAACCCGAGGTTTCTAGCCAGTTTAAAATGACTTCTTGGCTAGGTGTTTCTTCAACGATATGGATGGCTTTATAGTCCACACCGAGTTGGTTTAATTCTTGTTTTGCTTTTTTACAAGTTGAACATTTTGGATATTCGATAAATTCTAACATGTCTTTCACTTTCTATTTTATATCTTTAAAATCTGCGCCTTCATGCTCCAAGAGCCAAGCTTTCTTTTCCACTCCTGCAGCATAACCTGTCAGACGCTTGCCAGCTCCCAGCACCCGATGACAAGGTACTAGGATAGACCACGGATTGCGTCCTATCGCTCCACCAATTGCTTGAGCAGAAGCCACTTGTAGCTCTTGGGCTATTTGTCCATAGGTCACTGTCTGACCATAAGGAATTCCCTGTAGATAGGACCAAACTCGCTTTTCAAAATCCGTTCCGATTGGAGCCAAGGGCAAGTCGGATAAATCCTGAGACTTGCCTTTAAAGTAATCATCTAAGCAAGCAATAACTGGATCTAAAATTGGATGACTAACAACTGCTTCTATCGTCTCATCTCCTAGTCCTCTCTCAAAATGCTTCTGCTCCTGCACCCAAATGCCATACAGATATTGCTCGTCGGCAACCAAAGACAAGGTTCCTATTGGCGAAAAGTAGAGCATTTTTACGTACATCTTTTGCATTATTTCTTTAATTTTTGATAGGCCAAGCGTTCGCCATCAACAGGCACTTTACCAACCTGTTTAAAACCAAGTTTTTCAAAAATATGCTGCATGACCTTGTTTGCAACATGCGTATCTGAGCGAAAATCTAGATAGTCAAAACCTTCAATCAAGCCCTCTAAGAAGGTTTGAGCAACGCCCTGTCCCTGTACATCTGCTGCCACAGCAATACGGTGAAAGACTAGGTACTCTGACTCCCCAGCTTGCCAGTTTCCTTCATAAATGGCTTCATAGGCTGCCTCTGGACTCTTGGTCACAGCTGCATAAGCTAGTAATTCTCCCTCTTCCAAGGCTACATAGGCTTGACCTGAGATAATATCCTCAATAATAATATCAGCATTTGGATAACCATTTTGCCACTGGTCACTACCAGCATCTGCTAAACATTTTTTAGCATCCTCCATCACCTGCATGATGGTATCTACTTCATTTGGAAAAGCTAAACGAATTTCCATCTTTTCTCCTCATTTCTGACTAGTTTCTCCCATCATAGCATAATTTAAGTCTTTCTACAAGCAGTTAAAACTTGACTTTCTATTTCTATTATTTTATAATCTAGTTATTAAAACTAGATAAAAAGGAGTTGAAAATGAAAACTACCTTTTCCTACCCAAAATGGGCAGAAATCCCAAATATTGACCTCTATCTGGACCAGGTTTTGCTCTATGTCAATCAGGTCTGCTCCCCTATCTCTCCTGATAAAGACAAGGGCCTGACAGCATCCATGGTCAACAATTATGTGAAACATGGTTACCTAACAAAGCCTGACAAGAAAAAATACCAACGCCAACAGATTGCCCGTCTGATTGCTATCACAACCCTCAAGTCGGTATTCTCTATTCAAGAAATAGCTCAGACACTTAATACTCTCCAAACTCAAGCAAGTTCAGACCAACTCTACGATGCTTTTGTGGACTACATGAACCAAGGAATTGACCCAGCTAACCCCATTATCCAAACCAGCTGCCAAACCGTTAAACTCTATCATCAAACCCTAGCCTTAATCGATCATACTCAAGAGGAGGTAATCCAATGAACACTAGTCTTAAACTCAGCAAACAACTCAGTTTCGGAGAAGAGATTGCTAATAGTGTGACCCATGCCGTAGGTGCAGTCATCATGCTCATCTTACTGCCTATTTCATCAACCTATAGTTATGAGACACACGGATTTTTATCCTCTATCGGCGTTTCCATTTTCGTTATTAGTCTCTTTCTCATGTTCCTATCATCCACCATTTATCACTCTATGGCCTATGGTTCGACCCACAAATATGTCTTGCGAATCATTGACCATTCTATGATTTATGTTGCTATTGCTGGCTCTTATACACCTGTCGTACTGACTTTGATGAATAACTGGTTTGGCTATCTGATTATTGCTATCCAGTGGGGAACGACCATCTTTGGTATTCTCTATAAAATCTTTGCTAAAAAAGTCAATGAGAAATTTAGCCTTGCACTTTACCTGATTATGGGCTGGTTGGTTCTAGCTATCATTCCTGCCATTATCAGTCAAACGACACCAATTTTCTGGAGTCTCATGGTAACTGGCGGACTATGTTATACAGTTGGAGCTGGATTTTACGCCAAGAAGAAACCTTATTTCCACATGATTTGGCATCTTTTTATCCTAGTTGCGTCTGCCCTCCAATACATTGCCATTGTTTATTACATGTAAAAAAGTTGAGAAATTCAATCTCAACTTTTTTCTTTACACATATTGATAAAGTACTGGTGCAAGCGCACATCATCAGTCAATTCTGGATGAAAAGAAGTTACAAACATATTTTTTTCTTGGGCTGCAACGATTTGATTATCAACTGTTGCTAGAATTTCTACACCCTCTCCAACACTAGTGATAATTGGACCACGAATAAAGGTCATTGGAATCTGACCGACTCCCTTACATTCTGCTTCCGTATAGAAACTTCCTAGTTGGCGCCCATAGGCATTGCGCTCGACCACCATATCCATAGTTCCTAGATGACTCTCTTCCTGAGAAGTAATTTCTTTAGCCAGCAAAATCAAGCCTGCACAGGTTCCAAAGGCTGGTAAACCAGATAGAATGGCTTCTCGAATGGGAATCAGCATGTCCTGCTCACGTAAGAGCTTGCCCATGGTTGTAGATTCCCCACCAGGTAATATCAAACCCGACAAATCACTCTGATGTTTCTGAAAATCTTCTAAATTTCTGATTTCAACACTCTCGACACCTAATCGATCTAGCACTTTTGCATGTTCTGCAAAGGCCCCTTGCAAGGCCAATATTCCGATTTTCATCTATTTTCCTCGCTCTGCCATGAGAATTTGAATTTCATTTTCATTAATACCAACCATGGCTTCGCCTAGATCTTCAGAGATTTGAGCTAGGATTTGAGGATTACGGAAGTTAGTTACCGCTTTGACAATGGCACTCGCTCGTTTAACAGGATCTCCTGACTTGAAAATACCTGAACCGACAAAGACACCCTCTGCCCCTAATTGCATCATCAACGCAGCATCTGCTGGCGTTGCAACGCCTCCAGCCGCAAAGTTTACAACTGGCAATTTTCCATGTTCATGGACGTATTGAACCAATTCTACAGGTACCTGCAAGTCCTTAGCAGCAACATAAAGTTCGTCCTCTCGTAAGTTTTGAATACGGCGAATTTCCTGATTCATCATACGCATATGACGAACAGCTTGGACGATATCCCCCGTACCCGGTTCTCCTTTGGTACGAATCATAGAAGCACCTTCAGCGATACGACGCAAGGCTTCCCCCAAATCCTTAGCCCCACAGACAAAAGGAACTTGGAATTCTTTTTTGTCCACATGGAAACGGTCGTCTGCTGGAGATAAAACTTCACTCTCATCGATATAGTCAATCTCAATAGCCTCTAAAATCTGAGCTTCAACAAAATGCCCGATTCTGACCTTGGCCATTACTGGAATACTAACCGCTTCTTGGATTTCCTTAATCATCTTTGGATCACTCATACGGGAAACACCACCAGCTGCACGGATATCAGCTGGAATCCGCTCCAAGGCCATAACAGCAGCCGCACCAGCAGCTTCTGCAATGCGGGCCTGTTCAGGATTCTGAACGTCCATGATAACCCCACCTTTGAGCATCTGTGCCAAGTTTTTATTTAGTTCATAACGATTTTCAGTCATTTATTTTATCCTCATTATTTATATTGGTAGCTACCATTTCATTTTAAGTTAGATTAAAATGAAGTACAAGATAAAAAAAACGTAATTGTGTGGGTACAGATTGGCTAAAAAAACTATCTGACCTTAGCTTAAGGCCAGATAGTTCATCAAATTTTATTTTTCAGCTGTAAGGGCAGCCATTGTGATGTAGTTATATGGTTTGTTGAAGTGTGGCAAGAAGAATAGGTCTGTCAATGCCAATTTATCAATTGTCACATGTTCTTGGATAGCAAGTGAGAACATGTGGATTCCCATGCTGATTGCAGAATCGCGTGAAACCATTTGTGCACCAAGAATTTCACGGCTATCTTTGTCAAAGACAATCTTGATGGCTACTTCATGGTTATCATGTTTCATGAATTCTGGTTTTTGAAGATCGTTAAAGCCTGTTTCAGTTGCATTGTAACCAGCAGCTTTAGCTTTTTCAAGAGTCAAACCAGTTGAAACCATGTGAAGACCGTAGATTGAGATACCGTTTGATCCTTGAACACCGATTCCTTCCAATTCATGTCCACATGCGTTATATGCACCAACGATACCAGTACGAACAGCGTTTGAAGCAAGCGCAATGTAGCTAGTGTCTTTACGAGCGTTGTCATAAACAGTCGCACAGTCACCTACTGCGTAAACGCCTGGGATAGATGTTTCTTGTTTTTTGTCTACAAGGAAGGCACCGTTACGGAATAGTTCAATTTTTCCATCAGCAAGGGCTGTGTTTGGACGGAAACCAACTGCAAGGATAACCATATCCACATCAAAAGTTTCTTTATCAGTAATCAAGCGTTCAACTTTACCGTCACCCTCGATTGCTTTAACAGTTTGACCAAGCGCCAAGCGGATGTTGTGGTCTTCCAAGTTCTTCGCCATCATTTGTGTGAAGTCTTTGTCATAGTAACCGTTCAAAACAGTATCAACGATATCAACAAGGACAACTTCTTTTCCAAGACGTTCAAAGGCTTCAGCAAGTTCAACACCGATATAACCACCACCAACAACGGCGATTCGGTCAAGGTGTTGACTCTTATCAGACAATTTGTGAATCACTTCTTCAGCGTTTTGGTACAATTTCACAAATTGTACGTTTTCAAGAGTTGCTTTAAATTCACGGTTTCCTTTAACAATTTCAACACCTTCGATTGGTGGCAAGATTGGTGTAGAACCTGTAGCGAAAATCAATTTTTCATATGATTCTTTGTGCTCTTTTCCTTCAACTTCCGCTGTAACTACTTTGTTATCATAGTCTATTGAAAGAACTGGTGAATTCATGTATACCTTAGCACCTTTAGCTTCCAATTTTTCTTTATCAGAATAGAACAAGCCTTCAGCACCGTCAATTTGTTCACCAATCCAGAGGGCCATTCCACATCCTAGGAAAGAAATGTTAGAGTTTTGGTCAAATACAACGATTTCGTTCTCATTTCCAAAGTTATCCAACATAGTGTTAATACATGCTGTACCAGCGTGGTTAGCACCAACTACAACGATTTTACTCATAGAAAAATTCCTACCTTCAATTTTAAATTTACCCCTCTAGTATAACATTTACTGTTAGCGTTTACAAGAGTTTTGCTAATTTTCCCGTTTTTTTTGTAAAAAAATGTAAATAATCTGTATTTTATCAGTCTTTCTTACAATTACTCTTTATTTTCTGAGCATATTTCTTGACAAGTTTACAAATTTTATTTGTGAAAACGCTGACTTTATGGTATGCTAGTATCATGAAAAGAAAATGTAAGGGGTTAAACTTAATATAAATTTACTATATTTCAGTCTTCTTTTCATAAAAGAAAGGAGTTGGTAGCTTGCCTCTTAGTTCACATTCCGAACGGCTAATGGGGACTACTATCACTATTTCATTAGTAGATGAGCGAGCCGATAGCTTGATCCAGAAATCCTTTGATTTACTCAGAGAGCTTGAATACCGCTTCAATGCCAATAGTCAAGAATCTGAGTTGATGGAAATCAATTATCAAGCTGGAATAGCTCCAGTCAAAGTTCATCCTGATTTGTTTGAATTGATTTCACTTGGATTAGAGCATAGCCTAGCGCCCTCTAGTCATCTCAACATCAGCATTGGTCCCTTGATTCAAACCTGGCGTATCGGTTTTTCAGATGCCAAGGTCGCCCAGCCTCAAGAAATTGAATCGGTGCTACCTTTAATCAATCCTCATTATATCGAGTTAGATTCGTCCACTTCCACTGTGTTTTTAAAACAAAAAGGAATGAAGATCGATCTTGGTTGTTTAGCCAAGGGTTATAGTGCGGATAAAGTTGCCCAATTTCTGAGAGAAGAGGGAGTAACATCTGCCTTAATCAATCTGGGAGGGAATATCCTGACCATTGGAAAAAATCAGGCAAGAGGGGATCACCCTTGGCAAATTGGGATTCAAGACCCAGCCAATCCTAGGGGAAATCACTTAATGACCATCCCTGTTGTCAATAAATCTGTCGTGACTTCAGGCATTTATGAACGTCACCTGACTGTCGATGGAAAAGATTACCATCATATTTTTGACAGCCAAACAGGATATCCTGTTGAAACGGAACTAGCTAGTCTAACAATCATCTCTGATAAATCAGTTGATGGTGAAATCTGGACAACTCGTCTATTTGGAGAAAGACCTGCTTCTATCCTCTGGCAAGTCGAAAGTTTGGAGGGCATCGAAGCTATCCTCATCGATAAGGAAGGTCACCTAAGCTGTTCTTCAGGAATTCCAACTCTATAGAAATAGATATTTCAATGGAGTTTTAAAATCGTATTATGTAAAAAGAGAAAGGAAATCTCATGTTAAAACTTATTGCTATTGTTGGAACAAATTCAAAACGTTCTACAAACCGCCAATTGCTTCAATACATGCAAAAACATTTTGCTGAAAAAGCTGAAATTGAACTTGTTGAAATTAAAGACATTCCTGTCTTCAATAAACCAGCCGACAAGCAAGTACCTGTTGAAATTTTAGAAATTGCTGCTAAAATTGAAGAGGCAGATGGCGTTATTATCGGTACTCCTGAGTACGACCACTCTATCCCAGCTGTTTTGATGAGCGCTCTTGCTTGGTTGTCTTATGGTATTTACCCACTCTTGAACAAACCAATCATGATTACAGGTGCTTCTTACGGTACGCTTGGTTCATCACGTGCTCAAATGCAACTTCGCCAAATCTTAAACGCACCAGAAATCAAAGCAAGTGTCCTTCCTGATGAATTCTTGCTTTCACATTCTCTTCAAGCCTTTAATCCAAGTGGAGATCTAGTAGATCTTGATGTTATTAAAAAACTGGATGCTACTTTTGACGACTTCCGTATCTTTGTAAAAATTACAGAAAAATTGCGCAACGCACAAGCCTTACTTCGCAAAGATGCTGAAGAATTTGACTGGGAAAATTTGTAAGATAGGAGACCAAAAAGAATGAAATTTGTTGGACTTGTAGGATCAAACTACGATCAATCATATAACCGTAAACTCTTGGAATTCATCCGTCGTCACTTCAAACTCAAATTTGAATTAGAAGTTCTCGAAATTGACGAAGTTCCAATGTTTAACCAAGACGAAAAATGGGATGAAAGTTTCCAATTGCGTCTCTTGTATAACAGAATTACTCGTGCTGATGGTGTCATTATCGCTACTCCTGAGCACAACCACACAATCTCAGCTTCTCTTAAATCTGTTCTTGAATGGCTTTCATACGAAGTTCATCCATTTGAAAACAAACCAGTCATGATTGTGGGAGCTTCTTACTACGACCAAGGTACTTCTCGTGCCCAAGTTCACCTTCGTAAGATTCTTGACGCTCCAGGTGTCAATGCCTACACACTTCCAGGAAATGAATTCCTTCTTGGTAAAGCCAAAGAAGCATTTGACGCAGAGGGCAATATCACAAATGAAGGAACTATTAATTTCCTTGAAACATGCTTGGACAACTTTGTAAAATATGTGGGAGTCGTTTCAAAATTGAAAAAACCAAAACCAATTGCACCAGAAGATTTATATTGTACAAATTCAATTGCAACTACCATTCAAGGTGTTGATCCAGACGATCCTGAATGGGTAGAAAAAGCAGCTGAACTTGTTGGAGCTGTTTCTGGAGATACTTACGTTAAATTAGACCATGGTATCTTGACAGTTAACCAAATTGACATGTTCTTGAAAGCAATGCCATTTGAGTTGACATTTGCAGATGATAATAACCAGTTCTTGTACTTTAATAACGCACACCAAGATCCAAATACAATGTTTGGTAAACGTGTACGTGCTCAATCAGGAAACCGTTTAGGAACTGTACACGGTTCATTGCCAGATTCTCGAATGAAAAACGTTGAATGGGTTGTTGGCGTACTGCGTAACGGGGATCAAGAATATGTCCGTACAATTGTGCCAGGAACACCAGAAGGCGTTATTAATACCCATAATTACCAAGCAATGTACTATCCAGATGGTTCATATGCTGGAATCAATGAAATCATCTTTAATTTCCAACCATGGCTTGACTGGTACCTCAATACAACTGGTCAACGTCTAGTTGGTGGAAATGCTGCAGCTCCTGCCGGAGGCCACGGTGGCGCAGATGCCACATCTGGAGCTTCTGATGCAGGTGATGCTGGAGGTCACGGTGGTGGCGCAGACGCTACATCTGGCGCAAGTAACTAATAATAGTTCTGGGAACCATATTGGTTCCTTTTTTAGCGAAAAAAGACTAGCAGACAAAAACTGCTAGTCTTTTGGTATTATTTCATCTATCTTTGTTAAAAGAAAGAATATTTATACTCAATGAAAATCAAAGAGCAAACTAGGAAGCTAGCCGCAGGCTGTACTTGAGTACGGCAAGGTGAAGCTGACGTGGTTTGAAGAGATTTTCGAAGAGTATTATTATGAATTTGGATCATCGAGACTACGACCATGTAACCCTTTTTCACGTTGAACTTGACGTAGTTTCTCTGGTGTAACATCGTTTCCTTCTTCGTCCACAATTTTGATCCCTTCGATGTGGTGACGAACAGTGCGACGGTACCCTTCGATGTACTCCTCACGTAGTTTGGCTTGTTCAACTTTTTCTTCTGGTGTCAAGCCTTCTGTTTTTTTCTTTTTGGCAAGCTCGTTAATACGATCAATTTTTTTAGGATCCATGTTTCTCTCCTTTGTGATAAGATAAAGTCCGTTTATCAAATTTTATTTAGTGTTAATTTGGTTAAAACGAGCAAGCTTAGCTGCTTTTTGAGTTAAATGAGACAAGATTGCCAAACGATTTTGACGGACAGCCTGATCTTCGGCCATAACCATAGTATTTTCAAAGAAAGAATCAATAACTGGGCTAAGAGCAAAAAGTTGTTTCAATTGCTGACTGGCAGTACCTGATAAAACGAGTGATTCTACTGCTTCTGCCAAGGCTTTTTCTTGGTCATTTTCAAAGAGTGCTGAATCAACTGCAACAACTCCTTCTGCCTTATCAGCCAAGTTAAAGGCACGAGAAAGTGATTCAACAGATGGTTTGAAATCTTCTTCCTTACTTGCTTCTACAAGAGCACTTGCTGCTTCCAACATATCCGCCACAACAAAGTTTGAACCTGCAAGAACGGCTTCCTTTATATCTTTTGGAGTAGAACCCATCATCTTATCAACACGAGCCTTGATAAAATCCATAACCTCTGCCTTATTTTCATAAGTCAAGCTATCAAATGTTAAAGCATAAAGGCTATCGATCAGCTCATCCATAGCAATGTGCCAACCAAAAGCATCCAAGATACGAACTACACCTTGAGTTGCACGACGAAGAGCATAAGGGTCATTAGACCCTGATGGAATCAAACCTACTGAGAAGAAGCTCAAAATCGTATCCAATTTGTCTGCAATGGCAAGCACTGCGCCGACCTTGCTCTCTGGAAGTTCTCCTTCAGCTGAAGTAGGCATGTAGTGTTCACGAATAGCAGCTGCTACCGCTGGAGTTTCCCCAGCAAGAAGGGCATATTTTTCACCCATAATTCCTTGGAGTTCGTCAAACTCACCAACCATACCTGTCAACAAGTCAAACTTGTAAATGGCTGCTGCACGGGCTAGGTCAATCGTTTCATCCGCTGACAAACCAGCTTTTTCTGCCAAGAGAATAGCAATCTGACCAGTACGAATCATGTGTTCACGAAGGGAACCAATTTTCTCATGGAAGGTTACATTGTTTAATTTTTCAACAAGATCTGAAATCACCAATTTTTGGTCTTCACGCCAGAAGAATTCTCCGTCTTCCAAGCGAGCTACCAAGACTTTTTCATTTCCTTTGATGACATTTTCCAAATGATCTGCGTTTCCATTACGAACAGAAATGAAGTTTGGCAAGAGTTTACCATCTTGATCACGGACAACAAAGTACCGTTGGTGTTCCTTCATCGAAGTCACCAAAACTTCTTCTGGAACTTCAAGGTATTTGGCATCAAAACTTCCCATAAAGGCAGTTGGGTATTCAACCAAGTTCAAGACTTCATTAAGCAAGTCCGCATCAATTTCGATATGTACACCATGCTCAGTTTCGATTGCTTTGATTTGGTCAACAATCATTTGCTCACGTTCACGAGGATCCGCGATTACAAACTGCTTACGAAGGTCTTCTTCGTAGCTCAATGCTGACTGAATCTTAGTTTCTTGTCCCAAGAAACGATGACCACGGCTCACACGATCACCCTTAATATCAAGAAAATCCAAGTCAAACTCTTCTTCATCTAAAAGAACAGTTAAAGTGTGAACAGGGCGGATGTATTCAAAGGTGTTGTTAGCCCAATGCATGCTGACAGGGAAAGTCAAGGACTTCAAGACATCTACAACACCAGGAACAATGGCTTCAACTGCTTGACCAATTTCTTCCTTGGTAACATAGACATATTCTTCACCCTTGATTTCACGGAATTCGATATCTTCAACAGTCAATCCTTTTCCACGAACAAATCCTTGAGCTGCTTTGGTGAAGTTTCCATCACTATCCAAGGCAATTTTCTTTGCTGGCCCCTTAAAATCTTCTGTCAAATCAGCCTGTTTGTCTGCAAGACCAGTTACACGAACAGCCAAACGACGTGGTGTTGAGAAGGTCTGAATAGCTTCAAAAGACAGGCGGTTTTCCTTGAGGAAGGCTGCCATTTTTTCGCCAAGTTGTTTTTCACTTGGTGTGACAACATAGGCTGGTAATTCTTCAAGACCGAGTTCTACTAATAAGTTTTTTGTCATGTTTTTTCCTTTACATTTTCTTCAATCTTTTTTGATATGCACCTTAGGTACTGGGGACGTCGCTAACTAACTTTGTGAGTCTGTATGGAAATCTAATACTAAATTGATCAAGATTTCCAACAGTCTCATCAAAGTGGATTTAGCTGACTAATTTTTGAACCTAAGGTTTCAAAAATCCCCACATAACAGTACGGCGGTGCATATCCCTCTAGCAAGTCTTCGACTTGCCTCTAACGATTTTAGAGCACAATATTACTCACTATTCTGCGTCTTCTGCTAAGAGTTTAGCTCGTGTTGCTTCATCCAAAAGTGGGTAGCCTAGGCGTTTTCGTTCTGCGACAAAGGTTTTAGCTACGACACGGGCCAAGTTACGGATACGAGCGATATAGCCTGCGCGCTCTGTTACAGATACCGCACCACGCGCATCAAGTAGGTTAAAGGTATGTGAACATTTGAGAACATAGTCATAGGCAGGGTGCACCAATCCTTCTTCCAAGGCACGACCAGCTTCTTTTTCAAACTTATCAAAGTTTTCCAACAACATTTCTTGATCAGAAATTTCAAATGAATATTTTGAGTGCTCGTACTCAGGCTGGATGAAGATTTCTCCGTATTTTACACCATCAGCCCACTCGATATCATAGACAGAGTCTACTTCCTGGATGTAAGAAGCCAAACGCTCCAAACCATAGGTAACTTCCGCAGTCACAGGGCCAGTTGCCAATCCACCAACTTGTTGGAAATAAGTGAACTGAGTGATTTCCATACCGTCAAGCCAAACTTCCCAACCAAGACCAGCTGAACCAGTTGATGGGTTTTCCCAGTTATCCTCAACAAAACGGATGTCGTGCTCCAAAGGATTGATTCCCAATTTTTCCAAAGACTCAAGGTAAAGTTCTTGGATGTTTGATGGAGATGGCTTCATGACCACCTGGAATTGGTGGTGTTGGTAAAGACGGTTAGGATTTTCTCCGTAACGACCGTCAGCAGGACGACGTGATGGCTCTACATAAGCCGCATTCCATGGCTCAGGTCCGATAGCGCGAAGGAAAGTGTAAGGACTCATTGTTCCCGCACCTTTTTCATTATCATAAGCCTGCATAAGCATACAACCTTGGTCATTCCAAAATTGTTGCAAAGTCAAAATAATTTCTTGAAATGTTAATTTCTTAGACATTGAATACTCCTTTAATTTATATTATCTTCTTAGATTTATTTTTCAAGCAACCAAGAAAAGGCTGGGTCCTGAAAAATATGACGTTTAGGAACAGTTTGTAAATTCTGATCGCTTTCATCTATTGTACCTAATTTCAAAGCACAGACTTCTGGTATATTTTCTTGAACAGTGAAAATTTGACTATGACAGTTCTGGCAGTAATAACGCTGTTTTCCTGGAGAAGAACTATAGGAAACAAGCTTTTCTTTTCCATGCAATACTAGCTTTTCACTGCTAACTTTAGCATTAACTGTATAGGCAGACGCAGTTGCTTTCCGACAAAATGAGCAATGACAAAAAACTAATTCCGATAATTCCTCATCTAGAGTGTAGGTCACTGCTTTACATAAACAAGATCCTTTAAGCATTATGCTCCTTTCTACTTAGGCATTAGACGAATTCAAAAAGAACCGAATTTCAACACCCAAGCCTTGCGACTAGGGGCGTCAGAAACGCGGTTCCACCCTAATTTATTACTTCATTTGTTTTTAAAAATATTACAGAAAGCGCCAGTTCTTTATTTTGCCCTACTTGGCTCCCACTATCCCAAGTTCGCTTGAAGAACGCCATAAGACTTTCTTTCCTGCTGACTATTATATCAAAAATTAGCACAATGTACAATTCTTTTTATGATTTTCTAGAAATCCATATCATCAACTCGTGGAGCACCAGACTGAACAACAATTGTTTTTAAGGTTTCACATTCCTTATGACTCAGTTCAATTCCAAAGCAATCAAGATTAGCCTGAATACGAGAAGCTGTGACAGATTTTGGAAGTGGTAAAAATCCTTCTGCTAAGCTCCAGGCCAAGGCTATCTGAGCAACCGATTTACCGTGATTTAACGCGATTTCTTGCACTTGCTTGCTATCAAACAGTTCTCCCTGACCAAAAGGGCCCCAAGCTTCCAATAAGATTCCTTTTTCTCGACAGTAATCTACGACTTCCTCTTGATACACACCTGGAGCCAAACGAACTTGATTGACCGCTGGAAGAATTTTTGCTGTTTCAAGCAAGGCATCCAAATGATGGGGAAGGAAATTACTAACACCGATAGCACGGATTTTGCCTTCTTGATAGATGTCTTCCATCGCTCTCCAAACTTCTGAATTTCGGATTTTCCAGTGGTTATTTTCTCTGAGCGGTTTTGGATTTGGCCAATGAATCAAATACAAATCCAAATATTCCAAGCCCAGCTTCTCTAAAGACTCTTCAAAAGCCTGACGAGCTTGCTCATAGCTATGATTTGTATTCCAGAGTTTGCTGGTTACAAAAATTTCCTCACGCAGAACTCCACTATCTTGAATGGCACGACCAACGCTTTCTTCATTTTTATAAATAGCTGCCGTATCGATATGGCGATAGCCTGCCTTTAAAGCCTCTAGTACAGCTTGATATGCAATCTCTCCATTTTCAGCTTTCCAGGTTCCAAATCCCAGTACTGGAATTGTAACACCATTGTTTAAAGTATAAGATTTCATTATTTTTCCTTTCTATGAGAAGAAAATCCAAAGAGCCAAATTTTCAAGGAAAACTTTTCTCTTTAGATTTTGTGTATTATTGATTGCGGTCGTAATAGATCTGATGAGCTTTAAGACGAGAGTCTAACAAATCTGGAATTGTCACAAAGTCATAACCCTGACCTTTCAAATAGTCAATGACCTTGGGTAAAGCATTCACTGTCTCAACATGGATATCATGCATGAGAATAATAGAACCATTCTTGACTTCACGCTGAATTTCTGTCAAAATAGATGCTTCATTTTTACTCTTCCAGTCCAGACTATCTACATCCCACATAATAAAGCTCAAATCGAGACTATTGCGAATGTCATCTGTAATAGCCCCATAAGGTGGACGCATAAGTTTAGAACTAGAACCCAGCACCTTAGTTAGCGCATCCTCAGTATCAGTAATTTGTTTTTTAGCTTCATCAAGGGAAAGTTTTGAAAGCACTGGATGACTCCAACTATGGTTTCCAATGACATGTCCATCCGATTTCATGCGTTTCAAAATCTCTTCATTTCCAGAAACATTCTTACCTAGCACAAAGAAAGTTGCCTTGATACCATACTTGGAAAGAGTATCTAATGCTTGATTTGTCGTTGCAGGATTTGGTCCATCATCAAAAGTCAGGGCCACTACTTTACGATTTTTCTTTTCATAATAAGCCTTATATAGCTCTGCATCCTTATCTAATAAATAAGAGGACTGAATAACTTCAAAGAAACTAGATACTGGCAAGGCAATCTCGTCTAGATTTTCAACTGACTGACTTGGATAAAGGATAATCTGACTATCCTTGTAATCAAAATTCCATGCAGACAAGTCTTGGTCAGAGAAACCTTTAACAACTTGATCAATCTTTTCTTGCTCCAATTTCTTATCCTGTAAAAAAGAAGTCAGTTCTTTTATCAGTTTCTCTTTGGCCTTACTAGCATCTGAAAATAATTGATCAAGTGTAAAAGGTTTACCATCTTCTGTCAAATGTACTTTTGCCAGACTAGTTTTTTCAGTCTCTTCAACTTTTGAAGAAGTTAAATCATAGACTTGTTTCACCACACTTCGGTTGACAATCCCTTTTAAAGTTGAATCCTGTTTCTCCGTATAATAAAAAACCAGATTTTCCTTATCCTCTAGATTGTCTTTAATATCCTGTGTCATGATTCCCTTTATAGACGAAATCACTTGCTCCCCTTGGAGAGGATAATAGGCAATTACTTCGGCTTGTCCCTTACGAAAATGATCTTTCTGATTTCCCTCACTCAATTGATTATCTTTATCATTTTTTAAAGACTCAATTTTTTGTTCGAAACTTTGCTTTGTATATACTTTGTATCCAATCATTGAACCAAGGACACAAATACTTACCGAAAAGATAGCTACCAGGGCTATTAAACCGATTCTCTTTTTATCGTGCTCAACACGTTTTGCTCTACTTTTATCCATAGAGATATCATATCAAATTCAGGCTATAATTTCAATTATTTTAGAGGAAATAGTATATTAAAAAGAGGGGAACTCCCTCTTAAAATCTTATTTTACTGCTTCTTTCAAAGCATCTACCTTGTCCAAACGTTCCCATGGAAGGTCAATATCTGTACGTCCCATGTGTCCATAAGCCGCTGTTTGACGGTAAATTGGACGCTTGAGGTCCAGCATTTGGATAATTCCTGCAGGGCGAAGGTCAAAGATTTGACGGGCTGCTTTTTCAAGCTTGCTTTCGGCTACTGTTCCTGTACCAAAGGTATCGATACGAACAGAGACAGGCTGCGCAACACCGATGGCATAGGCCAATTGCACTTCTGCTTTCTTAGCAAGGCCTGCTGCAACGATATTCTTGGCAATATAACGAGCCGCATAAGAGGCTGAACGGTCCACCTTAGTCGCATCTTTACCAGAGAAGGCACCACCACCGTGACGAGAGTAGCCACCATAAGTATCTACGATGATCTTACGACCAGTCAAACCTGAGTCCCCTTGCGGTCCACCGATTACAAAACGACCAGTAGGATTGATGAAGAATTTGGTTTGCTCATCCAAGTAAGAGGCTGGAATAACCTCTTTGATAACCTTATTAATGACATCATTGTGAATTTGTTCGTTGCTGACTTCTGGATCGTGCTGAGTTGAAATAACAACTGTGTCCACACGTACTGGACGGTCATTTTCATCATACTCAACCGTAACTTGTGATTTAGCATCTGGGCGAAGATAGCTAATTTCCCCAGACTTACGAAGTTCTGCCAGACGACGAACCAATTTATGACTGAGTGAAATTGGCAAAGGCATGAGCTCTTCTGTTTCATCCACTGCAAAGCCAAACATGAGACCTTGGTCTCCAGCACCAATTAAGTCCAGCGGATCTTGATCTGCATTTCCACGAACCTCCAAGGCTTCGTTAACACCTTGGGCAATGTCAGGAGATTGTTCCACCAAAGATGGATGTACTCCTACAGTCTCAGCAGAAAAACCATATTCTGTATTAGTGTAGCCAATCTCTGCAATGGTATCACGAACCACACGGTTAATATCCACATAAGCATTTGTAGATATTTCACCAAAAACATGGACTGAACCAGTATATACAGCTGTCTCAGCAGCAACGTGCGCCTCTGGATCTTTAGCTAAAATAGCATCCAAAATCGCATCCGAAATTTGGTCTGCAATCTTATCTGGATGCCCCTCAGATACAGATTCAGACGTGAATAATTTACGTTCTGACATAAAAATGTCCCCCCTTAAAAATAGTGTTATAGAGTTACAAAGTACTGATAGGTATTTTCATTTTCTAAGAGTTACAACGCGTAAGAAATAAAAACGATACTTTTTTATTTCTGAAGCTAGTAAGGCGCATAGGGTGACCGCATTATAGCGGCAACCGTAGAATGACGAACGACTTTTGAGCCGTCATTCTTTGCGAGTTGCGACTCGAAAGAAAAAATAGAAATTTCTACCATCTTATCGGGACTATATAACTTTACCATTATACCATTTTTAAACTCAATTTGCAGTCTATAATGTAGTGTTTCTGTATAGATAGTTCGTTCTCATAAAACAAAAAGGATTTAATCCTGTTATATACAGAATTAAATCAAAATCTGAATTGTTTTTAAATTTTTTATACTCTCTAAAAACACCTCTATAATACATACTCAGACCTAATATAGCAATAAATTTATGAATAATAGTATTTGATTTGAATAAAATGTTAATGACTATCCCAGTCATTATAAAACTAATTGCAATTATCAAACGCTGCTTCATTTGTACCTCAACTTTCTATTTCGTAGAAAAAAATTCAGTTCCTATCCAAAAGCCTATAATAGCTCCACCATATCCCCTTAAAGAAACAATCCCTTCTCAAAACATGAGAGTTCACCTTCAATGCTGGATAGCATTGCTTCATCCATTACTTCAAATTGTTTCACCTTTGTATTCATCACGAATATTTCCTTACATTTATATTAATTTTTTATCTTGTTACAAATTTGGTAAGTTTTTTCTGCTCATTTTTCCTTATCTCGTTATACCAAAAGAAATTAATCCTTGAGCTAGATTTTTACTCAATTCTCCATATGTGGCAATTTCTTTATAAAATGTCGCAACCTTTGGGCTCAATGATTTCTGACTATGAATCCCACTAACAGCCTGCTGACGAAGAGCTTCTGCCAACTCCATGACAACTCTCTGTTCATTTTTTGTATTCTCTAATAGAGTTTTATAACGTAATAAAATATCTCGTTCATTTTTATGAATCTCTGTATCTAAAATCAAATTGTAAACCTTATTGAGAATTTCTTCTGTTCTCTTATCCATAAATTATCCTCTATAACCTGAAAGACAATAGCTCCTACCCAATGATGATATCCAACCATTAGCCATGACATCTTTAGTTAACTCAAAATCACACTTAGTTACAATATCCCCATTCTCAATTTGGAAATTAACAGATGAAACATTGTCCAAACATGTAATGAGGCGAAAAAGTATCGTCATCACAACCTTATAAAATTCCCTTTTGGTTTATTCCTTTTAAACCTATACAAATTAATAGTAGAGTGGCTATGATATCAACAATATCTTGTGACTTTAGTAAAGACAAGACTCCTAGAGAAATAATGTAAAATATACTAATTACTTTTCTCGTTATAAACAAAAACTACCTGCCGCTAGCCCGCCTGTTGAAATCGCAAATGCAACACCAACAAGACCAGTAAATGCAGTTAGACCTATATAAATTGACATACCAACTCATACTCCACAAGTGGGATTTAATCCACCAGAGTACTCTTGTAAATCACTGTTTTTTAGAATTGAAAACTGACTCATTGAACTATTCATTGTACATCCTCTCTTTTTAGCAAACTCGCATAGCTGTATCACCACCTAGAATCGCAGCACCAGCAGGTCCAGCGTATAAAAAGCCTATCTCAGTCATCCCTGCCCTACCTGAAATACATGCCAAATCATTTTTACCTCCTTCAACACAATAATAGAAAGAGCATCAGCTTTGAACACATTAACTTGTTCTATTGTTTTTGTATCCATGATGAATATCTCGTATATAATAGAAATCTTTTGTCAGATTATAACCTTGACAAGTTCAGTATAGCAAAACAAAATCGATTTTTATCACAAAGTATTTACATGTTGCTAACTCCACTTATCTTCAAATTTAAATAGACACATTATCGGAGTTATCAAAAAGTCTTGAAAAAGTCCAGAATGATTATAATCTGATTACCAAAAATATGATTTAGACATAATTAGTTAATATCATTCTGCATTACTAGTTTAATTTGATACAGTGCAAATCGAAAAATTATTAGCAATAATAAAAAGCCATTTCCAAAAAACAAGAAATACATTGCTAAATCACTCTTTAAATAGTATAGAAACCAAATAAGCATCCAAAGTATGCTCATTTTTATAAAGATATTACTTACTATCCATTCAATCTTTAGCAAGAGATAATTAACTATGTTCATTATAACAATCTCCATATTTCCATCCTCATCATATCTATAGCTCAATCACTTTACTACTATGTCTCAAAATAATTTATTATTATATACTATAAGTAAAACGCTAACTCATTCTTTTTTTGAAATATGTAATTCGATATTATTCGAGCAAATAATGTATACTACTGTAAATAACACTACAAATATATGAGTATAAAATAATACAGATGACGACTTATAACCATCTATAACGACAAAAATAATTGATAATAGTAACAGAAAAAATGTAGGTGCTAAAATCTTTTTAATAAATTGCTTGTATCGATTAAAGCATAGTTCAAAACTAATGTTTCCTCTCTTCTTATTATGCGTTAATAAGTGAATCAGCAACTCAAAAAACACACTACCTACAGAAAGAACTAAAACTTCGCTTATTGGAACATTTAGAACTATTCCAATCACACCTATTATAAAAAAAGATATAAAAAGAGCTAAAATTAGCCTAAATTCACCACTTTCCATCAACTAACCCCTTTTCTATAAAAATCTAGCGATAGCCCATATAGCTGTGCAATATTGTGCTCATAAAACACCTCCAGCCCAAGTTCCAGCTCTTGGTGCAACCAAACTACCAATCATTGCTCCTGCTAATGTGCAAACTTCCCCTGCACTAGCTGTTCCTCCCTCAATACTAGCCAACATTTCGGTATCCAAAACATCAAATTGAATCGTTGTCTTTGTTTCCATGGGGAATACCTCCATATTAATTTTTATTATTTTTGTCAGATTATAACCTTGACAAGTTCAGTATAGCAGAACAACAGAGATTTTTACCGCTAAGTCTTAAAATGTACGATTTTCATCACGAAACGTATTTTTTCATGATTTGTAACCTTTCAAGATTAAAAATAAATCATTTTAAAATTTATTCCACAAATCGCTGCTAGATATTGTGAAGTCGTCACTCTAGCTTTTTTGCCCAGTTTTATTGTTATGACTATTTCCTAACTCATTTACAGGAACTAGCTAAAAAATAATGTATATAAAGTCATAACAAAAGAATCCCCCTTAAAATATTCTATAGAATATTTTAAGGGGGATTCTTTTAAAGTTCTATTTCCAAGATCTGTGTAAAGACATAATTTTTACTTGTTGTTTTCAAACATACATTTGGATAAGATTTTAAAATTCTCCGAACATTGGCCAATCCTATACCCCGACCTACGCCTTTTGAAGAATTGTCACGCTTGAATATATCTCTCAATTCTATCTCTCTTTCTAAAGTAGAATTTTTTACAATCATGACTAATTTATTCCATTCTGTATCCTCAAGGAAACAAACTGCTATTCCTCCTTCTGCTGCGGACTCTATAGCATTATCTAACAAGATAGAAGTAATTGTTAAGAAGTCTATTTGTTCCATATTTTTTATAGAGAACTGTTCACCAATCTCCAGGGAAACTGGAACAGATAAGTTTTGGGCCTCCGATAACTTAGATAATAGTAAACTCTTTAACGCCAAATCATTGATATTTCTTAGATGTGCTACATCAAAACGCTTGCCTTTTAATTTTTCACCAGAATTTTTCAAAACACTATCATAAACTTGAGAAACCAGATTAATATCTTTTTGATCTATACCTATTTTTAAGCTCGATAAAATATTAGCATAATCATGTCTAAAGCTTCTAATTTCTTGATACAGCCCCTCAACTTGTTGACTATAATTACTAAGATTTTGCAATTGAATTTCTTTTTGTAGAACGACTTTCTCCTGTAGTTCTTGAAGTAATCTTCTATCCAAGAGATTAACAAAACAAATAAACAATAAAAAGTAAACTGCTGTCCATAATTCTTTATAATCCAACATTCTATCCCAACTTACTTTATCACTGTAGTTTATATAAGATGGTAAGATAAAATAGGCTAGCATTAAAATATCCGCAGTAATTAAAATAAATTTTGTCTTTCTATCCAAGTTCTTTATTTTTAAATGACTAAAATTATATCGAAAGAGACTAATAAGAAAAAACACAATAATTTCAGCTAATAAAGAGAAAATCATTGTTCCTAGATTAGTTTCATATAGTCTATACAATATTGGAATCTTAGAAATTATAAAGTAACCTAAAAAATTTTTGATGACATCCCAAAATCCAAGTGGAAATAATGAGTAAAAAAGTAATAAAGAAACCTTACTTCTTAATTTACCAATAGACAAAGTATATAGGATAAAAAAGGTAGGATAAAGCAATAATGACCCAAGAAAGTAAAATCCAGTTGATTTA